>NZ_JBMSDW010000010.1:0-148327 GCF_049445895.1 Neotabrizicola sp. VNH66
GATCCAGATCCGCATCGCCATCATGAACAGATACAACGCCCTCGGCACCGCCGAGATCACAGCCGTTCGCTGAACGCAGAGCGGGAAAGGGTCACCTTGGCCTCCATCCGATTAACGCAACAACGCCACCAGCATGAAATCCGTCACCAAATCGGCCGAGCCGATCACCCGCGGCAGCGAGGTGCCGGCGATCATGCGCCGCGCCTTCTCGCGGCTGCGCAACGGCCGCGGCGGGCCGGTTCTGGTCGAGATCCCGAAAGACATCTGGCAGGAGGAAGTGCCCGAGCCGCTGGATTACGTGCCGGCCAAGATTGCCCGGGCCGTGGCCGATCCGGCCTTGATCGACGATGCGGTCGAAATGCTGCTCTCGGCCAAGCGTCCGGTGATCTATGCGGGTCAGGGGGTGCATTACGCCAAGGCCTGGGACGAGCTGGCCGAACTGGTCGAATTGCTGGGCGCGCCGATCTGCACCAGCCTTGAGGGCAAAAGCGCCTTCCCCGAAACGCATGAGCTTTCGCTGGGCTCCGGCGGGGCAGCCATACCGCGGGCCGTCCGGCATTTTCTGGACAAGTCGGATGTCATCTTCGGCATCGGCTGCAGCTTTACCGAAACCTCTTTCGGCGTGGCCATGCCCAAGGGCAAGAAGGTGATCCATGCCACGGTGGACCCGAACCATCTGGCCAAGGACCTGCCGATCGAAATCGGCCTGCAGGGCGATGCGAAGCTGGTCCTTCGCGCGATGATCGACCTGCTGAAGGACCGGATCACCGCGCCGCGCGACCGTTCCGCCGCGGTCAAGGAGATTGCCGAAGTCCATGCCGCATGGCTGGCCGAATGGATGCCGAAGCTGACCTCTGACGAGGCGCCGCTTTCGCCCTACCGCGTGTTGTGGGACCTGCAGCACACGGTCGATATTGCGAATACGGTCATCACTCATGATGCGGGCAGCCCGCGTGACCAGCTGTCCCCGTTCTGGAAATGCGTGACGCCGATGTCCTACATCGGCTGGGGCAAGACCACGCAGCTGGGATATGGCCTTGGCCTTGCCATGGGCGCCAAGCTGGCCTGCCCCGACAAGCTGTGCATCAACGTCTGGGGCGATGCGGCCATCGGTTTCACCGGGATGGATTTTGAAACCTGCGTGCGCGAGCGCATTCCGATCATGTCCATCCTGCTGAACAACTACTGCATGGCGCTGGAGCTGGATGTGATGCCGGTCTCGACCCAGAAATACCGCTCCACCGACATCAGCGGCAATTATGCCGATATGGCCGTGGCCTTCGGCGGCTATGGCGAGCGGGTGACCCGCCCGGAAGACATCGTGCCGGCGATCCGCCGCGGGATCGAGAAGACGCAACAGGGCATCCCGGTGCTGCTGGAGTTCATCACCTCGAAGGAAACGGTGGTCTCACGCTACAAGCTGGAACAGCTGACCATGTAACAGGGTGAATGGCCCCGGTCTCCCGGCCGGGGCCTTTGGCCGTGCTGTCCCGATCACGCCGGCTGCACGGCGGCCGACCGCCCGGCGATCCGGCCGAACAGCAGCGACCGGCCCAGCCCGTGCTGGGGAAAGCCGCCCTGACATTCCCCGGCGCAGTACAGCCCCGGCAGCGGCTGGCCCGCAATGTCCAGAACGCGGGCCTCTTCGTCGATGCGCAGCCCGGCAAGGCTGTCATGGATCATGGGTGTCGCCCAGGCGGCGAAGAACGGGCCGCGGCAAATGCCATGGCGCGGCTGCGGGCGGCCGAAATCCGCATCCCTGCCGGCCGCAACGAAACCGTTGTAGCGCGCCACGGTCGCCGCCAGACGCGCGCCGTCCATCGGCTGTTTCTGATAGGGATTGGCGATGGCGGCGGCCAGGTCTTCCAGCGTCTCTCCACAGGCGAAAAAGGCCGGATCGACATGCGGCGGCGCGGTCACCCAGCCTTCGCGGGCCACGGCATCGGCATCGAAGATCGCCCAGATCGGCCCGCCGCCATCGGGATCGCCGCTGCGGTCGCAATAGGCCATGGCGGCATCGAAGAAGGGCTGCTCCTCATCCTCTTCGTTCCAGAACCGGTCCCCGGCCTGATTGACCAGAATGACATTCTGCCAGTCCGAAACCGTCAGCCCGCTGGCCCCGGCCTGTGCAAAGGCGGGGCTGTCGGGGCGGAACTTCAGCCGCGGATAGCCGTAGCGGCATCCGATATGACTGGTGCGGCTCATCACCAGATAGGTGCCCGCGGTCTGGGCCGCGGTGCCCCAAAGCGCAGCCCCCAGCTTCATCGCGGCAATTTCGCCATCGGCGGTCTGCATCGCGACGGGCGCGCCAACCTGCTGGTATTCCTCGGTCAGCCTTGGATCGAATATCCGCCGGAAGGCAACATTTCCGGTGCTGCCGCCTGTTGCCAGAACAATACCGCAATGCGCGCTGACCCTGAACGGCCCCCGGGGTCCCTGCCCTGTCAGTGTGTCGATCCGCCCGGCCTGCCCGCGGGAAAGCCCGGTCATGCGATGGCCGGTCATGATCCTGACGCCCAACCTGCGCGCGCTGGCCTCCAGCGCCCGCGTCAGGCCCGAGCCGTTGCGGCCGCTGTCGCGAAGGATCACCCCGGCCGGATCCGGCCATTCCTCGCAGCGGAAGACCCGCGGTACGCTTTGCGGCCCGACCGATTTCACATCGACATTCAGCGCAACCGGAGCATCGGGAAAACGCACCCCGTGCCGGATCAGAAAATCGAAGGTCGCGACGCTTTCCCCGGCATAGACCCGCACCAGACGCCGGTCGCAGAACCGGGATTCGGGCGTGTCGTGACGAACCCAGTCCTGAAACACCGCCTCGGGCGAATCCTCGATCCCCAAGGCCTGTTGCAGCGCATGCCCGCCGCCCAGATGGATGTTGCCGCCGCTGACGATGGCCCGCCCCCCGACATCATCGTTCATTTCCAGCAACAGCACCCTGGCCCCTGCCTCGGCCGCCGCAATCGCCGCGGCCAGACCCGCCGGACCAGACCCCACGACCGCCACATCGGCCTCATGCACCTGTGCCGTTGAATCAAACTCGGTCATCCCGGCCTTCCCCCCTGTCATTTTGGCACCGCAACCGTCCCGCCATCATTGCCGATGCAGAGATTCGGGGACCTCGGGTTGCCGCGACGCAGCCTTTCGCCCCGCGGCGGCGAAGTAAAATACACGCTCCGTCTTGATCCATATATCCGGGCTTGCCCTTGTGCCGCACCGACGCCCCGGACCGCGGTTTACCCGGCGAATGGATATGCGGCAGATATAGATGTATCTTCCATTCCTATTTTACAGTCGTTGTATGTTTGGTGCAGCTTGCATCTGGAAGGACGGCACCGGATCGGCAATCGTGACGGCGTCCGCGCTTCGCAGCGATGGCGGCCGCGATGAGGAGAAGCGGCGGCCGGGGGGAACAAGAGGTCAAGACCGGCAGCGCAGCGATCGCATCGCCGGAACGCCCATAGGGAGGGTTCAAATGAAACTTGGATTTCTGAAGGTGGCGGCACTTGCTGCCGCTGTCTTCGTGCCGGGCCTGTCCGCAGCCGAAGACTGGCCCACGCGGCCCGTGACCGTGATCGTGCCTGCAACCGCCGGCGGCTCTGCCGACACTTTGGCGCGCGCGGTGTTTCAATATGTCAGCGAAGATCTGGGCCAGCAGTTCGTAATCGACAACCGCGGCGGGGCCGGCGGCAGCATCGGCGCCAGCGCGGCGGCCAAGGCGCCGAACGACGGCTATACCTTCCTGTTCACACCGATCGGCGTCGCGGTCATCAACAAGCTGGTCTATGACGATCTTGATTTCGACTTCGACACCGCCTTCACCCCGGTGATCCAGATGACCGACACCTCGGTCATCATCGTCAGCAACCCCGGCTTCGAAGCCAAGACGATGGATGACCTCGTGGCGCTGGCACGGGCCGAACCGGGGCAGCTGAACGTCGGTATCCCGGGGATCGGCAGCATGCCGCATATCGTTCTGGCCGAGATCATGCGCCGCACCGGCATCGAGATGAACATAATTCCCTACAAGGGCGGCGGCCCGCTGGCGAACGACCTTGTCGCCGGTCAGATCATGGTGGGTGTCGACGGAACGGCGGGCTACACCGGCCACATCCGCGACGGCAGCCTGCATGGAATTGCCGTCGCCTTCGGCAACCGGGTCGCGGCCCTGCCGGACGTGCCTGCGGTGAACGAATCCGCCGCACCCGAGCTGGCGGATTTCGGCGCCTCCGGCTGGCAGGCGATCTGGGCGCCCGCCGGCACCTCCCCTGAAATCGTGGCCAAGCTGAATGCCTCGATCAACGCCTATCTTGCCAGCGATGCCGGCAAGGAATTCCTGGCCTCGCTTTCGCTCGACCCGGTCGGCGGCGCGCCGGAAGTGCTGGGCGAAGCTGCCCGCTCGGCCACCGAGCTCTGCCGCCCCGTGATCGAATCGGGCGCGGTCAAACTGGACTGACGCCAAGGGCTGACCGGGTGCGGCTGCCCTCGGAAAGGGGGCAGCCAGCCTGTTCCAGGCGATGGAGGAAAGAATGAAAACCGTACGACTTAACAAGGCGGCGATGACGGGCGCGCTGCTGATCGTGGTGGCCGCCAGCTTCGTGTTCGGCGCGCTGCAACTGAAACTCGGCACAGCCCAGAAGATGGGACCCGGCTACTTTCCCCTCGTGCTTGGGTGCGGTCTGGCCATGCTCGGGCTGGGCATACTTGTCTCGGGGCTGCGCAGGCCGCAGATGGGCAACATCGTCATTCCGACACGCGCGATCCTTTGCATCGGAGCGGGCATCCTCTTCTTCGCGATCACGGTCCGCGGTCTGGGCCTTGGGCCTTCGATGCTGGGGGCGGTCTTCATCGTCGCCATGGCGGACCGCCGGAACACAGTGCTTTCGGCCTTTCTGACCGGGCTTTTCATGGCGGTGTTCAGCTGGCTGGTCTTCAAGGTCGGCCTTGGCATCGTCCTTCCGCTCTTCGGCCCCTGGGTCGGCGGCTATTGAGGCAAGGGCATGGAATTCTTTCAACATCTCGAACTTGGCCTCAGCGTCGCGATGACGCTGCAGAACCTGCTTTACTGCTTTATCGGTGTCCTGCTGGGCACCCTGATCGGTGTGCTGCCGGGCATCGGCCCGGTCGCCACGATCGCGCTGCTGCTGCCCATCACCTTTGGCGTGCCGCCGGTCGCGGCCATGACGATGCTGGCCGGGATCTACTATGGCGCGCAATACGGGGGATCGACCACCGCCATCCTGCTCAGCCTGCCGGGTGAATCCTCGGCCGCGGTGACGGTGCTGGACGGCTACCAGATGGCCCAGCAGGGCCGGGCGGGCAAGGCGCTTGCCACGGCGGCCATCGGATCTTTCGTCGCCGGCACCATCGCCACGCTGGTGATCGCCGTCGCCTCGCCCCCGCTGACCCGTCTCGCGATGAGCTTCGGATCGGCCGAGTATTTCTCACTGATGGTGCTTGGTCTGGTCGGATCGGTGGCACTTGCCTCCGGCTCGGTGCTCAAGGCGGTTGCGATGATCGTCCTTGGCATTCTTCTCGGGCTGATCGGGCAGGACGGCTATACCGGCACCTCGCGCATGACGATGGGCTTTCCCCAGCTTGCGGACGGCATTGCCTTTTCCGCGATGGCCATGGGCATCTTTGGTCTGGGTGAGGTGGTGCGCAATCTGCGCAATCCCGAAGACCGCACCGTCACGCGGCAGACCATCGGCAGGCTGATGCTCAGCTGGCAAGAGATCAAGCAGATCACCCTGCCTGTCCTGCGCGGCACGGGGATTGGCACCGTTCTGGGCGTTCTGCCCGGCGGCGGGGCGCTGCTGTCGTCCTTTGTCGCCTATACGGCCGAGAAGAAGCTGGCCAAGGACCCCTCGCGCTTTGGCCGCGGTGCGATTGAAGGTGTGGCCGGCCCCGAAAGCGCGAACAATGCCGGGGCGCAGACCTCGTTCATCCCGATGCTGACGCTGGGCATTCCGTCGAACCCGGTGATGGCCATGATGATCGGCGCGCTGATCATTCAGGGCATCACGCCGGGACCGAATGTGGTGACAGAGCGGCCCGAGCTGTTCTGGGGCCTGATCGCCAGCATGTGGATCGGTAACCTGATGCTGGTCGTGCTGAACCTGCCGATGGTGGGCATCTGGGTCAGGCTGTTGACCGTGCCCTACCGGATCCTGTTTCCGGCCATTGTCGGCTTCTGCTGCATCGGGGTGTTCAGCATTGCCAACAGCCCGTTCGACCTGTTCGTTCTGGTGGTGTCCTGCCTTGCGGGTTTCATCCTGTGGGAACTGGATTGCGAACCTGCCCCCCTGCTGCTGGGTTTCCTGCTGGGACCGATGCTGGAGGACCATTTCCGCCGGGCGATGCTGATGTCGCACGGGGACCTTGGCACCTTTGTCGAACGTCCGATTTCGGCCGGGATCCTGCTTGTTGCGGCGCTGCTGCTGGTCGTCATCGTGATGCCGTCGATCCGGAAATCCCGCGACGAGGTCTTCATCGACTGACCGCAAGGGCAGAGCCCTGGGCCGGCACATCCCCGGCCAAAGGCGCAGTTTCCACAGAATGCACGGGGCCGGTCGCAGGATCGGCCCCGTCTTTCATCCGGCCAGACCCGCATCTGGCAGGTGAAGGCGGCGCGGATCTGTCCCATCGCCGCCTGTGACCCCGACAGAGACCGAACCCGGGCCACCGGATCGGACACAGTCCTCCCGGTTTGCCGCACCACATTCTCTGGGATCATCGTGCCGGACCACTGGCAGATCGGCGCAGGGGCCTGACCGCAATCCTGCGGCTTGTGTCGCCGCTGCACCGTCGCTAGGATCACCGCACTTACTCGTTGGGGTGTCCCGGGCAACCGGGGCTGAGAGGCGAAAGCCAACCCATCGAACCTGATCCGGTTCATACCGGCGGAGGGAACGGGTAGTCTGATCCACGGGAAGACAGGGCCATTGGCCCGCCATGCCCCGTCAGCCCCCGGTCGCCCTTCTCCGGTCGATATATGGGGGCGACATGGCGGTGATTGCGGTCACGATTGCAGGGTCCGACAGCGGCGGCGGCGCGGGCATTCAGGCTGACCTGAAGACATTCTCGGCGCTTGGCGTCTATGGCGCCAGTGTGCTGGCCGCCGTCACTGCGCAGAATACCCGGACGGTCACCGCCGTGGCCGGCCTGCCGCCCGCGCTGGTGCGCGCGCAGATCGAGGCGGTGTTCGACGATCTGGCGGTGGCCGGGGTCAAGATCGGCATGCTGGGCGCCCCAGAGATCATTCGCGTGGTGGCGGAAGGGTTGCGCGGGCGCGGCCTGCCAGTGGTCCTTGACCCGGTGATGGTGGCCAAATCGGGCGACCGTCTGCTGGAAGCCGAATCCGTCGCCGCATTGCGGGAGGAACTTCTGCCCGTTGCCACGGTGCTGACCCCGAACCTGCCCGAGGCGGCAGAGCTTCTGGCCTGCGGCCCGGCCCGGTCGGATGAAGCGCACGAGGCGCAGGCACGGGCCCTGCGGGCCGCGGGTGTGGACTGGGTGCTGATGAAGGGCGGCCATGCGGAAGGTCCGGTCTGCACGGACCTGCTGGTCGGCACCGAAACCCTGCGTCTGACCGCGCCGCGGATTCCGACACGGAACACCCATGGTACGGGCTGCACCCTGTCCGCCGCGATTGCCGCCGGTCTGGCGCAGGGCCTGACCGTGCCCGCGGCGGTCAGCCGGGCGCATGCCTATCTGCAGGGCGCAATCCGTGCCGCGGATGGCCTCTGCGTGGGATCCGGCCATGGGCCCGTGCATCACTTCCACGCCATCTGGGGCACCGGGACATGACAGGCATCGCCATTCTTGGCGCCGGGGTCATGGGGCTGGTCATGGCGGCCGAGCTGACGGCGCGGGGCCACAGCGTCTCCCTGACCGATCCCGCCGTCGCACCCGGCCCGCAGGCCTGTTCGTGGTGGGCGGGCGGCATGCTGGCCCCCTGGTGCGAAGGCGCCAGCGCCGAAGAACCGGTGGAGCGGCTGGGGCAGCAGGCCATCGGCTGGTGGGACCGGCACACCGGATGCGTCATCCGCAACGGCACGCTGGTGGTCGCCCCCGCCCGCGACCGGGGAGAGCTGGAGCTTTTCGCCCGCCGCAGCCGGGGCCATCAGAGGATCGGCGCCGACCGGATCGGCGCGCTGGAACCCGATCTCGCGGGCCGGTTTCAGGCCGGGCTGTTCTATCCCGACGAGGCGCATCTTTCACCCCGGGCGGCCCTTCTGACCCTGCGCCAGCGGCTGGAGGCGCAGGGCGTCCCGATCCGCCCGGACCCGCCCGCAGCGCCCGGCCTTCTGATCGACTGCCGCGGCCTTGCCGCGCGGGACCGCCTGCCCGATCTGCGCGGGGTCCGGGGCGAGATGCTGGTGATCCGCTGCCCCGGCATCATCCTGTCGCGCCCGGTGCGCCTCTTGCATCCGCGCATCCCGCTTTACATCGTGCCGCGCGGCGACGGCATCTTCATGCTGGGCGCGACCATGATCGAAAGCGACCGCAGGGGCGGGGTCACCGCGCGCGCTGCGGTCGAGCTGCTGTCCGCCGCCTATACGCTGCACCCCGGCTTTGCCGAGGCCGAGCTGCTGGAACTGGGGGCCGATGCACGGCCCGCCTTTCCCGACAACCTGCCCCGGCTGCGCCGACAGGAGAGCAGGCTGCATGCCAACGGCCTCTATCGCCACGGTTTTCTGCTGTCCCCCGCCTTGGCCGCCATGGCGGCGGATCATCTGGCCACCGGCACCTGCCCCGAATTCATGGATGAGGTCCAGTCTTGAACATCACGCTGAACGGCACCCCCGTCACCACCGCTGCTGCCACTTTGCAGGATCTGCTGGCCGAGCAGGGTTTCGGTCCGAAAGTGGCCACCGCCCGCAACGGCGATTTCATCGCCGCCGCCGCGCGCCCCGCCACCCCCCTGAACCCCGGCGACCGGATCGAGGTCCTGTCCGCCATGCAGGGGGGCTGAGCCATGCCGGTCTTTTATGGAACAGAGGTCAGCAGCGCGCTGATGCTGGGCACGGCGGGTTATCCCTCCCCCGCCATTCTGGCCGCGGCCTTCCGCGCCTCGGGCGCGGCGGTCGCCACCGTCTCGCTCCGCCGCGAACAGGGCGCCGGACAGGATTTCTGGGCACTGATCCGGGGGCTGGGCGTGACGCTTCTGCCCAATACCGCTGGATGCCATTCCGTGAAAGAGGCGGTGACCACCGCCCATATGGCGCGTGACCTGTTCGGCACCTCCTGGATCAAGCTGGAGGTGATCGGCGATGCCGACACGCTGCACCCCGATGTCTTTGCCCTGACCGAGGCCACGCGGATCCTGACCGGCGACGGTTTTCAGGTCTTCCCCTATTGCACCGAAGACCTGTCGGTCTGCGGCCGGCTGCTGGAGGCCGGGGCGGGCGTGCTGATGCCCTGGGGCGCGCCCATCGGCTCCGGCCTCGGACTGAACAACCGCTGGGGCTTGCGCGCGCTGCGGGCACAGTTCCCCGATGTGCCGCTGGTGGTGGATGCCGGGATCGGCCTGCCGTCCCATGTGGCGCAGGCGATGGAACTGGGCTTCGACGCGGTCCTGCTGAACACCGCCGTGGCGCAGGCCGGTGATCCGGCCCTGATGGCACGCGCCATGGCGCTGGCGGCCGAGGCCGGGGCCGCCGCCTTCCGCGCCGATCCCATGGCCCCGCGCGACATGGCGCATCCCTCGACCCCCGTGCTTGGAAAGGCCTTTCTCGCATGACGCTCCCCCGCTTCTATCCCATCTTCGACAGCGCGGACTGGCTGCAGCGGATGCTGCCGCTTGGCATCCGGCTGGTGCAGCTGCGGGTGAAGGACCGCCCCGCAGCCGAGACCCGGGCCGAGATCCGCCGCGCGCAGGCGCTGTCTGACCGGCAGGGCGCGGTTCTGGTGGTGAATGACCACTGGCAGATCGCCATCGAGGAGGGCTGCCGCTGGCTTCACCTCGGGCAGGAGGATCTGGACACCGCCGACCTGCCCGCGATCCGCCGCGCCGGGCTGCGCCTTGGGCTATCCACCCATGACGACGCGGAACTGGACCGGGCACTGGCGCTGGCCCCGGATTACATCGCCCTCGGGCCGGTCTGGCCGACCATCCTGAAACCGATGAAATGGCATCAGCAAGGGGTGGAACGCCTGACCGAATGGAAGGCGCGGATCGGACCCATCCCGCTGGTCGCCATCGGCGGGCTGCGGCCGGACCGGGCGCCACTGGCCTTTGCCGCGGGGGCGGATGTCGTCTCGGTCGTGACGGATATCACCCTGAACCCCGACCCTGCGGCCCGGGTGGCGGAATGGCTGGGGTGCACGGCATGAACCGTTATGCCCGCCAGATGATCCTGCCCGAGGTGGGCGACGCCGGTCAGGCGCGGCTGGGGCGCGCGCATGTGCTGATCGCGGGGGCCGGCGGTCTGGGCGTGCCGGTCCTGCAATATCTGGCGGGGGCCGGGGTGGGGCACATCACCCTGATCGACCCCGACCGGGTGGAAGAGACGAACCTCCACCGTCAGCCGATCTATGGCGGCCGGACGGGGCAGCCGAAGGCATTGGCCGCACAGGCCTTTGTGCAGGCGCTGAATCCCGCAACCGGGACAGAGGCGGTGGTGGGCCGGCTGGACCCGGCCAATGCCCCCGCACTTGTGGCGGCCGCGGATCTGGTACTGGACTGCGCCGACAGTTTCGCCGTCAGCTATATCCTGTCGGACACCTGCCTCGCGGCGGGCAAGCCGCTGATCTCGGCCTCGGCTCTGGGGATGGAGGGCTATGCCGGAGGCTTCTGCGGCGGCGCCCCGTCGTTGCGGGCGGTGTTTCCGGGCCTGCCCGACACCGCCGCCACCTGCGCCACCGCGGGCGTTCTGGGGCCGGTCGTGGGTATGATCGGCTGCCTGCAGGCGCAGATGGCGCTGGCGGTGCTGCTGGGACTGACCCCCTCGCCTTTGGGGCAGCTGGTCCGGCTCAGTGCACAGGGCCTGCGGTTTTCCGCCTTCCGCTTCGACCGCGCGCCCGAGCCGGCCGACCCCGGCCCCGCGTTCATCGCACCCGGTGCGATCACGCCCGGCGATCTGGTCATCGACCTGCGCGATGCGGCCGAAGCCCCCCGCCCCGTCACCCCTGCCGCGCAGCGCCTCCGCCCGGACGAGGTTCCGGGCCTGCATCCCGCACCGGGCCAGCGCGTCGTTCTGGCCTGCCGGTCGGGCCTGCGCGCCTGGCGCGCGGCCGAGGTGCTGCGCCCCCTGATCCCCAACCCCCTTGCCCTTGTCGCCGATCCCGGAGAAACCCCATGATCCGCCTTCTGACCCTGGCCGCCAGCCTGACACTGGCCCTGCCTGCCCTGGCGCAGGACCGCATGACGCTGCTTCTGGACTGGTATGTGAACCCCGACCATGCGCCCGTCATCCTTGCGCAGGAACTGGGCTTCTTCCGCGAGGCCGGGCTGGAGGTCGAGATCATCGCCCCGGCCGACCCGTCCGAACCGCCCAAGCTGGTGGCCGCGGGCAAGGCGGATCTTGCGGTCAGCTACCAGCCGCAACTGCATCTTCAGGTGCATGAGGGCCTGCCGCTGGTGCGGGTGGGCACGCTGGTCGCCACCCCGCTGAACTGCCTGATGGTCGATGCCGATGGCCCGGTGCAAAGCCTGTCCGACCTGAAGGGCCGCAAGGTCGGCTATTCAGTGTCCGGCATCGAAGAGGCGATGATGGCCGCCATGCTCCGCTCCGCCGGGCTGACCATGGCGGATGTGCAGATGATCAATGTGAACTGGTCGCTGACGCCCGCGCTGATGACCGGGCAGGTCGATGCGGTGATCGGCGCCTTCCGCAATTTCGAGCTGACGCAGATGCGGCTGGCCGGGGGCAACGGCCGCTGCTTCTTTCCCGAAGAGACGGGCCTGCCCGCCTATGACGAGCTGATCTTCGTCGCCAACCGCGACCGGCTGGACCGCGACCGGATCTCCCGCTTCCTGTCCGCGGTAGAGCGCGGCACCGAATATATGCTGAACCATCCCGACGCGGCCTTTGCGGTGTTTTCGGCCACCGCCCCCGATCTGGCCGATGCACTGAACACGCAGGCCTGGGCCGATACCCTGCCGCGCTTTGCCCATAGCCCGGCGGCGCTGGACCATGGCCGTTATGCAAGGTTCGAGACGTTTCTCTACGAGGCCGGGCTGATCGGCGGCACCCTTCCGGTCAGCGCGCTGGCGCTGGACCCGGGGGCGGACCCTGCGGGAACGGCCGAATGATCCCCGATTACGGCAGCGCCTTTGCCGCATGGCGCGCAGATTGCCCCGGTCCATGGGCCGCCTATACCCGCCATGCCTTTGTCGAGGGGGTGCGCGACGGCAGCCTGCCCCAAGCGGCTTTTCTGGCCTATCTGCGGCAGGATTACCTGTTCCTGATGCAGTTCGCCCGGGCCTGGGCGCTGGTCGTGGTCAAGGCTGGGTCGCTGGCGGAAATGCAGGCGGCCGCGGCCACGGTCCATGCATTGTTGCATCAGGAAATGGCTCTCCACCTGCGGATTTGTGCCGCGGCGGGGATATCCGGGACCGATCTTGAGGCCACGGAAGAGGCCGCCGGAACCCTTGCCTATACCCGCTATGTGCTGGACGCCGGGCACAGTGGGGATGTTCTGGACCTGCTGGCAGCGCTGGCGCCCTGCATTCTGGGCTATGGCGAGATCGGGGCACGGCTGGCGGCGACAGCGGGCGACACGCCCTATCGGGACTGGATCGCCACCTATGGCGGGGCAGAGTATCAGGTTCTGTGCCGGCGCACCGGGGCGCTGATCGACGGTGCGGTGGCGGCCCGGCTGGGACCCGCCGCAAAGACCCTGCCGCGCTGGCAGATGCTGTCGCGGCACTTTACCACCGCCACCCGGCTGGAGGCCGGATTCTGGACGGGCGGAGGCTTATGATTTCCGCCCCGCTGACGCTGGAGGGTCGCCTGTTGCTGGACGGGCAGACACTGGTCCCGCCGCTGCGGCTGACACTGGATCCCGGCGCGTGGGTGGTGCTGCTTGGCCCGTCCGGCGCGGGAAAATCCACGCTGCTGCGGCTTCTGGCGGGCCTGCCCTGCGCGGCGGTGCTGGAGGGGCGGATCATCGGCCCCCGGCCCGCCGCGCTGATGGCGCAGGATCCGGGACTGTTGCCCTGGGCCACGGTGGCCGAAAACGTCGCCCTTGGCGCAAGGCTGCGCGGAGAGCGCCCAGATCCGACCCGGGTGCAGGACCTGCTGGCGCGCACCGGCCTCTCCGGTCATGCCGCAAAGCGGCCGGGCCAGTTGTCGGGCGGACAGCGGCAGCGCGTGGCCTTGGCCCGCACCCTGCTGGAGGATCGTCCGCTGGTGCTGCTGGACGAACCTTTCAGCGCGCTGGATGCCCGGTTGCGGGCCGAGATGCAGGATCTGGCCGCGGCTCTGCTGGCCGGGCGGATGGTGCTGATGATCAGCCATGACCCGCATGAGGCGGCACGGCTGGCCGACCGCATCTGTCTTTTGACCCGGGCCGGGCTGGAAGAGGTCGCGCCCCCACCCGGCCCGGCCCCGCGTCCGCTGGATGATCCGCAGGTTCTGGCCTGTCAGGGCCGCCTTCTCGCCCGGCTGAGGGGGGCATCGTGACCGGGTTGCTGCGGCTGACGGCTGGCCTTGGCGCCGCACTCCTCCTGTGGCAGGGGCTGGTCTGGCTGACCGGCCTGCCGCCGTTTCTTCTGCCCGGGCCGCAGGCCGTGGGACTGGCGCTGATCCAGCACCGGGCCGCGCTGGCCGGGGCCGGTCTTGTCACCCTGACCGAGGTTCTGTGCGGCTTTCTGCTGGGCGCCGCCTTCGGTATCCTGCTGGCGCTGGTGATGGCGGCGTTGCCCGTACTGGCCGCGGCGCTGCGCCCCGCGCTCCTCCTGTCGCAGACCATCCCGATCTTTGCCCTTGCCCCGATCCTGACGCTGTGGCTGGGCTATGGTCTGGCGCCGAAGATCGCCGTGACCGCGCTGATCGTCTTTTTCCCGGTCGCCACCGCCTTCGCCGAGGGGCTGGCCCGCACACCCGCGGCCTGCCTTGATCTGGCGCAGGTGATGGGTGCGGGACGGCTGCGCTGCCTGATCCACCTGCGCCTTCCCGCCGCGCTGCCGGAACTGGGCACCGGGCTGCGGCTGGCCGCGATCTATGCGCCGGTCGGCGCGGTGATCGGCGAATGGGTCGGCGGGTCGGACGGGCTGGGCGCCCTGATGATCCATGCCAATGGCCGGATGCGGATTGATCTGGTCTTTGCCTGTCTGGCTCTGGTCACTCTGGGCGCCATGGGGTTTCACGCTGCAATCACCCGGGCAACCGGCGCGGCCTTCGCACGCTTCCGGCAGGGGCCACCCCTGTGAAACGGCCGGGCACGCTCCTGTGCCTCACACTTCGACCACCACTTTTTGTCTGATTGCGTTTTCCAGTGTTTTTGCCGCGATGGCGATGTCCTGAAGGCCGACGCCTGTGCCGTCGAACAGCGTGATCTCATCGGCCGAGCGGCGGCCCGGATGGCGCCCCTCGATCACCTGCCCCAGCGGAGTGATGTCATCCGCCGCCACCAGCCCCTGCGCCACGGCATGCTGGCATTCGCCGATGGTCACCGCCTGCGCCACCTCGTCGGTGAACAGCGTTGCGGCGGCGACCAGATCAGCGCCCACCTCCTGCTTGCCGCTTGTATCGGTGCCCATGCAGGCCAGATGCGTGCCGGGCCGCACCTGCGCCGCGGTCAGAACCGGCGCGAAAGACGACAGGATCGTCACGATAACATCCGATTCCGCCCCCAGCCGGTCTGGCGAGGCCGCCTTGAACGGCAGGCCGAATTCCTCGGCCACGGCGGCCAGTTTTGCCAGCTTAGACGCATCGCGGTTCCAGCCCAGAACCCGGCGGAACCGCCGTTGCTCCAGCGCGGCGCGCAGCTGGAACGGGGCCTGATGGCCCGCGCCGATCATCCCGATCACCTCGGCATCCGCGCGCGCCAGATGGCGGATCGACACAGCCGAAGCCGCCGCCGTGCGCAAAGCCGTCAGCAGGTTACCCCCGATCACCGCCTTGATCTGGCCGGTGTCGGCGTCGAACAGCAGGATGCTGGACTGGTGGTTGGTCAGCCCCCGCGCCGCATTCCCCGGCCAGAAGCCGCCGGACTTCAGCCCAAGCGCCAGAGATTCCCGGTCAAAGCCGGATTTGAACCCGTAAAGCGCATCGGCATGGCCGATGGCCTCACGGATCACCGGGAAATTGCGCGCGGTTCCCCGGGCCATCGAGGCAAAAACGGCCTCGACCGCGCGGAAAGCGTCCTCCCGCGTCATCAGGCCGGCAATCGCAGCTTCGGGAACGATATACATGGTTGTTTTCCCTGACACGAAGGGGGCGGCGGACCGCCCCCGTTGCGGCCTAGTAAGCGCGGCCGCGGGCCGAAACCGGCCAGACCACCTCGACCTTGCCGTCGCGGACACCGACATACCAGTCATGCACGTTGCAGGTCGGGTCGCAGTGGCCGGGCACCAGCCGCAGCTTTTCGTTCACCTTCAGGACCGCCTGCGGATCGTCGATCACGCCATGCTCATCCGAGCATTTGATGTATTTCACATCCGTGCGGCCAAAGACGAAGGGCAGGCCGCTGTCCACCGATTGCGCCTTCAGGCCTGCGTCCACCACCGCCTTGTCGGCCTTTGCATGGCTCATGACGCTGGTCAGAATGAAGAGCGCATTCTTCCATTCGCCCTGATCAATGCGGTTGCCGTCCTTGTCGCGGATGCGGCCGTAATCGGCATCCATGAAGGCATAGCTGCCGCATTGCAGCTCGTTATACACGCCCGAGTTGCTTTCGAAATAATAGGACCCGGTGCCGCCGCCCGACACCAGTTCCGGCTTCAGGCCCACGGCCTCCAGCCCGGAGACGGCATCCTTCACCATGGCAATCGCGGCATCCAGTTTGGCGCGGCGATCCTCATAACCCTCGATATGCTGCATGGCCCCCTGATAGGCCTGCAGCCCCTTGAAGCTCAGCCCCGGTGCCGCGGCGATGGCCTTTGCGATGGCGACAACCGCGGGCGTGGTGGTGACACCGCACCGGCCCGCGCCGCAGTCGATTTCCACGAAACAGTCCAGCGTGGTGCCATGCTTCTGTGCCGCCGCCGAAAGCTCGGCCACATTGGCGATGTCATCGACGCAGACAATCACGCTGGCGCCCAGTTTCGGCAACCGGGCCAGACGGTCGATCTTGGCCGGATCGCGCACCTCATTGGACACCAGAATGTCCCGGATGCCGCCACGCGCGAAGACCTCGGCCTCGGACACTTTCTGGCAGCAGACCCCGATGGCATGGCCAATCTTCATCTGCAGCTTCGCCACATCCACCGATTTGTGCATCTTGCCATGCACCCGCAGCCGCATGCCGTGGTTGCGGGCATAATCGCCCATCTTGCGGATGTTATGTTCCAGCGCGTCCAGATCCAGAATCAGGCAGGGCGTCTGAATATCCGCCTCGTCCATCCCCGGCAGGGCAGGAACGTCGAAGCCCACGTCCAGATCGTTCAGCTTCACTTCCATGTTCATCTTGGGCCCCTTTCAGAAAGGCAGTTTCTTCAGATCGACATTGCCGCCCGTCACGATGACACCGACCCGCTGGCCCGCAAAGACATTGCGGTTCTTCAGCACCGCGGCAAAGGGCACCGCGCTGGAGGGTTCCATCACGATCTTCAGCCGCTTCCAGATCAGATCCATCGCGGCGACGATCTCGGCCTCGGATACGGTCAGGATATCGGTCACATGGTTGCGGACGAAATGCCAGGTCAGGTCTTTCAGCGGCACCTTCAGCCCGTCGGCAATGGTTTCGGGCGCATCATCGGCGATGATATGCCCGGCGCGGAAGCTGCGGGCGGCATCATCGGCCTGTTCCGGCTCAGCCGCATAGATCCGGATCCCCGGCGCGATCTGCGACAGCGTCAGGCAGGTGCCCGAGACCATGCCGCCGCCGCCGATGGGCGCGATCACCGCATCAAGGCCCTGCACCTGATCCACCAGCTCCAGCGCGCAGGTGCCCTGACCGGCGATCACCCGCGGATCATTGTAGGGATGCACGAATTCGGCGCCGGTTTCGGCCACCACCTCGGCAAAGACCGCCTCGCGCGAGGAGGTAGAGGGTTCGCATTCCACCACGCGGCCGCCATAGCCGCGGACGGCATCCTTCTTGGCCTGCGGTGCGGTGCGCGGCATCACCACGGTGCAGGGAATACCCCGGCGTCCGGCCGCATAGGACAGGCAGGTGCCGTGGTTGCCGCTGGAATGGGTGGCCACGCCCTTCGCCGCCTGTTCCTCCGTCAGCCCGAACACCGCATTCGACGCGCCGCGGGCCTTGAAGGCGCCCGCCTTCTGCAGGTTCTCGCATTTGAAGAACAGCGATGCGCCCGAAAGCTCGTCCAACATGCGCGAGGTCAGCACAGGCGTGCGGTGGATATGGCCGGAGATCCGGTCCCGTGCGGCCAGAACATCTGAAAACGTGGGGATGCAGGGCGGAAGTTCGTCCTTCATCGGCTCCTCCTCGGATCGGTATGGATCGGTCGCGCGGCGGTCAGGCCGCCTGTTTCAAAACCGGGGCCGCGGTGGTCCGGTAGACCTGCTGCGCGGCGGCAACCCCGCTGCCCAGACGGACCGGAAGGCCCAGATCGGCCATGCACATTTCCAGCACGGCAAGACCGGACAGGGCGGTCAGGTCGCTCATCACCCCCAGATGCCCGAAGCGGAAGACCTTTCCCGCCAGCTCTCCCAGACCCGTGCCGAAGGCCGTGTCATAGACCTGCGCGGCGCGGGTCACGATGTCGGTCGCATTGAACCCGGCCGGGGTGCGGATGGCGGTGATCGTCTGGGACTGAAGCTCGGGCGACAGGGCGGCAAGCGGCATGCCCCAGGCGGCGGCGGCGGCGCGCACGCCGTCGGCAATGCGGGTATGACGGGCGAAGACATTCTCCAGCCCCTCTGCCAGCAGAAAGTTGCAGGCCTCCTTCAGCCCGCAGATCAGGCCGACCGGAGGCGTGTAGGGATACAGACCGAAGTAATAGCTGCGCCCCATGTCGCGGATGTCGAAAAAGCAGCGGGACAGCCGGGCCGTCTCGGTCGCGGCCATCGCCTTGGGGGAAAAGGCCACGATGGCCAGCCCCGGCGGCAGCATGAAGCCCTTTTGCGACCCGGTCACCGCGATATCCACGCCCCAGTCATCAAAGCGGAAATCCATCGACCCGATCGAGCTGACCCCGTCCACCAGCAAGAGTGCCGGATGGCCCGCCGCATCCAGCGCATGGCGGATGGCCGCAATGTCAGAGACCACGCCGGTTGCGGTTTCGTTATGCGTGGCCAGCACCGCCTTGATCCGGTGATCGCGGTCCGCCGCCAGAACCGCGGCATAGCGGTCGGCCGGCAGGCCATTGCCCCAGGTCACCTCGATCTTCTCGACATCCAGGCCATGACGTTCGCAGAGGTCGATCCACCTGTGGCTGAACATGCCATGCCGGGCCGCCAGAACCCTGTCGCCCGGCGACAGCGTGTTGGTGATCGCGATCTCCCACCCGCCTGTCCCGGTCGAGGGGAACAGGAACACCTCGGCATCAGCCGATCTGATCACCTGCCGCACCCCCGCCAGCGCAGGTTTCAGCACCTCGGCAAACGCGGCCGAGCGGTGGTCCAGCGTCGGCACATCCACAGCCTTGCGCAGGAATTCGGGCATGTTGGTCGGGCCCGGAATGAAGACGGGGTTCTGCATGGATGTTCCTCCTAGATCAGCCTTGCAGGACGCTAGCAGCAGCGCATCCAGAATGAAATTTTCTTGAAAGTGATTTTTATCAGGTGCAAAAATATGAATTTTTCCTACCATATCATGTCTTTACTTTTTTTCACTCTGCGATCTAATTTTCTAATGTTGCGATTTCCGTCTCTGACCGCAGAAGGATGGCCCGCATGACCAAGCTTCCCGCCCGCCGCGGACGGCCGAAGGCGATGTTCCCCGCCGAAGGCCAAAGCACCATTCAGGCACTGGATCGCGCGCTGGAGGTGATCCAGCTGCTGTCCGCGCGCGGGGGCATGACGCTGACCGAAATCTCGGTCGCGCTGGATCAGTCCACGGCCACCATGCACCGCGTCCTTGCCACGCTGGAGGCGCGCGAATTTGTGGAGCTTTCCGCCGAACGGCAGGACTGGCACATCGGTGCGGGCACGTTCCGCGCCGGATCGGCCTTTCTGCGCCGCACCAATGTGGTGGAGCGCGCCCGCCCCGAAATGCACGCGCTGATGGCCGAAACGGGCGAGACCTCGAATCTGGGGGTGGAATGGAAGGGGCAGGTGCTGTTCCTCAGCCAGGTCGAAACGCATGAGATGATCCGCGCCTTCTTTCCGCCCGGCACCGTTTCGGCCCGGCACGCCTCGGGCATCGGCAAGGCCCTGCTCAGCCGCTATCCGCCGGACCGGCTGCAGGCCTATCTGGACACGGCAGAGCTTCAGCAATTCACGCCGCAGACGGTGACCGATCCGCAGGCGTTGCGCGACCAGCTGGCAGAGGCCCGGCGCCGCGGCTATGCGGTCGATGACGAAGAACGCACCCCCGGCATGCGCTGCGTGGCGGCGCCGATCCTGAACATCCATGGCGAGGCGGTGGCCGGAATCTCGGTCTCCGGCCCGACACAGCGGTTGTCGGCCGACCGGATCGAGGGGATTGGCACAAAGGTCCGCGCAGTGGCCGACCGGATCAGCCGGCAGATCGGCGCAGACCCGCCCGCAGCCGGCAGCTAGGGCCGTGCAAAGGCGGGCGGCGGGCGGCCGCCCATCACCTGCGTCAGTTCCAGGGCCAGCGCCCGGACCTTGACCCCGACCGCCGGCATCTCGGCCGATTGCAGCCGCGTGGCCAGTGCCGAAATGGACAGGCCGCCGACCGGCTCTCCGTTCGGGGACCAGACCACGGCGGCGATGCAACGCATGCCGGGGGTGAATTCCTCATTGTCATAGGCATAGCCGCGTTCGCGGATCCGCTCGATCTCGGCGCGGACCTCGTCGAAGCTGCGCAGGCTTTGCCGGGTCAGCTGGCGCAATCCGTGGCGGGCAACCAGCGCCTCGATCGCCTCATCGGGCCAGGTCGAGACGATGGCCTTGCCCATGCCCGAATTCATCACCGGCGCCCGGCCGCCGGGGGCGGAAATCGCGCGGATGATCTCACGGCTTTCCACCTGCGCCACCGTCATCACCTCGCCATCCTCCAGAATGCCAAGGTTCGCGGTTTCCCGCGTGGCATCGCGCAGCCTGCGCAGAAAGGGCATGGCCACCGCGATGAAATTCTGCCAGCGGGTGAAGGCGACGCCCACGGCAAAGGCCTTGCGGCCGACATGCCACCGGGTCTGCGCCGGATCGAACTGGGCAAAGCCGCGCCGCTCCAGCGCGGTCAGCAGCCGGTGCGTCGTTGAAGGCGCGAGGCCCACCTGCCGCGCCAGATCCGACAGCCGGAACCCATCAGCCTGAAGCGCCAGCGCCTCCAGCAGCATCAGCGCACGATCAACCGACTGAACCGAACCCTTCTCCATACCGCATAGGTATTCCGCATCGTGGAAAACTTCCAGCCGGAACTGGATCGGCCCGGCCGCTCTGCATACCGTCGCACACAAAGGAGAACTGCCATGACCGCCCATCTGCCCCGCGCCGGACTTCAGGTCGCCCCTGCCCTTGCCGATTTTGTGGAAAACCGGCTTCTGCCCGGTCTGACGCTGAGCCCTGACGCCTTCTGGACCGGCTTTGCCGCCCTGCTGAACGATCTGGTGCCCGAGAACCGCCGCCTTCTGGCCGTGCGGGACGAGATGCAGGCCAAGATCGACGCCTGGCTGGCCGCGCGCCGCGGTCAGGACTGGGACAATGCCGCCTGGCAGGATTTTCTGCGCGACATCGGCTATCTGCTGCCCGAAGGTCCGGAGTTCACGGTGGAAACCACGCCGTCCGACCCCGAGATCTCCAGCCTGGCCGGGCCGCAGCTGGTGGTGCCGGTGATGAATGCGCGTTTCGCGCTGAATGCCGCGAATGCCCGCTGGGGCAGCCTGTATGATGCGCTTTACGGCACCGATGCCCTGCCCGGCACCCCGGCGGGCAAAGGGTTTGACGCCGCCCGCGGCGCGCAGGCCGTGGCCTGGGCCGCGGATTTTCTGGACAAGGCCGTACCGCTGGCCCGTGGCAGCCATGCCGATGTGACCGGCTATGCCATCAACGACGGCACCCTGACCGCGACCATCGACGGCGCGGCGGTGGCATTGGCAGACCCCGCGGCCTTTGCAGGCACCGCGGGCAGCGGCGCGCAGCATTCGATCCTGCTGCGCCACAACGGTCTGCATATCGAACTCGTGTTCGATCCCTCCCATCCGGTGGGTGCGGCAAGCCGCTCGGGCCTGCGCGATGTGGTGCTGGAATCGGCCCTGACCGCTATTCAGGATTGTGAGGATTCGGTCGCCGCTGTCGATGCCGAAGACAAGGTTCTGGCCTACGGGAACTGGCTGGGCCTGATGAAAGGCGATCTGAGCGAAAGCTTTGAAAAGGGCGGCAAGGTGCTGACCCGCCGTCTGAATGCCGACCGCCGCTTTACCGCCCCCGATGGCAGCATGCTGACCCTGCCGGGCCGCGCGGTGCTGCTGGTGCGCAATGTCGGCCACCTGATGACCACCGATGCCGTCCTGCTGAACGGCGAAGAGGTGCCCGAGGGGCTGATGGATGCCATGATCACCGTCACCGCCGCGCTGCACGACCTGCAAAAGACCGAAGGCCCGCGCAACAGCCGTGCCGGTTCGGTTTATGTGGTGAAGCCCAAGATGCACGGCCCCGAAGAAGCCGCCTTCGCCGACCGCAGCTATGCGCGGGTCGAGGCTTTGCTGGGCCTGCCCTTCGGCACGGTGAAGCTGGGCCTGATGGATGAAGAACGCCGCACCAGCGCCAACCTTCGCGAATGCATCCGTGCGCTGAAGGACCGGATCGTCTTCATCAACACCGGCTTCCTTGACCGCACCGGGGATGAGATCCACACCGTGATGCAGGCTGGCCCCGTGCTGCCCAAGGCGGAAATCAAGGATGCGGTCTGGCTCTCCGCCTATGAGGCGGGCAACGTCGATGCGGGCCTTGCCACCGGAATGCAGGGCAAGGGCCAGATCGGCAAGGGCATGTGGGCCAAGCCCGACGCCATGGCCGAAATGCTGGGCACCAAGATCGGCCACCCGAAGGCAGGCGCCACAACGGCCTGGGTCCCCTCGCCCACGGCGGCAACCCTGCATGCCACGCATTACCATCAGGTGAATGTGGCCGCGCTGCAGGACAGTCTGAAGTCCCGCCCGCGCGCCAGCCTTGACGCGCTGATGACGCCGCCGCTGATGGGCCGCCGCAATCTGTCGGCCGAGCAGATCGCGCGCGAGATCGACCTGAACTGCCAGTCGATCCTGGGCTATGTGGTGCGCTGGGTCGATCAAGGGATCGGCTGCTCCAAGGTGCCCGACATCGACGATGTGGCGCTGATGGAAGACCGGGCAACGCTGCGGATTTCCGCACAGTTCCTGGCGAACTGGCTGATCCATGGCATCATCACCGAAGCTCAGGTGGATGAAAGCCTGCGCCGCATGGCGGCGGCGGTGGACCGGCAGAACGCGGGCGATGCCGCCTATCTGCCGATGGCACCCGGTTTTGACGGCCCCGCCTTCACCGCCGCGCGCGACCTGATCCTGAAGGGCGCGGCACAGCCCTCGGGCTACACCGAACCCCTGCTGCACGCCTGGCGGCGCGTGGCCAAGTCCAACTGAGGAACCTGCGATGAAAACTGTCACCCGTCTTGACCTGACCGATGCCCGCCTGCTGATCGCCGGGGCCGCGGCCCATGCCGAAAGCATCGGCGTGCCGATGTGCATCGCCATCGTCGATGAAAGCGCCCAGCTGATCGCCTTCGAACGGATGGAGGGCGGCAAGGTCACCTCCTCGACCATCGCGCTGGACAAGGCCTTCACCGCCGCCGGGGCGAAGCGGGCCACGCATGAGTATGGTACGGCCAGCCAGCCCGGCGCCCCGGCCTATGGCATCAACTCGGCCATTGGCGGCCGGCTGATGGTGGTGGGCGGCGGGCTGCCGGTGGTCTGGCAGGGACAGGTCGTCGGCGGCATCGGCATTTCCTCGGGCACGCCCGCACAAGATCAGGCCGTGGCGCAGGCCGCGATCGACCACTGGTCCGCAGCCCAATAAACCTGTCGCACCCGCCTTTCACCGGGCGGGGGCGCTGTCATCAGTGGCAGTCCGGGCAAATGCCGGGATGTCCATGACTCTGCCCGTTCCCGGCAAACTGGTCCTTGAGCCATCCCGCCGGGGAACGGCCCGCCATCACCCCCGGCGGCCCCACGATACCTTACAGCGGGGCCTGTCCTTCGCCTCCTCCGGTCGCTTGGCCGGGTCCTGAGGATGCCCCTCACCGCCTGTGGGCCGGCAACGGGCAGGCCAGCGCGCGCAGCGCCCAACGGCGGCCGTCATGGCGCAGTTCGGTCAGCGTGGCCGGACCGACGTCCAGCGCCCAGAAGGCCGCGGCGGGCGCATCCAGCACCCGCAGGACCAGCGCCCGGATCACGCTGGCATGGGTCAGGGCCAGCACATGCGACCCGCCTGCGGCGATCCGCTCCAGCCAGTCCGCCACCCGAAGCGCCAGCGCCGCCCGGCTTTCGCCGCCATGGCCCTGATAATCCGGATCGGCGATCCAGCGGGCCAGCGCCTCCGGCTCGGCCGCGGCCACCTCGGCCAGCGGTTTGCCGGACCAGCGGCCATGATCCATCTCGGCCAGCGCCGGATCCCGCTCCGCCAGCAGTGACAGGGCGGCCGCAGTCTCCTGACAGGCCCGGGCCGGGCTGGCCAGCACCCGGCGCCCGCGCCATGGCAACGGACCCGGGCCGGAACCCGGCAGCAGCGGATCATCCCCGGGAAAGGCCGCCTGCCGGGTGGCCGCCGTCGGGCCATGCGCGACCAGCGTCAGAACAAGGGTCATCCGTTTCTCCCGCAGCTGCATTGACTTGATCCCGCTCTGGTCTTAGGCCTTGACGACCAGATGCAACGAAGAAGCCGGTGAGATTCCGGCACGGTCGCGCCGCTGTGATCGCCTTGGGCGAGAGTCAGACCTTCCTGCATCGGATAACCCTGAACGGGACGCGCAATCCCAAGGAGACAGATATGACCTATGCCACCACGCATATGTTTGCGGTCAAGCCCATTCCCCTGCCCGATGTGATGCCCTGGGCGATTTTCGGCACGCTGATCTTCGCGATCTTCATTTATTTCGTCGGCGCCGAACAGGGCGCGACGGCGGTGGTGCAGGGTGAGACGATCCATGAATTCGTCCATGACGCCCGTCACCTCCTCGGCTTCCCCTGCCACTGACGGGGCCGACATGACCGGATCTCTTTTGCTTCGCGGCCTGATCGCCGGCGTTGTCGCCGGGTTTATCGCCTTTCTCTTCGCCTTCACCTTCGGGGAGCCGCAGGTCGATCTGGCCATCGCCTTTGAAGAGCGTATGGCCGCCGCTGAACCCGCGCCAGCCGTGGCCGCAGAGGACGAAGCGCCCGTGGTCACCCGCGCGACACAGGCCGGGATCGGCCTTGCGACCGGGCTTCTGGCCATCGGCGCGGCGCTTGGCGGGCTGTTCGCCCTGGTCTTCGCCCTGGTCTACGGGCGGATCGGCACCCTCGGCGCCCGCGCCACGGCAGGGCTGCTGGCCCTGGCGGCCTTTGTCGCCATCGGGCTTGTCCCGCAGCTGAAATACCCCGCCAATCCGCCCGCCGTCGGCTTTGATGAAACCATCGGGGCGCGCACTGTCCTGTTCTTCGCCATGCTGGCATTCTCGGTCCTGATCATGGCTGTGTCGGTCCTGACCGCCCGCCGCCTTTGGGCACAGCGCGGCGGCTGGACGGCGGGAACGCTTGGCGGGGCGGTGTTTCTGGGGCTGACCGCGCTGGCCTTCACCGCGCTGCCCACCGTCAACGAAATGCCCGAAGGCTTTGACCCGCTGGTGATCTGGCATTTCCGCATCGCCACCATGGGCATCCACCTGATCTTGTGGCTTGTCATCGGCCTTGGCTTCGGCTGGCTGGCCGAGCGTCTGCTGGAGGGAGGACGCCCCGCCCCCCGGCTTGCCCCGGTCTGAAACGGGCCGATGATGCGGCACAATCCGCTGTGCCGGGCGGCAGGGACGATCCTTGCCGCCTTGGCCTTTTGGCTCGGCCTTGCGGGGCTGGTCTCTGCCCATGGCTCTGGCCGTGGACAAGGGCCGGTTGCGGGCGTGCCGATCGCCGAGATCACCCATGGCCAGATGCCGGTGATCGCCGACCATGCCGGCGCAATCCTCGCGCTGGCAGGCCGCTTTCCTGCGCCGGATGCCGAGTTTGGCCGGGTGCTGAACTATGCAAAGATCCAGCGGGCATGGTGCCTGTGGGGAAGGGTGCCCGGTGCCGTGACGGATGAGGCCAGCCCGTTCAACGCCTGCAGCCACGCCTGGCTGGCGGCAACGCAGGATCTTCTTGTGCGGATGGAGGCCGCCTCGGCAGGCCGCAGCCCGGCCGTGGCCGCGCTGGCCCGCCGGGTGGAGGGGGAGATGCTCCTCGCCTCCACCTCTCTGTCGCTTTGCGCCTTCAGCGCCACGCCCTATGACACCGCGGTGCTGGTGCGCCCGGTCTGGGCCGATGTGCTGCGCCATCCGGTCAGCCTTGGCAGTCTGGGCGGGGCGGCCGCGCTTCTGGCCGCGGCAGGGGTGCTGGCGCTGCGCTGGCTGTTCTCCCGCGCTGCCTAGGCGCGGCGCAACAGATAGATGTCCATGATCCAGCCATGGCGTGCACGGGCCGCGGCGCGGGCATTCAGAATACGCGGCCCGGCCTCGGCCAGCGGGCCGTGGTCAAGGATCTGCGCCTCCATCCCCAGATAGGCGCCCCACCAGATCGACAGGCCCGCGGGCGGCAGGGAGCGGAAGCTGCAGGTGCCGTCCAGCATCACCACGCAGGTGTCGCAGCCCGGGGGGAACCCATCATCCCGCAGGCGGCGGCCCGTGGTCACCATAAAGGGCGCGCCGATGGCGTTCAGGGGCATGGCATGGGCCGCCGCCAGCGCCTGCACCGCCGTAATGCCGGGGATCACCCGGACCCGCGGCGGTCCCGGCAGCCGGGCGGCAATCCGCAGCGAGGAATCATAGAGCGACGGATCGCCCCAGACCAGCAGCGCCACATGATCCGCCCCCGGCACATCGGCCGTCCGTGCCCATGCAAGGGCGATGGCATCGTGCCAGCCCTCCACCCCGGCGCGGTAATCCGGATGCGCCGCATCACGCTGCGGCAGGTCGAATTCCACGACCTGCGCCGCAGGATTGACCAGCACCCGGGCCAGAATCTCGCGCCGCAGATCGGCCAGATCGACCTTGTCCGCCCCCTTGCGCGGCAGAAGGATCAGATCGGCCGCGTTGATCGCCCGCGCGGCCTCGGCCGTCAGGTGATCGGGGTTGCCGGTGCCGATGCCGATCAACGACAGCTCACGCATCACCCTCTCCCTCCGCCAGCGGCCCGTAAAGGATCAGCGCCGGAGGGCCGCCCGCCGCGACCCCCGCCAGCCGCCCGGCCAGCGTGGCCACGGTCCCGCGCCACAGTGTCTGCGCAGGCGTTCCCACCCCCTCGGCCAAGAGGGCGGGCGTGTCGGGCGGCAGGCCCGCCGCGGTCAGCCGGGCGGCCAGTTCCGGAAAGGTCCGCCGCCCCATGAACACCACCGTCGTGGCTGCGGGATCGGCCAGCGCGGCCATGTTCAGCCCCTCGGGCAGGTCGCCCGTCACATCAGCCCCGGTCACGAACTGCACCCGCCGCGCCGTCAGCCGCCGGGTCAGTGGCAGGCCCGCCACCGCCACCGCGGCGCAGGGAGAGGGCACACCGGGCACGATCTCGAACCCGATGCCCGCTGCGCGCAGGGCCGCGATCTCTTCCTCCAGCCGCCCGAACAGGCCCGCATCGCCGGATTTCAGCCGCACCACCCGCGCGCCGGTGCGGGCATAATCCACCAGCAACCGGCTGACATGATCCTGCCGGGGCGAGGCGCGGCCTGCCCGTTTGCCCACGCCCACCAGATCGGCGCCGGGGCGCGCATGGGCCAGGATCGGGCCGGAGGACAGGTCATCGAACAGCACCGCATCGGCACGGCCCAGCCGATCCACCGCCTTCAGCGTCAGAAGCTCCGGGTCGCCGGGACCGGAGGAGACGAAAGAGACGAATCCGGTCATGCGGCATCCTCGGCGATCAGGTGAAAGAAGGTGCCGGTCACGGTGCCGCGCCGCGATCCGGTCTCGGCCACGGGCGCGCCATCGGCATCGGACACCGCGGCCAGCGGGGCATCGGGCTGCGACAGGATGGTGGAATAATGGAACTCATGCCCGCGCAGCCGAGTGCCCGGGGCAAAACCCGGCACCGGCGCCACCAGCTGCGCCAGCCGGTAGCCCAGATGCAGGCGCCGCGTCTGATAGCTGGTGACAAGGCCCAGAAGGCCCGCCATCGGATGCGCCACCCCCGCAGCATCGGTCAGCGCCTGCCCCAGCACCATGTAGCCGCCGCATTCGCCATGGACCGGGCGCGTTGCGGCATGGGCGCGCAGCCCTGCCATGAACCGCCCTGCCGCGGCGATCCGCCCGGCGTGCAGTTCGGGATAGCCGCCGGGCAACCAGACCAGATCGGCCGCGGGCGGCGGCTCATCGGCAAGGGGAGAGAAAGGCAGAACCTCGGCCCCCGCGGCGCGCCACCCGGCCAGAAGATGGGGATAGGTGAAGGAAAACGCCGCATCCTGCGCCAGCGCAATGCGTTGTGCGGGCGGACGGGGCAGCGGCTGCGGTGCGGCGGTGCCGGGGGCACAGGCCGCGGCCAGCGCCCGCAGTGCGGCCAGATCGACATGGGCGCGCAGAAAGGCGGCATAGCCGGCAATCGCGGCCTCAAGATCGGAATGTTCGGTGGCCTGAACAAGGCCAAGGTGGCGTTCCGGCAGCTTCAGGTCGCCCCGCCGGGGCAGAGCGCCCAGCACCCGCAGGCCCGCCTGCGCCATCCCCAGCCGGATCAGCCGCTCGTGCCGCGGGCTGGCCACCCGGTTCAGGATCACCCCGGCAAAGGGCAGCCCGGTGTCATAGCGCGCAAAGCCAAGCGCGGTGGCCGCGGCGGATTGCGCCTGTCCGCCCACATCCAGCACAAGGATCACCGGCCAGCCCATGGCCCGCGCCAGTTCCGCACTGCTGCCATGGCCGCCGACACCTGCGGTGGCCACGCCATCGAACAGGCCCATCGACCCTTCGGCCAGCACCAGATCCGCGCCTTCCGCCTGCCGGGCCAGCGCGGCGATCATCCCCGGCGCCATCGCCCAGCTGTCCAGATTGAACGAGGCCCGCCCCGCCGCCGCCCGGTGAAAGGCCGGGTCGATGTAATCCGGTCCGCTTTTGAACGGCTGCACCGCCAGCCCATCCTCGGCCAGCGCGCGCAGAAGACCCAGCATCACCGTGGTCTTGCCGGTGCCAGAGGCCGGGGCGCTGATCATCAGCCCGGGGGGAAGCGTCATGCCCCGGTCCCCGGAAAGCGCGGATCGGTGCCTACGGGGCGATAGCGCCGGTCGTAATCGCCCGCGTAAAGGCGGCTTTCGGCGAAATCCCCGGCCCCGAGGGTGCGGCCCACAAGGATCAGCGCGCTGCGCTCTCCATGGCCGATGGCGGGGTCCAGCGTGGCCAGCGTGGCGCGGACCACCCGCTCATCCGGCCATGTGGCGCGGAAGACCACGGCCACGGGGCAATCCGGGCCGTAATGCGGGGTCAGCGTGGCGAGCACCTGATCCAGCACGTGGACCGACAGGTGGATGGCCAGCGTGGCGCCGGTACGGGCAAAGTTCTCCAGCATCTCCCCCTCGGGCATGGCGCTGGCCCGGCCCGAAGTGCGGGTCAGCACCACCGATTGCGCCACGCCGGGCAGTGTCAGCTCTGCCCCCAGAACGGCGGCGGCAGCGGCGAAGGACGGCACGCCCGGCGTCACATCATAGGGAATCTCCAGTGCGCGCAGGCGGCGCAACTGTTCCCCCATGGCGGACCAGACCGACAGATCGCCGGAATGCAGCCGCGCCACATCCTGCCCCGCGGCATGGGCAGCGGCGATCTCGGCCATGATCCCGTCCAGATCCATCGGCGCGGTGTTCACGATCCGGCAGCCGGGCGGGCAATGGGCCAGCACGCCTTCGGGCACCAGCGACCCGGCATACAGGCAGACGGGCGAGGCGGCGATCAGGTCGCGCCCGCGGAGCGTGATCAGGTCCGGCGCACCGGGGCCTGCGCCGATGAAATGAACGGTCATCCGTTGGATCCTTCGCTTGGCCCCGGCCCCTCGGCCAGCGCCCATGTGACAGCGCCAAGGGTGTGGCGCGGAAGAAGCAGGCGGCCCCGGCTGGCCAGCAGGGCGGCCGCCTCGGCCACCGATCCGCAGCCGAAGCGGAGCAGAATGCGCGCGGATTGCGTCGGCGTCGTCACGCCCGCCAGCAGCGAGGAAGGAAGCCACCTGACCGGCAGGGGCAGATCCGCCAGCGCAGGATGGCCCGCCCGCATGGCCAGAATGGCCAGCAGATCGGCCGGGCCCGCCGCGGCCAGCGCCGCCTCAACCATGCAGCTGCAGGCCGCGGCAGAAAGGCCGAGCCCGATCACGCGCATGGGCCGCGGCTCCATTGCACCACCGGGCGCAAGGGCCGCCAGCCCTGCATGCGGCCCAAGGGTTCGGCCCGGGCAAGGTCGATCCGCAAAAGCTCACCCCCCTCGGTGGCATGAAGGCGGATCAGCAGGGCCTCGGTCTCCAGCGTGACGGCATTGACCACCAGCCGCGCCTGCCGCGGCAGCAGCGCATGCAGCGCCGCATCGAAGCCGCCGCCGACAAACACTGCGGCGGGCGGCGGCAGGCCCGGCAGCACCGTGGCCGAGGCACCGTGATGCACGCTGATCCGATGCGACAGGCCGAAGCGGTCGGCATTGGCGCGGATATTCGCGGCACGGTCGGCCCGGTGTTCCACCGCCTGCGCCCGCCCCCCCGCCAGCGCCCATTCGACCGAGACGGAGCCCGATCCCGCGCCCAGATCCCACAGCATCTCACCCGGCCGCGGGGCCAGGGCGGCAAGGGTCAGCGCGCGGATCGGGGATTTGGTGATCTGGCCGTCATGGGCAAAGCTAGCGTCGGGCAGGCCGGGGCTGCGCGGCAGGCCGGGGCGGCCAAGTGGCTCCAGCGCGACGGCCACGGGCACGTTTGCGCCGGACAGGTCCGGTGTGGCGGCGGTGCCCTCACGGATGCGCTCCCGCGGGCCGCCAAGCGCTTCCAGCAGCACGAGGCGGCTGTCGCCCCAGCCTTCCGCCACCAACCAGTCCGCCAGCGCTGCCGCGGCAGGCCCGTCGCGCAGGGTGCAGATCAGCCGCGCGCCCGGAGCCAGATGGGGCACAAGCTGCGCGAAAGGGGCGGCATGCAGGCCAAGGCAGGCGCAATCCTCCAGCCGCCAGCCCAGCCGGGCCGCCGCCAGCGAAAACACCCCGGCCACCGGAAAGGCCCGCCATTCGCCCGGGTTCAGTGCCGCGGCCAGCGCGCCGCCCGCCCCGAACCAGAACGGATCGCCTGAGGCCAGGACCGCCACCGCCTGCCCGCGCCGGGCCAGAACGGGGGCAAGGTCGAAGGGCACCGGCCAGGGGCAGCCGCGGTCCCCGGCGGCGACCAGCGCCAGATGCCGGGGGCCGCCAAAGATCACCTGTGCCGCGGCCAAGGCAGCACGGCTTGCCTCCGACAGGCCCGCCGGGCCATCTTCGCCCAGACCGATGATCGACAGCCAGGGTTCAGCCATGACACGCATCCTTCTGCTGGGCGGAACGCATGAGGCGGGCCGGATGGCCGCCGCGCTGGCCGCGGCCGGGCTGGATGCGGTCTATTCCTATGCCGGGCGTACCACGGCGCCGGTCGCCGCGCCGCTGCCCACCCGGACCGGCGGCTTTGGCGGGGCGGAGGGTCTGGCGCAATGGCTGCGCGATCAGCGCATCACCCATGTGATCGACGCGACCCACCCCTTTGCCGCGCAGATCAGCGCCAATGCCGCACAGGCCTGCGCCGCGGCGGGCGTGGCGCTGATGGCGCTGCAACGCCCGGAATGGACCGCAGGCGCGGGGGACCGCTGGACCCATGTGCCGGATATGGAGGCTGCCGCCGCCGCCCTGCCCGCGCAGCCCGCCCGGGTGTTTCTGGCCATCGGGCGGCAGGGCCTGAGCCCGTTTCTGGACCGGCCCGGCCACCGCTATCTGCTGCGGCTGGTCGATCCGCCCGCGGCCCCGCCCCTGCCCGGCGCGACCGTGGTGGTCGACCGCGGCCCCTTCACCGAAGCGGGGGACCTGGCGCTGATGCAGGAGCATGGCATCCAGATCGTGGTGGCCAAGAATGCGGGCGGCGACGGCGCCCGGGCCAAGCTGGCCGCCGCCCGGCAACTGGGTCTGCCCGTCGTGATGGTCGCGCGTCCCGCTGTGCCCGAACGGCCAGAGGCCCCGAGGGTGGAGGCGGTGATGGGCTGGCTGCGTCATGGCGCGGACCGTGGGGTATAGACCCAGGGCCCGACGCGGCGGGTCTGGCTGTTGCCCAAGAGAACCACGGTCCGCATATCCGCCATCCCGGGCGTGGCCGCGGCCAAAGTCACCGTGCGGATCTCCTGCGCCGGGGTGGAGACGGCGCGGGCAAAGGTGATCAGCCGGTCCGGCCCGCAGACCTCGCGCAGCAGATCCAGCGCGCGGGCAAAGCCTTCGGGCCGCGCGCGGGAGCGGGGGTTGTAGAAGGCCATGGCCAGATCGGCGGCCGCCGCCAGCCGCAGCCGGGTTTCGATCAGCGCCCAGGGCTTCAGATTGTCCGAAAGATTGAGGCAGCAGAAATCATGCCCCAAGGGCGCACCCGCCGCCGCCGCCGCGGCCAGCATGGCGGTGATGCCCGGCAGGATGCGGATCTCCAGCCCGTACAGATCGGGCCGGGCCTCCAGCGCTTCGAACAGGGCGGAGGCCATGGCGAACACTCCGGGATCGCCGGAAGAGACGATGACCACCCGCCCGCCCGCCGCCGCCAGGGCCAGCGCATGCTGCGCGCGGTCCAGTTCCTCGCGGTTGTCGGAGGGGTGGAGCGTCAGGCCGGCACGGGGCGCCACACGGGCCACATAGGGAATATAGCCCAGCACATCGGTCGCCTGCGCCAGCGCCGCCGTCACCTCGGGCGTGATCATTGCCTCCGCCCCGGGGCCAAGGCCCGCCACCACCAGCCAGCCGCTCATTCCGGGGCCTCCGCAGCGGAACGTTCTGGCCGGCGGCCCTGACCATGGACGATGACGATGGCGAAATAGGGACAATCCGCCCCGTCCACCTCGGCCAGCCGGGCGATGCGCTGGCCGGGCATGGTGCCGCGTTCCACCAGCCATGCCGCCTCCAGCCGCCCGGCCCGGCTGAGCGCGCGGCGGACCTTGGGCAGGTTGCGCCCGGTCTTCATGATCACCAGCGCATCGGCGGCCCGCGCATGGCGGACAAGGTCCTGCTCCGGCAGCGTGCCCATCAGCACGGTCAGCACATCGTCGCCCCATGTGATCGGCTGGCCGGTGGCATTCCAGCAGCCCGCCATGCCCGGAATGCCGGGGATCACCTCGACCACGGCGCGGCCCTGCAACCGGCTGTGCAGATGCATGAAAGAGCCGTAGAGGAACGGGTCCCCCTCACACAGGACGACGATCTCATGATCCGCGGCCAGGGCGGCCAGACGGTCGGCCCAGCCGTCGTAGAACCCCGCCAGCAGGCGGATGTAGTCCGGGTTGTCGAAGGGCAGTTCGGTGGTGACGGGATATTCCATCGCCAGCTCCACCACGCCCGGGCGCAGCATGCCGTCCACCATGCGGCGGGCCTGTCCCGCGCGCCCGGCCTTGCGGAAATAGGCCACGTGGCTGGCGCCCCGGATCGCCCGGTCGGCGCGCAGGCTGATCAGGTCGGGGTCGCCGGGGCCAAGGCCCGCACAGAGAATCCGGCCCATGATCATTCCTTCCGGCTGGCCAAAGCGTTGACGGCGGCCACCGTGATGGCCGATCCGCCAAGCCGCCCGCGCACGATCAGCGCCGGACAGGGCGGGGCCGCCATCAGCGCCGCCTTGGATTCCGCCGCGCCGATGAAACCGACCGGACAGCCGATGATCGCCGCGGGCCGCGGGCAGGCCGGGTCTTCCAGCATGTTCAGCAGGTGGAAAAGCGCGGTCGGCGCATTGCCGATGGCCACCACCGCGCCGGCCAGATGCGGGCGCCACAACTCGACCGCGGCGGCGCTGCGGGTGTTCTCCATCCGCGCGGCCAGCGCGGGCACCTGCGGATCGTGCAGGGTGCAGATCACCGCATTCCCCGCCGGAAGGCGCGGGCGGGTGATCCCCTCGCTGACCATGCGGGCATCGCAAAGGATGGGCGCCCCCGCCTCCAGCCCGGCCCGCGCCGCCACAGCCATGCCGGGGGTGAAGGCCACATGCGCCTCTAGCCCCACCATCCCGGCGGCATGGATCATGCGGACGGCGACGATCTCTTCCTCGGGGGTGAAGCGGGCCAGATCGGCCTCGTCCCGGATGGTGGCAAAGGACTGGCGGTAGATTTCGGCGCCATCGGTGATGTAGCGGTGCGGCATTCAGGGGCTTCCGGTCAGAAGGTCGGGCAAAGCGGCGGCGGGATAGACCGGCCCGGGGTCAGAGGCGCGGCCGTCCCGGATCAGGGCAAAGCCCGTCCCGGTGGCCGTCAGGGTCAGCGGGGCAGCCGCGGGATGGGCACAGCCCTTGGCGCAGCCCGAGACATGCAGCAGCCCGCCCGGCGGCACAGAGGGCGCCAGCGCCCGGGCCAGCGCGCGTGTCGGGGCCAGCGCCTGCGGACAGCCGGGCGCGCCGGTGCAGGCGATGACCCGCAGCAGGGGATCGGCGGGATCGGTCAGCGTGCCGGGGATTGCGGGCAGCGCGGTGGCCCCGTCCAGCAGGACCATCCGCCACGGCGTCAGCCGCAGGTCATGGCCCGTTGCCGCGAGGGCCGAGAGCGTCTCCGCCTGCATCTGCCCGAAGGCCAGCGCGACCAGCGCCCCCTCGGGCCGCAGACCGGGCGGCGGCGGCGGACAGGCTGCGGCGGGCGGTTCGTCACCGGACAGATGGGCGGGCGGCACGGCCCCGCGGGCGATCAGCGCCGCCATCCGGCCCCGCCCGTCCTGCATGCCGCCTGCCGCGATGAACCAGTGGGCAAGCTCCACGGCCAGCGCGGGCGCCTCCTTCGCATGAACCGCCCGGCCCGTTGCCCTGCCATCGGCGCGCAGGATCAGCCCGCCCGTGGCCCCGCGCTCCACCCGGATGTCGCCGGGCACGCCGTCCAGCCAGCGCTCCGCGCCGGTGTCCAGCGCAAAGCCGAACTTGGCCGGAAGCGCGGGGGCGGCGGTCAGCGCATCCGCCAGTGCGGCAGCCAGCGCATCGGCAGAGGCGAAGGGGGCGACGGTGATGTTGCGCCGGCTCTCTCCGGCCAGATCGCGGTCGATCAGGCCAAGGGCGGACAGGTCGGCAATCAGCGTGGCATGGCGCTCCGGCCGCACGCCGCGCAGTTGCAGATTCCCGCGGGCGGAGAGGTCGATCAGCCCGTTGCCACAGGCCGCCGCGGCCGCGGCAATCCCCGCCGCCTGCGCGGGGGACAGCCGCCCGGCATGGGGCCGCACCCGCACCACCAGCCCGTCGCCCGACGGCATGGGCCGCAGCGCGCCGGGGCACCAGCCCTGAATGACCGGCCCGCTCACAACCGCTCTCCGTCATGCCGGGCGTTGCGCGCGCTGTGCCACAGGCCCGCCGCGCGCAGGGCCGCGAACCGCCCCCGCAGGGCCGCCAGAGCGGCGGGATTTTCGCGGGACATGAAGGCTGCAACCTCCTCCCGGCCCAGAGTGGCCGCGTGATAGAGGTCGAACAGATGCGGCGGCACCGCCTGCGCCAGATGGACAAAGGCGGCCATGTTGTCCAGCGTGGCCGCGATCTCGGCCGCGCCGCGGAACCCGTGGCGCATCATGCCCGCGGCCCAGTCCGGGTTGGCGGCCCGGGCGCGGACCACGCGCGCAATCTCTTCGGTCAGGGCGCGGGCGCGCGGCGCTTCGGGCCGTGTCGCGTCAAGGTGATAGAGTGCTGCCCCCTCCAGCCCCAGATGCGAACGGGCCGCGGCAAAGCCGCCTTCATGCGCGGCATAATCGGGGGCCATCAGCAGATCCGTCTCGGGCAGGTCCTGCACATGGACAAAGGCATCGGCCCCGCGCAGCCGATCCTCCAGCGCGGCGCGGGCGGGGGCGATGTCTCCCTGCGCGTCGACGGCCCAGGCGGATTGCGCCAGCCAGGCCTCACCCGCGGCGGCGCGGCCCTGTCCGGTGTAATCCTCCGCCACGCCCGCCATCCCCAGCCCATATTGTCCGGGCTTCGGACCAAAGACGCGGGGCACCCGCAGGGCATAGGGATTGTCCGCCGCCCCCTCGTCCCGCAGGGCCAGTGCGCCTGCACCCAGTTCGAACATCTGCGCCAGCCCGGGAAACACGTCGCGGAACAGGCCGGAGACGCGCAGTGTCACGTCGATGCGGGGGCGGCCCAGCAGGGCCAGCGGCACAACCTCCACCCCCGTCACCCGGCCCGAGGCCGCATCCCAGACCGGCACCAGCCCCGCCAGATGCAGCGCCATGGCGAATTCCTCGCCCGCCGTCCGCATCGAGGCCGATCCCCAGAGATCCACCACCAGCCCGCGCGGCCAGTCGCCGTGGTCCTGCAAATGGCGGCGCAGCAGCTCTTCGGCCAGTTTCACCCCCTGCGCATGGGCGCCCGGTGTCGGCACAGCGCGGGGGTCCACCGCATAGAGGTTGCGCCCGGTCGGCACCACATCCGCCCGCCCGCGGTGCGGAGAGCCGGACGGCCCCGGCGACACGAACCGGCCATCCAGTGCGGCCAGCAGCCCCGCCATCTCTCCGGCCCCGTCGCCATAGACATGCAGCCCGTCACCGAAACGGCTGTCCTTCAGGTCACAAACGAAACGGTCGATCCGGGTGATCGCTTCGGCCGGTGTCGCCTCCCGCGGGAGGGCGAGATCGTCTTCGATCCCCAAAGCCGCGGCCAAGCTCCGGATGTCGGCGATCAGACGGCGGCGGCGGGAGGGGTCCAGCCCGTCCGCGGTGGAATATTCGTCCAGCAGCCGCTCCAGCCCCTCCAGCGCGACGGGCAGGCGCGAAGGGGCCAGCGGCGGCGGCAGATGGCCCAGCGTGACCGCACCGATCCGCCGCTTGGCCTGCGCGGCCTCGCCCGGGTCATTGACGATGAACGGATAGACGAAGGGCAAGGCACCGGCCAGCACACCGGGCCAGCAGGTCGCCGACAAAGCCACCGCCTTGCCCGGCAGCCATTCCAGCGTGCCATGCGCACCCATATGGATCGCCGCATGCAGGCCCTGTGCCTGAAGCCACAGGTAGAAGGCCACGTAACCATGGCGCGGGACGCGGGACAGGTCGTGATAATCTTCCCCACGAACGGGGCGATCGCCCCGCTCCGGCTGCAGCGCCACCAGAACCGCGCCGCGCCGGGTGGCGGCGAAGTGAAAGGCGCCGTCGCGGCAGGCCGGGTCCGCCTCGGGCGCGCCCCATGCGGCGGCCAGATCGTCGCGCAGCGCCGCGGGCAGGCGGTCCAGCGCAGCGCGGTAGTCCGCCAGCGGCCAGCGCAGGGTTTCGGACAAAAGCGCGGGGATCAGTGGCGCGGCCGGCGCGGTGGCATAGCCCGCCCCTTGCAGCGCCGCCAGCACCGCCCGGGCCGAGGCCGGGGCGTCCAGCCCCACGGCATGGGCGATCTGATCCGCCCGGCCGGGATAGGTGGAAAGCACCAGCGCCAGCTGCCGCGCCGCGGGCGGGGTCTGCGCCAGACGGTGCCAGCCCTGCGCCCGGTCCAGCGCAGCGGCGATCCGGTCCTCCTCCGGCCGGTGGGAGAACCGCGAGAATTCCAGATCCGGATCGCGCGGGCCGGGGGATTTGAAGCTGGCCACGCCGGCGAAAATCCGGCCGTCCACCTCAGGCAGGACGACATGCATCGCCAGATCGGCGGGCGACAGCCCGCGCTCTGACCCGGCCCAGTCCCGCCGCCGGGCCGTGGACAGCGCCAGCTGGAACACCGGACAACCCGGCCCGTCCAACGGCGAGCCTCCGTCCTCACCCCGGGCGGAAAAGGCGGTCAGGCTGAAGATCAGCTCCGGGCGCAACCCCGCCAGTGCGCCGCTCAACCAGTCCGCCGCGCCCGGCGCCTTCAGCGAGGGCACGAACAGCCCCTGCGCGGCAAATCCGCGGTCACGCAATCCGCGGATCACCGCATCCGACGGGGCGGTATCGGCCGCGGTCAGATAGCTGCGGTAGAAGACCACACCGGCGGGGCGGTCGCCCGGCACAGGCCCCGCCGTCACGCCAAGCGCGGGGTCATACCAGCCGAACTCCGGCACCGTCTTGGCGCCGCGGACCGGTCCGGCAAACAGGCCCGCCGCCAGCGACAGTTGCGCCAGCGCCGCCTGTGCGGCCACGGCGCCCCCGGCATCGCACAAAGCCTGCAACCGCCGCAGGGTCGAGACGGGCAGGGTCGAAGCCGCGTCCAGCGCCGTATCCTCGCGCCCGTCGGCGGGCAGCACGGCCAGCGCAATGCCACGGCGGCGGGCCAGATCCTGCAAGGTGGCCAGCCCGTAGGACCAGTAGCCCGCCCCGCCGATCAGCCGCACCAGAATGCCGCGCGCGCCTGCCGCCGTCGCCTCGGCCCATGTGTCCACCGAAACCGGATGCCGCAGCGCCACCAGATTGGCCAGCCGCAAGCCGGGCAGCGGCTGGCCCGCCGTCCGCGCCCGGTGCCAGCCCGCCGCGAAGGCACCAAGGTCGCTGTCGGAAAACGACAGGACCAGCAGATCGGCGGGCGATTGCCGCAGATCGGTGGGCACTGCGGTTTCCTCCAGCCCGTGGCTTTCGCGGAAGACAACATGCATCGCGGCGCCTCAGACCCCGGATTGCGCCAGAGCCGCGCGGATGGCCACCGGGTCGATGTGGTCATGCTCGGCGATCACCACCAGCCGCGAGTGCCGGGGCGCATCGCCCCAGGGCCGGTCGAACTGATGGCGCACCCGTTCGCCCACGGCCTGCACCAGCAGGCGCATCGGCCGCCCCGTCACGGCGACATGGCCCTTCACCCGCAGGATGTGCTGTTCGCGCGCCAGACGGCGGATGCCTTCGGCCAGCGCCTCGGGATCGGCAATTTCGGGCAAGTCGATCACCGTGCTGTCGAAGTCATCATGCTCATGGTCATCGGCGCCGTCATGGTGGCTGGGGCGGGCGGCAAGGTCGTCTTCGGCGGCGGCATGCAGCCCAAGGATCACCGCCGGGTCGATCACGCCCTCGCTCATGGCGAGGATCGGCAGGCGGCGGGGCGCTTCGGCCTCCACCACGGCACGTGCGGCGGCAAGCCCCGCCTCGCCCGCCAGATCGGCCTTGGACAGCAGAACGATGTCGGCGCAGGCGATCTGATCCTCAAACACCTCGGACAGCGGGGTTTCATGATCGACGCCCGGGTCGGCCAGGGCCTGCGCCTGCACCGCGGCCGGATCGGGGGCAAAGCGGCCTGCCGCCACCGCCTCGGCATCGGCCAGGGTGATCACGCCATCGACGGTGATCTTCGACCGGATCGCGGGCCAGTCGAACGCTTTCAGCAGCGGCTTCGGCAGCGCAAGGCCCGAGGTTTCGATCAGGATGTGATCGGGTCGCGTGGGCAGCGCCAAAAGCGCCTCGACCGTGGGGATGAAGTCGTCGGCGACGGTGCAGCAGATGCAGCCGTTCGCCAGCTCGACGATATTCTCCGCCGGGCAGTTTTCATCGGCACAGGCGGCTAGGATGTCGCCATCCACCCCAAGCGTGCCGAATTCATTGACCAGAACCGCCAGCCGCCGCCCCTGCGGGTTCTGCATCAGATGGCGGATCAGCGTCGTCTTGCCGGAACCGAGAAAGCCGGTGATGACGGAAACGGGAATCTTGGCAAGGTCGGTCATTCAGGCTCTCCGATCGGGGGAAGACGGGCAAGCGACTGCTTGCGGAAAATCGCGGGCCGCTCGCGCCACGGCACCAGCCCGTCGGGCGCGGCGGCATAGGCCGCGGCCCCGGTCAGGATGTCGGGGGCGTCGGCCTCGGTCAGGCGGCCATAGACATAGGACCAGCGCCCCGGGGCGCAGAGCGCGACGGCGCAGCCCTGCCCGCAGGCGGACAGGCATTCCACCCGCTGAAGGGCCACGCCATCGGGGGCACCGCCCGCCTCCAGCGCGGCGGCAAGGCGCGCGCCCGGCACGGGACGGCCGTCTTCCACGGCCTCTCCCGCCCGGCAGGTCGCACAGACCAGCAGTCTTACCGTCATACCGCCTGCCCTCCGCAGGGGGGCGAAAAGGGGGAATACGGCCGGGACAACGACGGGCGCGCAGAGACGCCGCAGCAGTCTCCGGTCGCGGAACACCCCGTCCGCCCGAAAAGATCCAAAGCTGGCAGGTCTCCCGGCTTGCGGAGCGGGCTTTGGGCCCGGCCCGTCCGCCTTCCCGGCCGCGAGGCCAGTGGCATTGGAAGGGCACAACTCCGGTCACGGTCGCGGGGGCGGCTGCGCCTTGGCCCTTTGGGGGCCTACTCGCATTCCCTCTTCGCCTGTCATAGACAGGAACCAGCTTGGCCCCCAGAAAGGCCAAGGCCCGCCGAAAGTCAAGGAGCGCCGCCGACATGGCCGAAGACAGCCGCGACACCAGCACCGTTGCCGACATCCGCCATGCCGCGAAAATGGCGAAGATCAAGGCCGCCCGCGACCGGATGATGGAAGGAAAGACCGGCGAAAAGGGGCTGATCCTTGTCCATACCGGGCCGGGCAAGGGCAAGTCGTCGTCCGGCTTCGGCATGATCCTGCGCTGCATCGCCCATGGCATGCCCTGCGCCGTGGTGCAGTTCATCAAGGGCAGCTGGGACACCGGCGAGCGGCAGCTTCTGACCACGCATTTCGGGGATCTGTGCCAGTTCCACGCCATGGGAGAGGGCTTCACCTGGGAAACCCAGGACCGCGCCCGCGATGTGGCGGCGGCCCGGGCGGGCTGGGCGAAGGCGAAAGCGCTGATCCGCGACCCGGCGATCCGCTTCGTCCTTCTGGACGAGATCAACATCGCATTGCGCTATGACTATCTGGATGTGGCCGAGGTCGCGGCCTTCCTGCGCGATGAAAAGCCGCCGATGACCCATGTCTGCCTGACCGGCCGCAACGCGAAGCCCGAGCTGATCGGGATGGCCGATCTGGTGACCGAGATGGCGGTGGTGAAGCATCCGTTCCGCGACGGGATCAAGGCGCAGCCGGGGGTGGAATTCTGATGCCGGGGGTGCCTGCGGCCAAGGCCGGGGGCTTCACCCCCGGACCCCCAGGATATTTGTGCCAAGATAAAGGCAAAGGTTTCTTAACCTTTTGGCGCCATGGTCGGGACACGGTACAGGGAGGGATCCCGATGACCGTCCAAGGTAAAGGCGCCGCGCCTCCCCCGTGCAAACGGCCCGAGGTGCGGCTGCCGACCTGTGACGCTGCCTTTATCTTGGCGATAAATATCCCCGCCGGAGGCTCCCGCAGTGTCAACCCGCGCCAAGGGGGCCGATGATGCGGGCGCTGATGATTCAGGGCACCGGGTCGAATGTGGGCAAGTCGATGCTGGTGGCGGGGCTGTGCCGGGCGGCGCGGTTGCGCGGGCTGCGGGTGCTGCCGTTCAAGCCGCAGAACATGTCGAACAATGCCGCGGTGACGGCGGACGGGGGCGAGATCGGGCGGGCGCAGGCGCTGCAGGCGCTGGCCTGCGGGGTGGCGCCGCTGACCGACATGAACCCGGTCCTCCTGAAGCCGGAGACGGACACCGGCGCGCAGGTGGTGGTGCAGGGGCGGCGGCTGACCACCACGCGGGCAGCGGATTATCCGGCGCTGAAGCCGCGGCTTATGGGGGCGGTGCTGGAAAGCTTTGCCCGGCTGAAGGCGCAGGCGGATCTGGTGATCGTCGAAGGGGCGGGCAGCCCCGCCGAGGTGAACCTGCGCCGCGCCGATATTGCCAATATGGGCTTTGCCCGGGCCGCGGATGTGCCGGTCGTGCTGGCGGGGGACATCGACCGGGGCGGGGTGATCGCGCAGATCATCGGCACGCAGGCCATTCTGGACCCCGAAGATGCCGCCATGGTGCAGGGCTTTCTGATCAACAAGTTCCGCGGCGATCCGCGGCTGTTTGACGATGGCTATGCGCTGATCGCGGCGCGCACCGGCTGGCGCGGGTTCGGGGTGCTGCCGTGGTTCCACGGGGCCGGGCGACTTCCGGCCGAAGATGCACTGGATCTGACCGGCAACGGGCGGGGCGGCGGGGTGAAGATCGCCTGCCTTGCTTTGTCGCGGATCGCGAATTTCGACGACCTTGATCCGTTGAAGCAGGAGCCGGGCGTCACGGTCGAGATGGTGCTGCCGGGCCGTGCCATTCCGGGCGATGCGCGGCTGGTGATCCTGCCGGGGTCGAAATCCACCCGCGGCGATCTGGCCTTTCTGCGCGCGCAGGGCTGGGACATCGACCTGGCCGCCCACCGGCGGCGGGGCGGCCATATCCTTGGCATCTGCGGTGGCTATCAGATGCTGGGCCGGACGGTGGCCGATCCGGAGGGGATCGAGGGCGCGGCGGGCGTGACCCCGGGCCTTGGCTTTCTGGAGGTCGAGACGGTGATGACGGCGGACAAGCGGCTGACCCGCTCTGCCGCCACCCATTGCGCCAGCGGTCTGCCGGTCGAGGGATATGAGATCCACATCGGCCGGACCGGGGGCGCGGATTGCACCCGGCCCTTCGCCCTGCTGGACGGGCGGCCCGAGGGCGCGACCAGCCCGGATGGCCGGGTGACCGGCAGCTATCTGCACGGGCTTTTCACCGACGACGCGTTCCGCGCAGCCTGGCTGGCGCAGCTTGGCGCGGCCTCTTCGGGGCTGGCCTATGCAGCGGGGATAGAGGCTGTGCTGGACGCCCTTGCTGCGCATCTGGAGGCGCATCTGGACGTGCCGGGCCTTCTGGCGCTGGCCCGTTAGGGCGCGGCAAAGCCGGGGGTGAAGGCGGGGGCGACCTGCGCCCATTCGGCCTCGCTCCCCGGAAGGCCAAGCCGGATCAGCGTCGGGGACCACGGGAAGATGCGGCTCCAGACCCGGTGGCGGGCGAGGTCGGTCTGTGCCTCCCCGGCCGAGGGCGTATCATAGAGCCGGAACAGCGCCGTGCCGCCGACAAGCGACCAGCCGCGGCCCTGCGCCAGCCTGTCCATCCGCGCGGCATCCTCTGCCAGTCGCGCGCGGGTGGCCGCGGCCCAGCCGGTATCTGCCAGCGCCAGCGTTCCGGCATGGATCGCCGGGCCGGAGACCGCCCAGGGCCCGGCCATCGCCGCCATCAGGGCGATATCCGCCGCGGGGCCAAGCGCGAAGCCAAGCCGCAGCCCGGCCAGCCCGTAGAACTTGCCGAAGGAGCGCAGGACGATCAGCCCATCCGTCCCCGCATGGGCCGCGACCGAAGCGGCGGGATCGGCATCGGCGAAGCTTTCATCCACGACCAGCCGCCCCACCTGCCCGGCCAGCGCGCGCAGCGCGGCGGAGGTCAGCAGGCGGCCGTCGGGGTTGTTGGGGTTGACCAGCACCGCCAGATCGGCACCCGGCAGGGCCTCGGGGCGGGTGACCTCCTCGACCTGCCAGCCCGCCTGACGCAAAGCGGCAGCATGTTCGTTGTAGGTCGGCCCCAGCACACGGGCGCGCCCCGGCACAGACAGGCGCGGCACCAGCTGGATCGCCGCCTGCGCGCCGGCCAGCGCGACAATCGGGGCCGCGGTGCCATAGGCCGTCCGTGCCGCCGCCAGCAGCGCCGCCATGGCCGGGGCTTTGGGCAGTGCGGTCAGCACATCCCCGGGCAGGGGCGGCACCGGCCAGGGCACCCGGTTGATCCCGGTGGAAAGATCGACCCAGGGTCCGCCGCCATAGCGCGCCTGCGCCGCATCCAGATTGCCGCCGTGATCGCGCATCGTCATCCCCCGCCCGTGAAGCGGGTGATCCCCGAAAACCCGGCCTGCCGCAAGGCCGCAACCGCTGCGCCGGGCACCTGACCCGGCGCGAAGATCAGGCCCCGGGCCGATCCGGTATGGGCGATCAGCCAGCCCGCCGCGCCAAACTGCCGCGCCAGCGCGGCTGTGGGGTCCGCGGCGGGACCGCGCAGGGCCAGACAGCGCGCGGCCGAGGCCGAGGCCAGCCGCCCCAGAGCCGCCAGATCGGGCGGACCCGCCTGCCACTCCGCCACCAGATCAGTAATGTCGGGAAAGCGGTCATCCGCCGGATCGGTGCGCTGGCCCGCGCCGAGGAAGCCACCCAGCACCTCGAACCGGGGCAGCGCGGGCATCCTTGCCAGCACCCGGCCGTGACGCGAGGCCCAGAGAAGCCGCCCGGCACCGACGAACATCAACGGGTCCGAAGCCCCCTCGCTGGCCAGACAGGCCTGCGCGATCCGCTCCGGCCCGGTGATGCCCGCAGCCCGCGCGATGGCCACCCGCACCGCGGTGGAGGCCCCTGCCCCGGCAGCCACGGGCATGTCCAGATGCAGGACATGGCCGCCGGATGGAGGCAGGCCAAGCGCGGCCAGCAGGCGGAGCAGCTCTGCCGGGGTCAGGACCCGCCCGTCGGGCTGAAACAGCCGCAGCGGACCGGGCGCGCGCCAGAGAGTGCAGCGCAGGGTGTCACAGGGCAGCGTGACAAGGGCGACGGTACCCCGCGAGCCGAACCGGCCCTGCAGGATCTCACCGAAATGTCCCTGAACCACCACCTTGCCGGATGCCACAGGCCGTCCCCCTTGCCGCGACCTCTTTGGCTGTCCCGCTGCCCGCGCGCAATGGTCCGGCCCGCTCGGTCTTCCGTCAGAAGGGTAAACCGGTATCAGCCGGGGGTGACCGGGGTCAGCAGCGGCTCTCCCGCCAGAACGCGGCGGTAATTGCCGATCACCACCTCTGCCGCCGTCAGGGGATCGGGCGAGGTGGCGATATGCGGCGTCAGCCGCAGGTTGGGCACGGTCCAGACCGGATCATCACGCGCGGGCGGCTCGGGTGACAGCACATCCAGCGTGGCCCCCGCCAAATGGCCGGAGACCAGCGCCCGGGCCAGCGCCGCCATGTCCAGCTGCGCGCCGCGGCCCGCGTTGATGAAGAAACTGCCCGGAGGCATCGCCGCGAAGAAGCGGTCGTCGAACAGGCCCACCGTTTCGGGTGAAAGGGGCAGCAGCGCCACCACGATCTGCGACGCGGCCAGAAATCCGGCCATCCCTTCGGCCCCGGCATGGACCGTCACCCCCTCCACCGGGCGACCGCTGCGCGACCAGCCGTGAACGGCAAAGCCCAGACCTGTCAGGGCCCGGGCCACAGGTGTGCCAAGGGCACCCAGCCCCATCACCCCCACTGTCCGCTGCGCCGCCGGAACCCGCGGCACCTCCTCCCAGATCCGCGCGGCCTGCTGGCGGGCGTAAAGGTCGAAGTCGCGGTGATGGTGCAGCACGGCATGCAGCACATATTCCACCATTCCCGCCACCTGCCCCGGCTCGCTCAGCCGTGCCACGGGCAGGCCGGGCGGAAAGGGATAATCCTTCACCTGATCGGCACCCGCGCTGATCAGATGCACCAGCCGCAGCCGGTCATACCCTGCCAGCCCGCCGGGCGGCGGGCGCAGGACCAGCATCATGTCCACCAGCGCCGGGTCGCCCACATCGGGCCAGACCCGGAAGTCCAGCGCAGGCTCCACCCGGCGCAGCGCCGCCTCCCACCGGGCAGGATCGGCGCTGTCGCTCTGGAACAGCAGCCTCACAGCACGGCGGTCGGGATGATCTCGACCAGAATGCCGGGATCGGCCATTTCCACCACGCCGCAGGACCGGGTCGGCGCCCGGTCGCGGTCGATCCACGCATCCCAGACCGCATTCATCGCGGCGTAATCCTCCATCGACTTCAGCCAGATCTGGGCGGAGACCAGTTTCGACCGGTCGCTGCCCGCATCGGTCAGGATCGCGTCGATCCGCGCCAGCGCCTGCCGGGTCTGTTCGGCCGCATCGGCGGTGAAATCATCGGCGACCTGCCCGCCCATGAAGATCGTGCCATTGGCGATGATCGCGCGGGAACGGCGGCCGTTGTTGTCGATATGCTTCATCACTTGTCCTTCAGCGTCTTGAAACCGGAACGGGAAATAAACTCGGGCGGATCGAAGGCCCGCACCGCAGGGAGCGGGTCATTGAACGGCGCCACCTCGACCAGACAGGATTGCGCCGAAGGCCCCTGCGACAGGCGCGATGTGCCGCGGTCCCCCGTCAGCACATTGGGGTTGCCATGGCGGTCCAGGGGCTGTGCCGCGTCACCCTCTTCGGGATCGTACCAGGCGCCGGTCGGCAACTGCACCACGCCGGGCATCACGTCATCCGACAACGCGACCGCCGCAAGGCAGGCGCCGCGCGCGTTGAACACCCGCACCACATGGCCATCGGTAATGCCCCGGGCGGCGGCATCGGCGGGGTTCATCCGCATCACCTCGCGCCCGTGGCGCTTGGCCGCGGCGGACTGCCCCGCCAGATCATACTGGCTGTGCAGCCGCGTCCGCGGCTGGTTCGAGATCAGGTGTAAGGGATAATCCCCCGCCGCACCCAGCCATTCCTTGGGCGGCAGCCACGCCGGATGGCCGGGGCAGTCGTCATAGCCGAAGCCCGCCACCCGTTCCGAGAATATCTCGATCCGGCCCGAAGGGGTGGGCAGCGGCTGGCCGGCAGGATCGGCGCGGAACGCGGCCATCAGATCGGGCTGATCCTGCAGCGCGGGCGCGTCCAGCAGCACCATGCCCTGTTCCCAGAACGTGTCGAACTCGGGCAGGTCCAGACCCTGACCGGCGGCGCGCTGTCGCCCCTGACCATACATCAGCCGCAACCAGTCTTCGGCGCTGCGCCCTTCGGTGAACCGCTCGCCCGCCTCCAGCCGCGCGGCCAGCCCGGCAAAGATGTCGTAATCGTCGCGGGCCGCTCCGGCCGGATCGGCCACCCGGTGCGAGGCGGCGACGAAACGGTCCCGCGAAGAGGCGGCGATATCGTCCCGCTCCAGCACCGTCGTCACCGGGAACACAATATCCGCATGTCGCGCCAGCGGGTTCCACCAGCTTTCATGCACGATCACCGCCTCGGGCCGCTGCCAGGCGCGGCGCAGGCGGTTCAGGTCCTGATGATGGTGGAACGGATTGCCGCCCGCCCAATAGACCATGCGCAGATCGGGATAGACCCGGTCCATGCCATTGAACGGATAGCCCTCACCCGGATGCAGCAGCGCATCGGCGATCCGCGCAACGGGGATGTAATCCGCCACCGGATTGTCCAGCTGCGGCAGCGAGGGGAAGCTGAAGGACGGCACCGGATTGCCGATCCCGTTGACCGAGGCATAGCCGAAACCGAAGCCCCCGCCCGGCAGGCCGATCTGCCCCAGCATCGCCGCCAGCGCGACGGCGGCCCAATAGGGCTGTTCGCCATGGTCGGCCCGTTGCAGGGACCATGCCACCATCACGAAGCTGCGGTTGCGGGCCAGAAGCCGCGCCAGATCGCGGATCTGGGCCGCCGCCATGCCGGTGATCCCGGCGGCCCATTCCGGGGTCTTGGCCACCCCGTCCGACGCGCCGGTCAGATAGGCGGCGAAGGTATCGAACCCTGCGGTATGGCTGGCCAGAAAGCCGCGGTCGGCCAGACCTTCCCCGTGCAGCACATGGCACAAAGCCAGCATCAGCGCGGTGTCGGTGCCCGGCCGCAGCGGCAGCCAGTCCACCCCCTGCCCCGCCGTATCGTCCCGCAGCGGCGAGACGGAGATCAGCCTTGCCCCGCGGCTGCGCATCGCCTCAAGGTTCTCGCTCAGGATATGCCGCGCGATCCCGCCCGAGCTGACCTGCGCATTCTTCCACGGCACGCCGCCGAACATCAGCAGCACCTGCGTATGGGCGGCGATGACCGGCCATGTGGTGTGCTCTGACACCAGCCCGCGCTTGTCGCCCAGAATATGCGGCACGACCGTATCGGCGGCGGCATAGCTGTAGTTCTGGATCGACCGCACATAGCCGCCGACCGCATTCAGAAAGCGGTGGATCTGGCTTTGCGCATGGTGGAACCGCCCCGCGCTGGCCCAGCCGTAGGACCCGCCATAGATCGACCCGTTGCCATGATCGCGGCGGATGCGGGCAATCTCGGCCGCGGCCAGATCCAGCGCCTCATCCCATGGCAGTTCCACGAAAGGCTCATGCCCGCGGCCGGGGCCGTCCGTCGCCACCTGCCCCGCCTCGCGCGCACGCAGGAACGAGGCGCGCACCGCCGGCCGCAGGATCCGCGCGGGCGCGGTCAGCGCCTCGACCATCCCGTCCGACAGGGGTGAGGGGTCGGGGTCCGCCGCCACCGGGTCAAGTCCGGTGACGCGGCCCGCTTCCATCCGGGCACGGTAGGTGCCCCAATGGGTGGCGACGGTGGGATGTTCGGGCAGGCGCAGCATGATGTCGTGTCCCCCTCAGCGGCGCGACCAGTCGTCGATCAGACGCCAGGCCACCTGAAAATGCGCCTTCTGCAATTCGGCCATCCGGGCGGTGTCGCGCGCGCGCAGCGTATCGACCAGCACCTGATGTTCCCCCGCGCGGCCCTGCCAGATTTCCTGCGCCATGATCGCCAGATAGCGCACCCGGTAGAGCCGCAGGCTCAGATTGGCGTGAATCTCGATCAGGGTCTTGTTGCGGGACGCGGCAATGATCGCCATGTGGAACGCCTGATTGGCGCGGAAGTATTTCAGCCGGTCGCCCTCGGCCACCGCCGCCTCCATCAAGGCCAGATGCCGTTCCACCCGCAGGATATCGCCTTCATTCGCCATCCGGCAGGCCGCTGCCCCGCCAAGCGCCTCCAGCTCGGTATAGATGGACAGCATATCGGCAATATCATCGGTGCTGTTCTTCACCACCACCGCGCCGCGGTTGGGGATCAGCTCCACCAGCCGCTCCACCGACAGGATTTTCAGCGCATCCCGCATCGGCGTGCGCGAGACGTTCAGCTGCTCGGCCAGAATACGCTCGCGGATCGGCTCTCCGGGCTTCAGGATGTCATGGATGATCTGGTGCCGGATATGCCCCGCAATCTGGTTCGGCAGCGGATCATCGCCCTCCTGCACCGGGGCCGGGCTGGAAGCAAGCATCGCCTCGGCGAAGTTCAGGGTCATCGGGTGCCTCTCACATTCAGATCGGTGCCAGTACAAAGCCGGGACGGCAGGCCTGCAATCTCGCCAAGGGTAACGGGTTTCACCGGCATGCGAAGCCGGTAATATCCAACATCTGCGGGGCTTTGTCCGGTCAGATCCGCAAAGACCTGCGCAATGGTGGCGCCGCACATCCGGCCCTGACAGGGGCCCATGCCCGCACGGCTGAAAGCCTTGAACTGGTTGGGGCCGGGGCAGCCCTCGGCCACCGCCTGCGCCAGCGCGCCGCGGGTCACCTCTTCGCAGCGGCACAGGATCGTCGCGTCATCGCGCGGCGCCAGCCAAGCCTGCGCCGGGCGGTAAAGCCGGTCAAGGAACGGTCGCGCCGCCGTCTCGCGCGCCAGCGCCCGGGGCAGGGCCGCATCAACGGGCAGGCTGCGGCCCAGATCGCGGACCACCGCCCGCGCGGCGATCCGCCCCGACAGCGCCGCAGCCTTCGCCCCTGCGATGCCGCCGCCATCCCCCGCCACCCAGAGCCAGGGCAGGCTGGTGCGGCCTTGGGCATCGCGCGTCACAACCCATGTCTCCTGCGCGGCATCCCAGTGATGCGCTGCGCGGGCGGCCATGGTCATGTTCGGGTTGGGGATCACCCCGTGGTGCAGGAAGGCATGGGCGCAGTCCAGCGCATGGTCCCGCCCGGCCGCCTGCCAGCGGACACGCTGAAGCGCCCCCTCCCCTTCGAACGCCAGCCCGGTCACGCCGCGGTGGAACGGCACGCCCGAGAGGCGCAGTTTCGCCAGAAGCCTGGCGCCCTTCCACAGCAGCCCCGGCTGGCGCAAGGCGCCCGGCAGATGCCGCAGCGCGGGCCAAAGCGCACCCTTGGGCGTTGTGTCCAGCACGGCGGCCACCTTGGCTCCCGCGGCCAGATACTGGCAGGCCACCAGATACAATAGCGGCCCGGTCCCGGCGAAAACCGCGCCATCGGCCACGGTGCCCGTGGTCTTCAGCAGGATCTGCGCCGCACCCGCCGTCATCACCCCGGGCAGGGTCCAGCCGGGCACGGCAAAGGGCCGCTCCATCGCACCGGTCGCCACAAGCACGCGCCGCGCGGCCAGATCACCGCCGCCCTGCGGTGCGGTCCAGGACAGCCCGTCCGGGCCGATCCGCCAGACCGTGGCCTGCGGATGATAGACGGCACCCGAGGCGAGGAACTCCTCCGCCAGCGGGCGGCCGGCGGCGTAATCCGGCCCCAGCACGGCGGCACTGCGGGCGCTGCGCGGCTGCGTCACATTGCGGTAGATCTGCCCGCCGGGCGCGGGCTGTTCGTCGAAGACCGCGACCGACAGACCAAGCGCCCGCGCCTCGATGGCAGCAGCAAGACCCGCGGGACCGGCGCCGATGATGGCAAGATCGGTCATGCCGCATCCTCCGTTCCGGCCGCGCCGGTCTGGCGGGCGATGGTCATGCCAGGACGCACCAGTTCAAGGCAGGTCTGGCGGTTGGGCACGCCGTCGATCACGGCAAGGCAATCGAAACAGACGCCCATCATGCAATAAGGCAACCGCGGCGCACCGCTGACCGGGGTCAGCCGGGCGGGCGCAACCCCGGCCTGCAACAAGGCGGCGGCCAGATTGGCGCCGGCGGGCAGCTCCACCGGGCACCCCTCGACCGTCACGGTGACCAGCGGCAGGGCAGAAGGCTCAAGCGGCCTGAACATCGAAACGCTCCGGCTGGAAGGATTGAAACACATCGGGGTCCAGCGCCCCCGCCTGCAGATGCGGGATCAGCCCGCCCGCATGCCACGGCGCCAGCGTCACCCCGGAATGCACACAGACCACAAAGGCGCCGTCGCGGCCCTGATAGACCGGCACCCCGTCCGGCGTCATGATCCTGAGCGCACCCCAGGCCCGCACCACCCGCACGTCGCGCAACAGCGGGAAGGCGGTTACCGCCTTGCGCGCAGTGTCGCGCAGCACGGGCAGAGTGGTGCCGTCATCCTCGCCCACCTCTTCCGAGCTTTCGCCGAAGATGCAGCCGCCCTCCACCGTCTGGCGGATGAAGTTGGTGCCCATGGTCAGGAAGGGACGGACCTTCTCGGTCACCATGATCTGGCCGCGCACCGGCCGCACCGGACCGGCAAGGCCCAGCATCGGCGCCAGCCGGGCATTGCCCAGACCCGCGGCCAAAACGATGCGCCCGCAGGTGAACCGGCCCTGCGCCGTGTCCACCGCATAGCCCGCGCCGTCGCGCGACAGGCCGGTCACCCCGTGGCGCGGCATGTAGCGCCCGCCGCGGGCCACCATCGCCTTGATCAGCGCACGCAGCAGGTAAAGCGGGTTCGCCGTGCCGTCATCGGGGCAATAGGTGCCGCCGGCAACCCCCGGCCCGATGGCGGGCAGAACCTCGGCCAGCGTGGCGCGGTCCAGCACCTGAAACGGGCTGTGGATCCGCGCCTTCACGTTCGAGGCCGCCAGCGCCGCCGCGCGTTTGGCCAGTTCTTCAGGCGAAAAGCAGATATAGGCCGCGCCGGGACGGCGGAAATGCAGGTCGATGCCGGTCTCCGCCTCCAGCCCCTCGGCAAAGGCGCCCCAGTCATGGGCGGCCTGCCGGGTCAGATCGGCATAGTCGGGGGCGGTCACGCCCTTGCCCTGCACCCAGACATTGCCGAAATTGCCCCGCGCGGCGCGCAGCGCAATGTCCCCTTCGTCCAGAAGGGTGACATCCTCGCCCGCGCGGGCAAGGCCATAGGCGATGGCGGCACCGACGATGCCGCCCCCCGCCACGATATATCCGGCCGTTCCCATCCGCTCAGAACATCGGATAGGCGCGCGGGCGCAAGCTGGCCTGGAACGTATTCACCATGGTCACCGTGTCATAGACGGCAAGGCCCGTCGCCTCGGCGATCCAGTGCGAGAACGGCGCAAGATTGGTGCATTCCAGAACGATGGCGCCGATCTGCGGATGTGCCGCCACAAAACGGCGGGCAGTCTCCACCACCTCGGACTTCAGCGTCTCATAGGTGACGGAGGTATCGCCCTCCTTGATCCAGCGGACAAAGTTGGAATCCTGCGGAATGCCCGCCACCGGCGTGTCCTGCGCGATGCCCACGGCGTCCAGATAGGGGCCGTTCAGCACATCGCCGTTGTAGGTCATGATGCCCACCCGTTTGCCCGTGGGCAGCAGGCGTTCGACCATCGGCACCTGCAGAAGGCTGGAGGTCGCCACCGGAACCGAGCAGTGATCCGCCAGCTCGCGCTGATAGATCGACAGGAAGCCGCAGGTCGTGGTGATACCGTCCACCCCCGCGGCGATCAGCTCATCCGCGGCGCGCTTGAACGGCTCCAAAAGGCTCGCGTTGTGCAGGTCGGTCATCTTGGACGGCACGGCATCGTGGACGATCTTGTATTGAACCGGAAAGTTCCAGGTCATCGCATTGCCGATATCGCCGATGTAGCGCTGGAAGGTGGTGTTCACCATCAGGATACCGATCGACACGCCGTAATAGGTCTTTTTCCGGGGCTGCATGGGCAGGGTCCTTCTTGAAAGCGGAAAGCCGCGGCGCCTGTCGCGCCGCGGTCTGGTCAGGTGTCAGGGCGTTCCGGCCTGTCGCGGTTCGATCCGGGCGGGCGCCGTCTCGATCTTCGGCAAGAGCAGAAGGCCCGCGAAGATCGCATATCCGACCAGCCCCCGGATCAGCTCGGGCTGGGTGTGCCACAGGGCGCAGAGGGCCCCCGCCGCGAACAGCAGCACCCGCAGCCACAGCGGCAATGGCCGCGAACTGAAGCCCACGTAAGAGATGCAGATGAGGATGATCCCGGACGATACCGCCATCGTCGCCGTCACGATCTCATACAAGGTGCCATCCAGCGTCAGCGCCGGTTCGTAGATATAGGCGATGCCGGTGACGAACCCGCCCGCCGCCATCCGGAAGGCCCAGGTCGCGGTGACCAGCGGATTGGCCTTGGCAATCGCCGCCGCCGCATAAGAAGCCGCAGCCACCGGCGGCGTCGCATCCGCCATCACGGCGAAATACAGCACGAAAAGGTGGATCGCGATCAGCGAGGCGGTGCCGTGTTCCGCAATGAGCGGCGCGCCGATGGCGGCCGTGATGATATAGGCAGGCGTCGTCGGCACCCCCATGCCCAGAAACAGGCAGCTGAGCGCGACCAGCAGCACCAGGAGCAGCAGCGAATCCCCCGCCAGCATCTTGATGATGCCGGTAAAGGCCAGCAGCAGCCCGGTGTTCGTCAGCCCCGCCGTGATGATCCCGGCCGCCGCCACCGCCACCGCGATCACACAGATCGTGGCACCGGCATCGACAAAAGCCTCCAGCACCTTGCGCCAGCCCATGCGGGTATGGACCCGCAGCCACGAGCAGACGAAGACCGCGACCGTTGCCCAGAAGGCCGAATAATAGGGCGAGTACCGCTCGCTCATCAGCCACATCAGAACGACCAGCGGGATCAGGAAGTGGATGTCCTTCAAGACATCCTTGAAGGTGGCGATCTCATCCTTGGGCAGGGACTGGATGCCCAGCTTCTTGGCCATGAAATGGACCGAGACGAAGACGCCCAGATAGTAAAGCACCGCACCGATGGCCGCGGCAGAGACGATGGAGACGTAAGGCACCGAGATCATCTCGGCCATGACGAAGGCGGCGGCGCCCATGATCGGCGGCATGATCAGCCCCCCGACCGAGGCGGCAGCCTCGATCCCGCCGGCCATGGGCGCGGGAAAACCCATCCGCTTCATCTCGGGGATGGTGACGGCGCCGGTCACGACCACATTCGCCACCGATGATCCGCTGGTCATGCCGAACAGACCGGATTCCACCACCACCACCTTGGCCGGACCGCCGGTGTAGCGCCCGGCGACGAAGGTGCCCACGTTCATGAACAGATTGCCCATGCCGCTGGCCTGCAGGAAGGCGCCGAAGACCAGAAAGGTCGCCACGATCGTGGCCGAGATGCCGGTCAGCTGGCCGTAAAGGCCCGAGCCGTTCATCAGGTAAAGGATATCGACCACCTGCGTATAAGGCAGGTCGCGGTAATACCAGACGCCCGGCAGCAGGTTGCAGACGAACATATAAAGGATGACGACGCAGACCAGCCCCGACAGCACCGCCGACAGCGCGCGGCGCACCGCCTCCAGCACCAGAAGCGTCATCACCGTGCCCAGAACCACCTCGGTCACGGTCAGCGGGTCTATATAGGCGCTGCGGTTGTAGACGCGATCAGGGTCCAGCCAGATATAAAGGCTGGGCAGGATCGCCGACACCGCCAGCACCCAGTCCAGCGCGGTGGCGCGGTGCGTGGGCGATTTCGGCGTTGCGGGATAGAGGATAAAGACCGGAGGAACAGCCAGCAGCAGGTGCAGCGAGGCCAGTTCCAGAGGCGGCGGATAGCCCCCGATGGTAAAGTAGAAATGCAGTGCGGCCATACCGGCCAACCAGAACCACATGCCGTATTTTACCGGCCCGTAAAGCTGTCTCATGGGGCTGTCCCTTGCGCCGGGTCCGGGGCGCGGCCGAAACCGCACCCCGGATCTGGGTTACTTCATGAAGCCGAGTTCCTTGTAGGCTTTCTCGGCACCCGGGTGCAGCGGAACCGGCTGGTTCTGCCATGCGATGGCGGGATCGTATTTCGTCAGCACCTTGTAGATGTTGCCGAAACGGTCACGGTTTTCGATCAGCGTCTTGGTCATGCGATAGACCACATCTTCGGACACGCTTTCATGGACCAGGATCAGCGCCTCCAGCGTGGTGACCGGAATGTCGCCACCTTCGGGCTGCAGCTTTTCATAGCTGCCGGCCGGGATCACGCCCTTGCCATAGCCATAGGTCGCGGACAGGTAATCCATCAGCGGCGCATCCATCGCGATCAGCTTGGCCGGACGGCGGCCGTTCTCGATCTCCAGCGCGATGCCGGTGGGCACAGAGCCCGCGCCGAAGATCACGTTGATCTGGTTGTCGTCAAAGGCGGAAACCAGCTGCGTATAGGTGCCGTTGATCACGGCGCCGCCGCCGGCCGAAACCTTCTCGGCGCTGTTGTCATAGAAGGCCAGCGCGCGCTGCAGCGTCAGCTCTTCCGAGGTGGCCTTGGGCGAGGTGCCCACCTTCACCGCCGGATCGGCCAGAATCTCGCCCAGGGTGCGGGTCTCGGCAGCATCCACGATGATATGGAATTCGGCCGGCGCCCAGGTGCCGCCCATCGAGGTCAGGCCGACATGCGCCTTGGTATAGGGTTCCTCCCCCTTGGCCGCGGCGGCGGCCAGAAAGTCGATGCCCATGCCCATCTGGCTGATCCCGCCATCCAGCATGGTCGGGTTGTCACGCCCGCCGCCCGGCACCACGCGGATCGCGATATCGGGGTTCTTTTCCATGATGATGTTCGACAGGCCGGTCACGATGGTGAACCAGCTGCCCCCGGTCGAGCCCGAGGCCCATTCCAGGTTGGTCGTCTCTGCCATGGCGGCGGAACCCGCCATCACGCCAAGGCCAAGCGCAAGGCCCTGAAGGGATCTGGAGAAAAGCGTCATTCGTCTACCTTTCCTGTTGGCGTCCCGTCGGGCGGGTACGGTCGTATCGGTGAAGTCGTGAGTGGGGCAGTCTTGAAAAAACAGGTCGTCTCAGGCGCCGAAAGCCTGTGTCAGGGCCTGCGCCAGATCGGCGCGCAGGTCTTCGGGATCTTCCAGCCCGGCATGCAGCCGCACCAGCTGGCGCGGTTCGTCCCAGCGGGTGGCGGTGCGGGCATGGGCGGGGTCGCCGGGCAGGACAAGGCTTTCGAACCCGCCCCAGGAGAAACCCAGCCCGAACAGCCGCAGGCTGTCGGCAAAGCGGACGGCCACGGCGCGGTCCGTCGTGTCCAGAAGGACCGAGAACAGGCCCGAGGCACCACGGAAATCGCGGGCAAAGATCGCATGATCGGGATGTGACGGCAGGCCGGGGTGCAACACGCGGGCGATGCCCGCCTGCCCCTCCAGCCAGCGGGCAAGGTCAAGCCCGGTCGCATGGTGCTGCTTCAGCCGCGCCGCCAGCGTGCGCAGTCCGCGCGCGCCCAGATAGACTGCATCGGGCGACACGGCATAGCCCATCCAGTTCGCCGCCTCGCGCAGCGGCTGATGCAGGGCCGCATCAGCGACCGACACGGTGCCCAGCATCGCATCGGAATGGCCGACGATATATTTCGTCGCCGCCTGCACCACGATGTCGATCCCCAGCTCCAGCGGGCGGCAAAAATAGCCGGTGGCCCAGGTGTTGTCGCAGACGGTGATGATCCCCCTGCCCCGCGCCAGCGCGGCGATGGCCGGAAGGTCCTGCACCTCGAACGTCAGCGAGCCGGGGCTTTCCAGATAGATCATCCGGGTGGTGTCGCGGATCAGCGGCGCCAGATCGGCGCGCGGATCAACATATTCCACCTCAACCCCGTTCCGGCGGATAAAGGCGTTCAGGCTGGTCCGGGTGGGTTCATAGACCGTATCGGCCACCAGCACATGATCGCCCGGCTTGAGGAACGCCACCAGCGGCAGAACGCAGGCGGCCAGACCCGAAGGCGTGGCCACCGTGGCCACGGCCCCTTCCAGAGCAGAAACCGAATCCTCGAAGGCAAAGGTATCCGGCGTGCCGAAGCGGCCATAGAACACCGTGCCCTTGGCGAACCGTTTGCCCTTGGCGGCGTCCAGATCAGCCACCGTCTCGAACAGGATGGTCGAGGCGCGGTGCACCGGCACATTCACCGGGCCGGTTTCCCCCGCGCGGCCCGAATGGATCAGCACGGTGTCAACGGCAGTCTGGGAAGGATCAAGGGTCATGGCGATTTCCAACCGGTCGATGGAATTAGCATGCGATGATCATTTTTGGTATGCAATTTATATTTTTGTCATACACGAAGATCGAAGGCTTTGTGCTGGAATTCCGGGCAGCCGCAGCGCGGGCGTTCCAAATTCGCGGGCGCCGGGGGAATTCCCTCCGCATGATCCGGGCGAATCTGCCGGGCGGATGCGCGCCCGGACGGCCCGGCAGAGGGTTTCCGCCGGGCCGCAGCGATGGCCTCAGGCCAGAAGCACGATCTGACCGGTGGTGCGGCGCGCCTCAAGGTCCTCATGCGCGCGGGCTGCCTCGCGCAGCGGGTAGGTGTGGTTCACCTGCGCGGTGATGATTCCCTTGCGCATCGCCGCGAACAGATTTTCCGCCGTGGCCAGCAGATCGGCGCGGTCGGCGATATAGGGGAAGACCTGCGGCCGCGACAGCGCCACGCATTTCGGCGCCAGCACGGCGATGTTCACCGGCGGCACCGCGCCAGAGGCATTGCCGAAGCTGACCAGATGCCCGAACTTCGCCACCGCGGCCAGCGAGGCATCGAACGTGTCCTTGCCCACGCCGTCATAGATCTTCTGCGCGCCCTTGCCCCCGGTGATTTCCATCACACGGGCGGCAATGTCCTCGCTGCGGCTGTCGATGATATGATCCGCCCCGGCCGCGCGCGCCAGCTCCGCCTTCTCAGTCGATCCCACGGTGCCGATCACCGTGCAGCCCATGGCCTTGGCCCAGGCACACAGCAACAGCCCCACGCCCCCCGCCGCCGCATGAACCAGAATGGTATCTCCGGCCACCGCGGGGGCTGTCTTGTGCAGCAGCCGCTCGGCCGTCATGCCCTTCAGCATCAGCGCGGCGGCATCCTGATCGGCAATGTCATCGGGCAGCGGCACCAACCGTTCCGCCGGCATGTTGCGACGCTCGGCATAGGCGCCGGGGGCGGTGGTCACATAGGCCACGCGCTGGCCCACGGCCAGATCGGCGACGCCCGGGCCGATGGCCTCGACCACGCCCGCGGCCTCCATCCCCGGGGTGCCGGGCAGCGTCATCAGCGGATAGGCCCCCTTGCGCACGTAGATGTCGATGAAGTTCACTCCGATCGCGGTATGGCGCAGGGTCACCTGCCCTTCGGCCGGGGCGGGCAGATCGACCGCCGTCCATTCCATGACTTCGGGGCCGCCTGTGGTATGCTGGATGATGCTGTAGGACACGCAGGGCTCTCCTCTATGGCGCGCGCAGGGGATGGGGGCAGGATGCAGGCGCTGCGGCACCGATGCGGCAGCGGGTCAATATTGCATGCCATATTGACACATGGAATGCAATGAAACAGGCTCGCCCCCAAGCCTGCCACCGTGACAAGGTCAAAGGAGGACAATATGAGCCGACCCCAACCGATCGAATACAAGGACGCCTCGCCCGAGGTGAAGGCCGTCTTCGACGACATCATGCAGTCGCGCGGGCTGAAGGATGTGAACAACTTCTGGAAGCTTCTGGCCAATGACCCGAAGGGTCTGAAGCGGACCTGGGAAAGCGTCAAGGAGGTCATGGCCCCCGGCGCGCTGGATCCGGTGGTCAAGGAGATGGTCTATCTCGCCGTTTCGGTCACCAACAACTGCGGCTATTGCATCGCCAGCCATACGGCCGCGGCACAGAAGGCCGGCATGACGCCCGAGATGTTCGGAGAGCTGATGGGCGTCGTCGGCATGGCGAATGAGACGAACCGGCTGGTGAACGGCTACCGCGTCCAGATCGACCCGCAGTTCGAATAGGGGCCCGCGCGCCGGCGCAATCCGGCAGACCGCAGGTTTTCGCGCCGCCCCGGCTGCCACCGGGGCGGCGTCCGACATTCAGGGCGCCCGTCCGCCCGCCGCCTCAGCCGCCTCGTGATCCTCGGGCGACTTCGGCAGGAACCGCGCCACCCGGCGCGAAAATCCGTCCAGATAGGTCAGGATCACCGGCACCACCACCAGCGTCAGCAGCGTGGACGAGATCAGCCCCCCGATCACCGCATGAGCCATGGGCGCATTCTGGCTGCTGCCCTGATGCAGGTTCAGCGCCAGCGGCAGCATGCCCAGAATCATCGCCAGCGTGGTCATGATGATGGGGCGGAACCGCACCTCGCCCGCATGCAGCAGCGCGTCGTACAGGTTCGCCCCGTCACGCACCTGATGGTTCGCATTGTCCACCAAGAGGATCGCGTTCTTCACCACAAGGCCCATCAGCATGATGAAACCGATCATCGACATCATGTTCAGGGTGGACCCGCCCGCCAGCAGCCCCAGCACCACCCCCACCAGCGACAGGGGCAGCGACATCATGATCGCAAGAGGCTGCACGAAGCTGCCGAACTGCGAGGCCAGCACCAGATAGATGAAGATCACCGCCATCAGAAGCGCCGAGGCCGCCGCCGCGCCGGAATTGGCCAGTTCCTCGGCATCGCCGCCCAGCCCGAAGCGATAGCCTTCGGGCAGCACCATATCGGTGGTGATCCGGCTGACCTGGGCAAAGACATCGGCCGGGGCATCAGGCGACAGGTTCGCGTCGATGGTCACGCGGCGGTCCAGATCCTCGCGCAGGATTTCGGCCGGGCCGAAGATGCGCGTCACCTCGGCCACCTGATCCAGCCGCACCATCTCGCCCCCGTCGGGGCTGACGGCAATGGGCAGGTTGCCGATGGCGCTGATCTGGCTGCGTGCCGCCTTGTCCAGCCGCACCACCACATCATAGGTCTTGCTGTCCGGCGCGGTCCATTTCGCCACCGTGTCGCCGCTGGTCATCGCGGTCAGGGCCGCGCTGATCTGCCGGGCCGAAATGCCCATCTCGCTGGCGCGCTGGCTGTCCACCCGGATGCCCACCACCGGCTGCGCCGCCTTCAGGGACGAGGCGATATCCTCCAGCCCGCCGATCCGCGACAGCCGCTCGGCCACCTGATCGCCGATCCGCGACAGCGTGGTCACATCCTCGCCGAAGACCACCACCTGCACGGGCTTTGCCCCCGCGCCAAAGCCGTCATCGGCGCTGACCACCAGCTCCAGCCCGGGCAGGCCCTGCAGATCCTGCCGGGCCCGCGCGGCGAACCCCTCGGCCGAAAGGCTGCGCGCGTCCAGCGGCACCAGCGTCACCGTGACGGACGCCTCGTTCGACACGCCCGATCCGACACTGCCGCCGCCGATGGTGACATAGGTCGTGGCCACTTCGGGTCGGGCGCGCAGGATCGCCTCCACCTGCGCCGCGCGCGCCGCGGTATAATCCAGCGACGATCCGGTTTCCGTCTTCAGCCCCACCACCACCTTGCCGTTGTCCTGCGCGGGCAGGAATTCCGCGCCCACCAGCGGGATCAGGAAGAAGCTGCCAAGGAACAGGCCCAAAGCCGCAGAAAGGGTGATGACCCGGTGCCGCAGCGACCAGCGCAGGACGCCCACATAATGCCGGGTCAGCACGGTGAACATCTCGTCGAACCGCGCCACCGCCCGGCCCAAGGGGCCGCGCTTCGCATCCGGCTCTGCCGCCGGGTCATACCAGACGCTGGACAGCATCGGATCCAGCGTAAACGCCACGAAAAGCGAGATCAGCACCGCGACCGAGACGGTCAGCCCGAACTGCAGGAAGAACCGGCCCATGATGCCTTCCATGAAGGCCACGGGCAGGAACACCGCCACGATCGAAAGCGTGGTGGCCAGCACGGCCAGCCCGATCTCCTGCGTCCCCTCGATCGCGGCGCGCAGGTGGCCCTTGCCCATATGCAGATGGCGCATGATGTTTTCCCGCACCACGATGGCATCGTCGATCAGGATGCCCACCGACAAGGACAGCGCCATCAGCGTCATGATGTTCAGCGTGAACCCCATGAAGAACAGCGCGATCATGGTGCCGATGATGGAAATCGGCAGGGTCAGCCCGGTGATGATGGTGGACCGCCACGAATTCAGGAACAGGAACACGATCACCACCGACAGGACCGCCCCTTCGGCCAGCATGTTCTGCACCGCCTCGACCGAATCCTCGACCGCGGTGGCATCATTGGCGATCACCTCGATGCTGACATCCGCGGGCAGGACACCGCCGGTCAGCGCCGCGGCGGCGGCGATCACGTCGCGCGCCACCTGCACCGTGTTCGACCCCTGCACCTTCATCACATCCACGGCCAGCGCGCGTTCGCCGTTCAGGAAGGCCAGGCTCGTGGCCTCGGCCGCGCCTTCGGCCACGTCCGCCACATCGGCCAGATAGACCGGCTCTCCGCCCTGCCGGGTCACGATGATGCGGCGGAAATCGGCGATCCCGGCCAGCCGCCCCTTGATCTGGATCGACTGTTCGGTCGCGCCTTCGGTGATGGCGCCGGCGGGCAGGTCCACACTGTTGGCCGCAATGGCCGCCGTCACCTCAGCCATCGACACCCCGTGCGAGGCCAGCCGGTCCGGGTCCACCGTCACGCCGATCTGCGTGGGCAGCCCGCCCACCACGGTGACACTGCCCACCCCCGCCACATTGCGCAGCCGGTTCAGCACCCGGTCCTCGGTCAGCCGCGTCAGCTCGTCCAGCGGGCGGCTGGCCGAGCTGATCGCCAGCGAGATCACCGGGCTGGAGGACGGGTCGAACCGCAGAAGCGTGGGCTTGCCCGCGGCATCGGGCAGGCCCGCCTCCACCCCGGCCAGCTTGTCGCGCACATCGTTCATCGCATCGGCCGAGGCGACTTCCAGCCGGAACTGCAGCACGACCAGCGCCTGCCCCGCCTGCGCGGTGGACTGGATCTTGTCGATGCCGCTGATCGTGGCCATCGCATCCTCGATGGGCTTCACGATGTCGTTTTCCACCGCCTCGGGCGAGGCGCCCTCATAGGCCACCACCACGGCGACAACGGGAATATCGACATTGGGCATCTGCTCGACCGGCAGCCGCTGCCAGGAATAGACCCCGAAGACCATGATCGCGATCATGATCATCGTGGCAAAGACCGGCTGGCTGACGCTGATCCGGGTCAGGAACATGTCACTGCGTCTCCGTCACGCGGACGGCCATGCCCGCATCCAGATCCGGCAACCGGCCCGAGACGATCCGGTCCCCCGGCGCAAGCCCGGAGGTGATGCCGATGACCGTCTCCCCCTCCCACAGCCGGCCCGGCTCCACCGCCTGCCGCACCAGAACGCCGCCGTCGATCTTCAGGACATAGGGGCCTTCGGCATCCTGGCGCAGGCTGCCCGCCGGAATGCCGATCGCCGCCTCGCCGATCTCCAGCACGATATCGCCCGAGGCGAACATGCCGCCGCGCAAAATGCCTTCGGGGTTTTCCACCACCACCACGACAGGCGTGTTGCGGCTGCCCGAAATCGTGGTCGGGCTGATGCCTTCGACATGGCCCTGAAAGCTGCGCCCGGCCAGCCCCTCGATGGTAAAGGTCACGGTCTGCCCCGGTTCCAGCCGGATGCTGCTGGCCACCGGCACATTGGCGCGCACCACCATGGTGGACAAATCGGCCAGCTGGAACAGCGCGGTCCCGGCGCCGACACTCTGGCCCGGCTCCACCTCGCGCGCGGCGATGATGCCGTCAAAGGCCGCCGTCACCGTGGCATCGCGCAGCGCCACCTCGGCCGCGGCCACCACCGCCTCCTGCACCGCAAGATTCGCGCGCTGCACATCCAGATTGCTGCGCGCCGTCTCCAGCGCGGCCGAGGCGGACACGCCCCGGTCGGCCAGTTCCTCGGACCGCAGCGCCTGGGTCTCGGCCAGGGCCAGCTGCGCCCGGCTGGCCTCCAGCGTGGCCTTCTGCTGCTCCAGCTGGATACGCAGCGCCGCCGCCTCGATCTGCAAGAGCAGGTCGCCCTGCGTCACCCGGTCGCCCAGCCGGACCGTCACCGTCTCGACCGTCCCTGCCACCTTGCTGTTGATCTGGATCTGCATCCGCGGCTGCAGCGTGCCCGTCACCTGCAGCGTGTCGCGCAGCGTGCCGCGGGTCACCTCGGTCACGTCCAGCGGATGCAAGAGCAGCTCTCCCCCTTCGGTGGCCGCGCCTTCGGGCGCCTGCGCCACCTGCTCGCCGCCGCGCCCGCCCAGCCACAGCGCCCCCGCACCCAACAGGACCAGAACGACCACCGGCCACAGCCAGCGCCGCCAGACCGGGCGCGGACCCGCCGCCTCGCGCCGCAGGTCACGCGGGGTCTTGGCCCAGTCGGGTTTGCCCGGCGCGGGCGAAGGGGCGGAAGTCCTGGACGATGTCATGAAGGCCCCTCTCGTTATGGTCACGCGCGGCCCGGAGACGAACACCGGGACCCTGCCGAAGATGCGGCTCCGGCGGCGCTGTGCAACCCCTTGCGCAACCCGCCGCAGCGATCGGCAAGGTTGCGCCGGTTTCAGCCAAGCGCAAGGCCCGCGCGATATTTGGCCACCGTCCGCCGCGCCACCGGCAGACCCTCGGCCGCCAGCACCCGCGCCAGCGCCGCATCGCTTTGCGCAGGCCCCCGCAGCAGCGCCGCCAGCCGCGCCCGCACCGCCGCGGCCGCAGGCCCGCCGTCGCGCACCGGCCGCGCCGTCAGCGCCCGCAATCGCAGCGTGCCGCGCGGCGTCTCGGCCGTCAGCCCGGAGAGAATACGGTTCACCGTCGCCCGGCTGAGCCCCGTCTGCGCCGCCACCATGGCCGAGGTCAGGGCCGCAGGCACATCCGTTCCACCCGACAGAAAGGCCCCCTGCCCCGCCGCCAGCACCTCCGCCACCGACAGGATGCCCGCGTTGCGCCGCGCCACTGCCGCCAGCATCCGCCGCGCAGCCCGGCGGTCGCCACCCGCAGGCGCAAGCTCGGCCCGGGGGGCCGCCGGATGCAGCTCTGCCTGCCAGCGCCCGTCCCGCAGGGCGATCCGCAGATCGGGCGGCAGCACCGGCACCGGCCCGGCAAAGCGCAGCCCCGGCTTCGGATCATAGCCGCGCAGCCGCCGCACCGCCGCCAGAACCGCCCCCGGGTCCAGCCCGGCCGCCGCGGCGACCCCCGCCGCATCGCCCGCCGCCAGCCGCGGCAGATCCTCCAGAACCGCCGTCATCGCCGCATCCAGCTGCCCCGCCGCCTGTGCCTGCGCCCGCAGGCATCCGGCCAGATCGCGCGCGAAAAGCCCCGGCGGGTCGATGGCGGCCAGCTGCGCCAGCACCGCCTCCACCTCGGCCGGGGGCAGGCCCCATCCCGCGGCCAGCTGCGCCGGCGGTTCCGACAGCCATCCCGTCGGCTCCAGCGCGCCGGCCAGAAGCCGCGCCACCGCCGCCGCCCGGGGCGACAGCCGCAGCAACCCGATCTCGCGCAGCACATGCGCCAGAAGCCCCCCCTCCGGAGCGGCCACACCGTCGGGATCGTGCAAGGACAGCGCGGACCATTGCCCCGCGGGCGGGATCAGCCGCAGCGCGGGATTTTCTGCCGCAGCCACCGCCAGCTGCGCCGCCAAACCGTCATTGGCCAGCGCCAGCAACGCCAGCACCTGCACCGCCGCGGGCCTCACACCCGGGGCCACCCTCGGTTCCGTGCGGATCGCCATTTCTGCCCGCCTCCCTTCGGCCAAGACTTGCCTGACCGCGCCGGGGATGCAAGGTTGCCCGGGGGGAGCAGCCTGCATCGGGCCGCAGGAGGATGAATGACCGCAGCAGCCAGGACAGCCGAGCCTGCCGCGCAGAAATTGCCTGCAAGCGATTTCGGACCCGCGCTGGCGCAGGCCGCCATCCTTGTCGTCGATGACGAACCCGGCATGCGCCATTTCCTGCAGCGGGTGCTGGGCGGGCGCTGCCGCACGCTGGAAGTGGCCTCCAGCACCGCCGAGGCGGGCGGGAAACTGGCCGCCGGGCATTTCGATGTGGTCATCCTCGACAACATCATGCAGGGCAAGCGCGGGGTGGACTGGCTGGCCGAACAGCGCGCCTCGGGCTTCTTTCCGCCCGCGATCCTGATCACCGCCTATGCCGATCTGGAAACCGCCATCCAGGCGCTGCAGGCCGGGGCGTCGGATTTCGTGCTGAAACCCTTCCGGTCGAACCAGATCCTGAACGCCGTCGCCCGCTGTCTGGAACGGGTCCGGCTGGAGCGGGAAAACCATGTCCTGCGCCATGAGCTGAAGGCCCATGCCGACCATATCCTGCTGCGCGACCGGCTGATCGGCGCCTCTGCCGCGATCGAGGCGATCCGCGATACCATCGCCCGGGTGGCGCCGCTGCCCTCCACCGTGCTGCTGACCGGCCCGTCTGGCAGCGGCAAGGAGGTGGCGGCCCGGATGATCCATCAGCTTTCGGACCGGGCCGAACGCCCCTTCGTGCCGGTGAACTGCGCCGCCATCCCGCATGACATGGTCGAGACAGAGTTGTTCGGCCATCTGAAGGGCGCCTTCACCGGCGCCGTGCAGACCCGCGACGGGCTGTTCCTGCATGCCCGCGGCGGCACGCTGTTTCTGGACGAGATCGGCGAACTTCCCCTGCCCGTTCAGGCGAAACTTCTGCGCGTGATCGAGGACCGCCGTGTCCGCCCGCTGGGTTCGGAACGCGAGGTGCCGGTGGATGTGCGCCTTCTCTGCGCCACCAATGCCGATCTGGACCGTGCCGTGGCCGAAGGCCGGTTCCGCGCCGATCTTCTATATCGCATCAATGTCCTGACGCTGGATATGCCGCCCCTGTGTGAACGCGGCAGCGATGTGCAGGATCTGGCCGATCTGTTCATGCAGAAACTCTCGGTCCAGCTGGGGATGCCGCCGGTCCCCATCGACGGGGCCGTGCGCGCCGGACTGCAGGCCTATCGCTGGCCCGGCAATGTGCGCGAGCTGCGCAACCTGATCGAACGCGCGCTGATCCTTGGCCGCTTTCCGCCCGACTTCAGCGCCACATCCGCGCAGCTGCCCCCCGTCACGCTGGCCGAGATCGAGCGGCAGGCCATCCTGACCACGCTGGACGCCACCGGCGGCGACCGCGAGGCCGCGGCGCTGCGGCTTGGCATCTCGCGCAAGACGATCGACCGGCGGCTGTCGGGCGGGCATGGCTGATCCCGCCAGCGGGCCTGCGGTCGCCCGTGCCCCTGCCCGCGCGCGATCTGTCCGGCACCGGCTTCTGGCCATCGCGCTTCTGCCAACCTTGGTGATCCTGCCGCTGTTCCTTGGCATCACCGTCCTGCGCTGGTCGGCCAAGTTCGACCAGCTTCTCATCACCAAGGTTGGCAGCGACCTGACCGTCGCCCGCCAGTATCTCGCCCGCATCCTTGAAGGCACCGGCGAACGGGTCACCGCGCTTGGCGGATCGGTGGAATTTGCCACCACCGCCGATCCTGCCGCACTTCTGGACCGCAAGCGGGCCGAGATGGGGCTGGATTTCCTCTATATCCTCGGTCCCGACGGGCGCGTCACCGCCGCCAGTCCGCCGGGCGCCCGGCCCCCCGGCACCGATGGGCTGACCCGGGCCGCGCTTCAGGGCCGGGGCGGCACCGCTATCGACATCTTTCCCAATGCCGCGCTGGCGGCGCTGTCTCCGGCTCTGGCGGAACGCGCGCGGCTGCCGCTGGTCGAAACCCGCAATGCCACGCCCACCGACCGCACCACCGAAGACCGCGGCATGGTCATCCACACCGCCACCCCGGTCGCCCTGCCCGGCGGCAGCACCGGCGCGCTGGTGGGGGGCATCCTGCTGAACCAGAACCTTGTCTTCATCGACACGATCAATGATCTGGTCTACCGCACCGGCAGCCTGCCCGAAGGCAGCCAGGGCACCGCCACGCTGTTTCTGGACGATGTGCGCATCTCGACCAATGTCCGCCTGTTCGAGGGACGCCGCGCCCTTGGCACCCGCGTCTCGGCCGAGGTGCGGGGCCGGGTGCTGGGCGAAGGCACCACATGGCTGGACCGCGCCTTCGTGGTGAACGACTGGTATATCTCGGCCTATGAACCCGTCACCGACAGCAGCGGCGCGCGGGTGGGCATGCTGTATGTCGGTTTCACCGAAGCCCCCTTCGCCGCCGCCAAACAGCAGACCTTCTGGCTGATCGGGCTGGCCTTCGTCGCGGTCACCGCCGTATCGGTGCCGGTCTTCCTTCGCTGGGCCCGCGGGGTCTTCCGCCCGCTGGAGCGGGTGACCGGCACGCTGGCACAGGTCGAGGGCGGCAATCTGGGCGCCCGCACCGGGGTGACCCGCGGCGCCGATGAAATCGGCCGCGTCGCCGTCCATCTGGACCACCTGCTGGACCAGCTGCAGGAACGCGACCGCGAGCTGCGGGCCTGGAACGAGGATCTGTCCGCCCGGGTCGAGGCCCGCACCGCCGACCTCCGCCGTGCCAATCTGGAGCTGGAGGCCGCGACGAAACAGCTGATCCTGTCGGAAAAGCTGGCCGCCGTGGGCGAGATCACCGCCGGCGTCGCGCATGAGATCAACAATCCCGTCGCCGTCATCCAGGGCAATCTGGACCTGTTGCGGGAGATCATGGGCGACCGCGCAACCGAGGCGGCAACCGAATTCCGCCTGCTGGACGAACAGGTGCACCGCATCAGCCTGATCGTCAGCCGGTTGCTGCAATTCGCCCGGCCCGAGGAATATGCCGGCTGGGCCGAACGCACCGACACCCGCGCCGCCGTGGCCGATTGCCTGCCCCTTGTCCGCCACCTGCTGACCCGCGGCGGGGTAGAGCTGCGGCAGGATCTGCAAAGCGACCGGCCCGTGCTGATGAACCGGACCGAGCTGCAGCAGGTGCTGATCAACCTGATCGTGAACGCCATCCATGCCATGCCCGAGGGCGGGACGATCACCATCGCCTCGGCCGATGATGACCGCGGCGCCACCCCCGGCGTGCGGATCACCGTGGCCGATACCGGCACCGGCATGGATGCCGCCACGCTGGCCCGCATTTTCGAACCGTTCTTCACCACAAGACCCGATGGCGGCACCGGGCTGGGCCTTGCCGTCTGCCGCACCCTGATCGACCGGCAGGGCGGCGAAATCTCGGCCCAAAGCACACCCGGTCACGGCACCCGCTTCACCCTGTGGCTGCCCGAAGCGGCCTGATCCCCCTGCCCCGGTCGGCGCGCATCGCGGACATTCTGTCCGCCCCCTGCGACAATCTGTCCCGCGGACGCGCGGGTCATCCCGTCAATCCATAGGAAAAACCGATCTTCGGCGGCACCCGGCCAGCTGGCACGATCTGCGCATATCCCTTTCCCGAGGGAGGAGCCTGTGCTGCCACATCCCGCGGGCCACGGCACGCGCGGGCGGCCGGGCGCAACCTTCCTTGTGACCGCCCCGTCGAGGGCAAGGGAGGGACCGTATGACGACTGCCACCGAAGGATATGCCGGGGGATCTCCCGGCCTTCTGGACCGCGAAAGGATCATCGCGAAACCCGGCTTCAACCGCTGGCTGGTGCCGCCCGCGGCGCTGGCCATCCACCTCTGCATCGGCATGGCCTATGGCTTTTCGGTGTTCTGGCTGCCGCTGACCGCCGCCATCCCCGGCGAGGTGACCGAGGCCTGCAAGGCCATGGGCCTCGGCTCGGCGCTGTTCAGCACCGAATGCAACTGGCGCATGGCCGATCTGGGCTGGATCTACACGCTGTTCTTCGTGCTTCTGGGCTGCTCCGCCGCCATCTGGGGCGGCTGGCTGGAGCGGGTGGGTCCGCGCAAGGCGGGCTTCGTCTCGGCCTGCTGCTGGTGCGGCGGCATCGCCATCGGGGCGATCGGCGTCTACACCCACCAGCTCTGGATCATGTGGCTGGGGTTGGGTGTCATCGGCGGCATCGGTCTGGGTCTGGGCTATATCTCGCCCGTCTCGACCCTGATCAAATGGTTCCCCGACCGCCGCGGCATGGCCACCGGCATGGCGATCATGGGCTTCGGCGGCGGTGCCATGGTGGGCTCTCCTCTGGCGCAGCAGCTGATGCAGCATTTCGCCACCGACACCAGCCCCGGCGTGTGGCAGACCTTCCTTGTCATGGCCATCCTCTACCTCTGCTTCATGATGGGCGGCGCCTTCGGCTATCGCATCCCGCCCGCCGGCTGGCGCCCCGAAGGCTGGACGCCCCCGCCGCCCAGCAAGAACACCATGATCACCCAGCATCACGTCCACCTGCGCGACGCCCACAAGACAAAGCAGTTCTGGCTGATCTGGATCGTCCTCTGCATGAACGTCTCGGCCGGAATCGGCATCCTTGGCGCCGCCTCGCCGCTCTTGCAGGAAATCTTCGGCGGGCGTCTGCTGGGCCTGCCCGAGCTGAGCTTTTCCGATCTGAATGCCGACCAGAAGCTGGCGATCGCCGGCATCGCCGCGGGCTTCACCTCGCTTCTGTCGCTGTTCAATATCATCGGCCGGTTCTTCTGGGCGTCGATGTCGGACAAGCTGGGCCGCAAGAACACCTATTTCGTGTTCTTCATCCTGGGCATCGTGCTTTACGCCTCGGCGCCCACCTTCGCGCAAATGGGCAGCCAGCTGCTCTTCGTTGCGGCCTTCTGTATCATCCTGTCGATGTATGGTGGCGGCTTTGCCACGATCCCGGCCTATCTGGCCGACATCTTCGGCACCCAGTTCGTCGGCGCGATCCATGGCCGGCTGCTGACGGCATGGGCCACCGCGGGCATCCTTGGCCCGGTCGTCGTGAACTACATCCGCCAGTATCAGGTGGACCGCGGCCTGTCGGGCGCCGATGCCTATACCGTCACCATCTATGTCCTTTGCGGCATGCTGGTGGTGGGCCTCATCGCCAATGCCCTTGTCCGCCCGCTGGACCAGAAATGGTTCATGAGCGCGGAAGAAGTCGCCGCCCTTCAGGCCCGCACCGCCGCGACCGCCGCCACGGTGCAATACGGCTCCTACGGGATCGACAAGGGCCGGTTCGACCTGCCCGCCGCTCTGGCCTGGGCTGTGGTGGCAATCCCGGTCCTCTGGGGCGCGTGGTTCACCCTGGTGAAAACCGCCGCGATGTTCTGAGCCGCCCCCGCCGCGCCCCTGTCAAAAGGGGGCGCGGCGCCATGCCCGGGACAATCCCATGATCGACAAGCTGGAAATGTTCGTCGAACTGGCGCGGGCGCGCCATTTCGGCCGGGCCTCGCTGGCGGTTGGGGTGACACAGCCCACGCTGTCTTCGGCCATCATGCAACTGGAAGACACGCTTGGCGTGCCGCTGGTGCTGCGCGGATCGCGCTTTCAGGGCCTGACCCCGGAAGGCGAAGCCGTGCTGATCCGCGCCCGCGCCATTCTGGCCGAGGTGCGCGCCCTGAAGGACGAGGCACGCTCGTCCCGGCAGAACCTGTCCGGGCGCATCCGTCTGGGGGTGATCCCGACCGCGCTTCCCATGGTGGCAGAGCTGGTGGCGCCGCTGACCGCCCGGCATCCGGGGATCACCGTCACCATCCTCTCGCGCTCCGCGGCCGAAATTGCCGCCGGGATCGACCGTTTCGATCTGGATGCCGGGATCACCTATGCCGAAACCGTCCCGCCGCGCCACACCGCCGTGCCGCTTTATGACGAACGTCTGTGCCTGCTGATGTCGGCCGGGCATCCGCTGGCACAGACGGGCCGTGCGGGCTGGTCCGACATCGCGGATTTCCCGCTCTGCCTTCTGTCCGGAGAGATGCAGAACCGCCGCATCGTGGAAGAGCGGCTGCTGGCCGCCGGGGTCCGCGCGCAGCCACAGGTCGATTCCAATTCCATCCTTGCAATCATCGGCCATGTCCGCACCGGGAAATGGCTGTCGGTGGTGCCGGAACGGCTGGTCCGCACCCTGCTGGACGATACGCTGCGCATGCGCCCCCTGCCCGGCCCCGGCACCCCGGTCATTCTGGTCGCCGCCGCCCGCGAACCCCGCGCCGCCCCGGTTCAGGCCCTTCTGGCCGAGGCGCGGCGCAGCACGCTGGCCCGGGCGGGCTGAACGCTCGATCTTCGGTCAGATCAATCCTCGGTCAGATGGTGCAGGAAGGTATCTCCGCTGTAATCCTTCCGGAACAGCCCCGCTTCGGCCAGACGCGGCACCAGTTCCCCCAACGTCAGCTCCAGCGACCGGACCGATCCGCCCGGCACCGCAATGAAACCGTCAATGGCCCCCGCCTCGAACCAGCGGGTGATCTCCTCCGCCGCATCCTCCACCGTGCCGACGATCTGCCAGTGGATCGAGGCCAGGATCTCCGGCCGCGCCAGCAGCTCGCCCAGTTGCGGCGCCTCCCGCTCGACAATGCGGCGGATCGTGTCGCAATGCGCAGGGCTGCGGGCCGAGACAAAGCCCGCCGGCAGATCGGCCGCCGTCAGCCGCCGGTCATCGGGCCAGCCTTTCAGATCGACGCCAAGCGCCTCGGTCACCCGCGCCAGCCGCTGGTCGCGCGTCACCCGGACGTGATTGGCCTGAAACAGCGCCTGCGCCTCTTCCCGCGTGTCGCCCAGATACAGGCTCAGCCCCGGCAGAAGCCGCAGATCGCGCGGCTGTCGGCGATGCGCCAGCGCCCGCGCGCTCAGCTGTGCCCGCATGCTCCGCGCGCTGTCGATGTCCTGCGTCAGGCCGAAGACCATATCCGCAATCCGGCCCGCGAAATCCACCCCCGCCGCCGACCCGCCCGCCTGCATCAGCGGCAGCCGCGGGCCCGGATATTCCGGCAGGTTCATCGGCCCCTTGACCGCGAAATAGGCGCCGCGGTGGTCGATCGGCAGGATCAGGTCAGTGTCGGCATAACGGCCCGAGGCCCGGTCCACCACCAGCGCCTCTGCCGGAAAGCTGGCCCACAGCGCCCGCACCACATCGGCGAATTCATTCGCCCTTGCATAACGCGCCTCGGCCCCCGGCATGTCCGTCATCGAGAAATTCTCGTGCCCCTGCAGCGCGGTCACCACATTCCACCCTGCCCTCCCCTGCGACAGCCAATGCAGCGACATCAGCTGCCGCGCCACCAGATAGGGCTCGCCAAACGTCGTGGAGATCGTGGTCAGAAGACCGATCTTCCGCGTCCTGTGCATCAGCGCCGTGATCAGCAGCATCGGGTCCAGACTGGAAAATCCGAACGATTGCTCCATAACCGGCAGCGGCAGGAAACTGGCGTCGGGCCGGAAGACAAAATCCAGATGCGCCGCCTCGGCCCGGCAGGCCACATCGGCGGCCAGCTCCAGCCCATAAAGCCCCTCGATCCCGCTGCCTTCGGCCCGCCAGCCCTCGTTGGCCAGCCATGTGGGGGCCAGCGACATGCCGATGCACAGTTTCGGTCGGAGCTTCATCGCCCTGCCTGTCCTTTCCGTAAAGCGGCCGGCCCCGCTACCGGAACAGGCCGTCGTCATGCTTCGCCGCCTCAGAACGTGCCGCGGATGCCGATGCCCACCATCCGGGGCGAGGTCATGCTGCCCTGCGTGAAGACCACATCGCCCCGTGCGGGTTCCAGAAGCACGGGTGTGCGTTCATCAAACAGGTTGTTCACATAACCGTAAAGCTCCAGCCCGTCGCGGATGCGGTAGCTGGCATTCAGATCGGCCAGGGCATAGCCGTCGATGGCATAGATCGGCGTATTGGCCGAGTTGGAATAGTATCCGTCCACATAGCGAACCTGCCCGCCCACCGTCAGGCTGTCGGTGATGGCCCAGTTCGCCCCAAGGCTGAACATCTTGCCGGGCGAGCGCTGGAATTCGTTGCCTTCATATTCCGGATAGGCGGAAATCTCGTCGAACTTCGTCTTCAGCAGACCCGCGCTTCCCCGCAGGGTAAGGGCATCGGACGGCTGATATTCCGCCGAAAGCTCCAGCCCGTAGGAATGCGCCTTTTCCGCATTGAAGGTGCGCACATAGGTCACCCCGCCGATCGGCTGCGAGATGCTGTGCTGCGCATCGGTGTAATCCATGTAGAACAGGTTGCCCGTCAGCCGCAGCCGGTCCTCCAGCAGGGTTGCCCGGGTGAACAGTTCATAATTCCAGACGGTTTCCGCATCGAACGCGCTCCAGGTCTTGGAGCCCGTGAAGTCGAGCGAGCTGCCGCCGGGGTTGTAGCCCTTGCTGACCATGGCGCCGAAGGTCCATTCCTCCGTCGCCGCATAGGCGATGCTGACTTTCGGCAGCACCTCTTCAAAGACCCGGTCGAAATCAAGATCGCTGCTGGCGAACAGGGGCGATACATCGCCCGCACGGCGGATATGGTCGCGGTGATAGCGCAGGCCGCCCGTCAGCGTCCATTGCGCATCCGGGCGCCAGTTCAGTTCGGCATAGACGCCAAGATTGTTCTTGCGGTCTTCAAAGGTCGATATCCCGCCCTGGTTCAGCACCTCGTCCTGATGGGTGTAGGCGACATACAGGCCCGCGACGCCGCTGAACGTGTCCTCTTCGGTGCCGAAGGTCAGCTTCGTCTCGTTCGACCAGTTGTCCTGCGTCACATCGGCATCGCCCGCCGTCGCCAACCCGACCCGCCGGTCGATGTCGGATTTCGAGAACTGAGTCTTCGTATTGAACACCAGCCCGTTGCCCAGATCGTAATCCACGTCCAGAATTCCCGTCTGCGTGGTCTGGTCCCAGCCCGGCATGAACATGGTGATCGAGTTCAGATCCTCATAGGGCGGCCCTGCCCCCTCGGCGCTTGGCCGGATCATGTCGCTGTGGCTGTAGGTGAACTTCACCTCCAGCCCGTCAATGTCCGAAGGTAGCCACAGCAGCTTAACCCGCCCGTTCAGCGACCGGAAATCCTGCCCGATGGAATTCTGCCGGAAACTCGTGCCGATATAGTCGATGAACGTGTCCCGCGCGCTGTAATCCAGTGCGACACGGGCGGCCAGCTGATCGGTGATCGGCCCCGACCACATGACCGAGGCGCGGCGCTGCCCGTAATTGCCGAATTCCAGCCGGTAGGCGCCCTCGCGCTCAAAGGTCGGGTCCTTGGTATTGACCACGATGGCCCCCGCAATCGCATTCGCCCCCTGCGAGGTGGTCTGCGGCCCGCGGAACACCTCGACCGTGGCGACATCCCAGGTCGAGGTCGCGCCGAAATACAGCTCGTTGTAGTTCAGGTAATGGCCGTCAAGGTTGATCGTGCCCCGCGGCACCGCCCCCGCAAAGAACGAGCTTGCGCCGGTATGCGCGCCCTGCATGTCCTGCCCGCGGATGATCGGCGCGCTGACATTGTCGGCGTAAAGCACATTGGCCGTGCCCGCCAGAACCGTGTGGATATCGTCCTTGCCCGGCTTTTCGCGGGCCAGCTCCTCATCCCCGATGACAGATACGGACGAGGCGGTCCGCATCAGATCCCGCGCGATCTTTTCGCCGGTGATGATGATGCGGCCCAGAAAGGTGGTGCCCTCCGCCGTCTGCGCCCCGGCCGGCAAGGCGGCCATGGCGGCAATGATCGAAATCAGGCTGGCGGTCCGCGCCAGCCGTCCCCGCTGAATCTCACGCATGATGTGTTCCCGCTGTGATGTGTCACGGCTGGCCGGGAACACCCTGCTGGCTGCATATCGTCCGCATTGCATGACGCATTCCGCATGTCAATCACGCCCGGGTGAAGGGACTTTACCTTTCCGCGGCCGGGACACTACTGTCACACCCGGACCCGAGGCCAAGGAGACCCAGGCGATGATGGAGTTCGAGATGATCCTCGACGACGATCCGCAGGCCGCGGGGCAGAAGCGCGCGACCACGATCCAGTCGATCTCCATCGCGATGCGTTTCCTGACCATCCTTGCCGCGGCCGAACGCCCCCTGCCCCTGTCCGAACTGGCCCGGCTGTCACGTGCCGGCCGGTCCACCGCGCACCGCTACATGCAAAGCCTGGTCAAGGAGGGTCTGGCCGTGCAGGATCCGGTCAGCAGCCATTATGACCTTGGCCCCGCCGCCCTTGGCATCGGCATTGCCGCCCTGCGCCGGGTCGATGCGGTGGAACTGGCCGGGGCACAAATGAAGCAGCTGGCCGCCAATCAGGCGATGAGCGGCGGCGTCGCCATCTGGACAGACCGCGGGCCCACCCTCGTGCGCTGGTATCGCAGCGCGCTGTTCGGCATCTCTCCGGTCAGTCTGGGCGATGTGCTGCCGATCGACAACACTGCCTGCGGGTTGGTGTTTCAGTCCCACCTGCCCAAGGCCCAGGTCGAGGCCGCTCGCCGCATCCAGCCGCCGCATTTCCGCGGCACTCCGCCCGGCCGCGCCGTCACCGACCGTATCCGCAGCGAGGCCTGGGCCGAGATGACCAGCCATCTGCTGCCCGATGTGACCGGACAGGCCGCCCCCGTTCTGGACGCGCAGGGCGAACTGGTCTGCGTGGTGACAACCGTCACCGATCTGGGTCGACTGCACCGGCCCGAAGATCGCCTCGCCCTGCAAGAGGTGTCCCGCGTGATCAACCGCGCCACCGGCGGCATCTCAGCCTTCGGCTAGGCCGGATCGGCCTCCGGCCGGCCCCGCGGTACAACCATCGGTCGCCCCGTCACCGGATCGGGCATCACCAGCGCCTCCAGCCCGAAGACCCGCGCCATCAGCGCCTCGGTCACGATCTGATCGGGCGCGCCCTCGGCCAGGATCGCCCCGTCGCGCATCGCCACCAGATGGGTCGCATAGCGGAAGGCCAGGTTCAGCTCATGCAGGACCGCCACCACCGTGCGCCCCTGCCGGTTCAGCCGCGACAGAAGCTCCAGCAGATCCACCTGATGCACGATGTCCAGCCAGGTCGTCGGCTCGTCCAGCAACAGGATCGGCGTCTCCTGCGCCAGCGCCATCGCGATCCAGACCCGTTGTCGCTGCCCGCCTGACAGATCCGCCACCCGCCGCCCGGCCAGTGCCGCGGTGCCGGTGGCCTCCAGCGCAGCCTCCACCGCCGCGGCATCCTCCGGGGACCATTGCCGCAGAAAGCTCTGATGCGGAAAGCGCCCCCGCGCCACCAGATCGGCCACGGTGATGCCATCCGGCGCCGCAGGCGATTGCGGCAAAAGACCCAGCCGCCGCGCCACCTCCCGGGTGGGAAGCTCGGAAATCGCGCGGCCGTCCAGCACGACCTGCCCTGCCGCAGGAGGCAACAGCCGCGCCAGCGCCCGCAGCAGCGTGGACTTGCCGCAGGCATTCGGCCCGACGATGGCGGTGAACGATCCGTCGGGAATCGTCAGCGACAGCCCCTGCAGGATCGTCTGCGCGTCATATCGCAGGGTGATCCCTCTGGCCTGCAGGCGGTCCGGCATGGGCGGCTCTCCTTTGACAGCAGGCCCTGTGTATTGCATTGCGGAATGCGCTCTGCAATATGGCCACAGCCAGCGCCCGATCCGGGGCCGCAGCCATCTTCCCCCAGATCTGCCAGATGCGGGCCTCCGCGGGGGCCCGGGAAAGGATGCCATGGCCCGGCCCCAAAGCGAAAGCGTCGAAGACAGGAACGACCTTCTGTCGCAGGACGACCATATGCGAGAGATGGAGCGGCTGACCCTGACGGTCACCGCCATCGCCCGGCCCGCGCCTTCGGTCGCGCGCGTCACCGGCCGGATCGTGACCCACCAGCCCGAGGCCTGGGCCCAGCCCAATGTCGCCGTCCGGATCGAGGTGGAATGCCCTCCCGGCGAACGCCCCATCTCGCGCGTCTATACCATCCGCAGCTTCGATGCCCTGACCGGTCTGGCCGAGATCGACTTTGTGCTGCATGAAGATGACAGCCCCGCCATGCGCTGGCTTTCTGCGGCCCGGCCCGGCACGCAGGTCTTCATGACCGGCCCGCGCCAGCATTTCGTACCAGCCCACCTGCCCGACCGCCGTGCCGCGGTGCTGGCCGATGAGACCGCCCTCCCCGCCGTTCATGCCATCCTGACGGCATGGCCTTCGGGCGCACCCGGCACGGTCTGGGTGGAAACCGGCGATGCCGCCGCCTTTGCCGAATTGCCAAAGGTCAACGGCGTGGACCTCCACCTGCTGTCGCGCCGCCCCGATCAACCGCCGGGCAGCACCGGCCGCCTGTTCGCCACCGCCCGCGCCGCTCTTTCGAATCCTGCGGGCTGGACCCTCTGGGCCGCAGGCGAACGGCAGGAGATGCGCGACATCCGCAGCCATTTCCGCGCCGCAGGCATGGCGCGCGACGATCTGCGCGTCTTTGGCTACTGGAAGCGCGGCGCCAGCAGCAGCGACCTCGACCGGATCCGGCTGAGCGAATACGAGGCCCTGCGTGCCGCGGGTGGCCGGCTGGAACAGTTCCGCGACGAAGACCTGCCGATCTGAGGAAGACCGCCGATGTTTCTCCGTCTCTCCCTCCCCCTGCTCCTTATCGCCCCCCTGACCGCCGCGGCCGAGGACTGGCCCCGTACCATAGCGCAGCCCGGGGGCGACCTCGTGCTGCAGGCGCCGCCACAGCGCATCGTCTCCACCTCCCCCAGCCTGACCGGCATCCTCCTTGCCATCGACGCGCCGGTCATCGCGACCGCCGCCGCCGTGACCGGACCGTTGACAGATGACAACGGCTTCTTCCGGCAATGGGCGGAAATTGCCCATGCGCGCGGGGTCGAGGTGCTTTATCCCAACCTCGCCTTCGATATCGAAGCGCTGGTAATCGCGGAACCAGACCTCGTCATCGTCTCGGCCACCGGGGGTGACAGCGCCCTGCCCTTCGTGGCGGAACTGCAGGCGCAGGACATGCCGGTGATGGTGCTGGACTATTCCACCGACAGTTGGGAGGAGCTGGCCGCCCGGCTGGGCCATGCCACCGGGCATGAGGAAGACGTGGCCCGCGTGACGCAAGATTTCGCGGAACGGGCCGCCCGCGCGAAAGCAACCTTCACCCGCCCCGACGGCACAGTCAGCATCGTCTCCTACAATTTCGCCGGGACCTATGCCGTCAGCCGGCCCTCCAGCGCGCAGGCGAAGGTTCTGGCCGATCTGGGCTTCACCGTCACGGGCCTTCCGCCCGCGCTGGAGGGCCAGATCGTCCGCCCCGGAGATTTTGACTTCATCTCGCATGAGGTTCTGCCGGCTGCCATTGCCGGAGACAGCGTTTTCCTCCTGAACGGCACCCCAGAGACTGTGGCGGCCTTCCGCGCTGATCCGGTGCTGGCCAACCTGCCCGCCGTGCGCGAAGGCAGAGTCTATCCGCTGGGCCCCACCTCGTTCCGGGTGGACTACTATTCGGGGCTGGAGATCATCCGCACCCTCGCCCCCTATTTCACCAAATGACCGGCGCGCGGCTTGGCTGGGCTGTGGGGCTGCCCGCCCTTGCCGCCCTGATGCTGGCCAGCCTGATGATCGGCGCGCGCACCGTGCCGCCCGCTCAGGTCTGGGCCGCACTGACCGCCTTTGACCCCACAAACGACCTGCATCTTGTGCTGCGCGAATTGCGCCTGCCCCGCAGCCTTCTGGCACTGCTGGCCGGGGCCGCCTTCGGCATTGCGGGTGGCGTGATGCAAGCTGTCACCCGGAACCCGCTGGCCGAGCCGGGGCTTCTGGGGGTGAACGCCGGGGCCGCGGTGGCGGTGGTTCTGGGCGCCGCTGTTCTGGGCCTGACAACAATGGCGCAATATGTCTGGTTCGGCTTTCTGGGCGCCGGTCTGGCCGGGGCCGCGGTCTTCCTGCTGGGCCGCGCGCATCAGAGTGGCACAGACCCGGTCCGACTGGTGCTGGCCGGTGTCGGTCTGTCTGTGGTTCTGGGCGCGCTGGCCAGCCTGATGATCTTGAACGGCGGGCTGGAGGTGCTGGACATTTTCCGCAACTGGGGGGCAGGGGCTCTGGACGGGCGCGGGCTGGTGGTTCTGCTGCCGCTGTCCCTCGCGCTTCTGGCCGGGGGCGGGCTGGCGCTGGCGCTTTCCCCGGCGCTGAATGCGCTGGCTCTGGGGGCCGAGATAGGGCAGGGGCTTGGTCTTCGGCCCGGGCGGATCTGGGCCATGGCCTGTCTTGCCGTCATGGTGCTGGCCGGAGCAGCAACCGCGGCGGCGGGTCCCATCGGCTTTGCCGGGCTAGTGGCGCCGCACCTGGCCCGCGCGCTGACCGGGCCGGACAACCGCCGCCTCCTGCCGCTGTCGGGGTTGTTCGCCGCGATCCTGCTGCTTTCGGCGGACATCATCGGCCGCGTCGTCGCTGTCCCGCAGGAGGTGCCAGCCGGCATCGTCACCGCATTGCTGGGCGGGCCGTTCTTCGTCCATGTGGTGCGGCGGCACCGGATGGTGCAGCTGTGATCCCCGCAGGCCAGCGTCTCACCCGGATCGGGAAGGTCTCGATCCTCTGGCGGCCACGTTCGGTGGCCGTGGGTCTGATCCTGCTAGCGCTTTGCCTTGTGGTCGCCATGGCGCTGCTGGCCACCGGCACCGCGAGCCTTACCCCCGGGCAGGTGCTGGGTGGGCTGACGGGGCAGGGCGATGATCTGACACTGACCCGGGTGATCCGCCGCATCCGCCTGCCACGGATGCTGACCGCGGCGCTGGTGGGCGCGGCGCTTGGCATGTCGGGCGCGGTCTTCCAATCGCTGTCGCGCAATGCGCTTGGCTCGCCCGATGTGATCGGCTTCACCACCGGGGCGGCAACGGGTGCCATCGTGCAGATCATCCTGTTCGATGCCGGGGCAGCGGGGATTGCCGCCGCCGCCGTTGCCGCAGGGCTGCTGACCGCGGTTCTGGTCCTGATGCTCGCGCGCCGCGGTGGCGGCTATCGGCTGATCCTTGTGGGCATCGGCACCGGTGCAGTGTTGACAGCTGTCAACACGTTGCTGATGACCATGGGCGATCTGGAACGCGCCATGTCCGCGCATATCTGGCTGGCCGGATCACTGTCCGCGCGGAACTGGACCCATGTGACGCTGGCCGCCTCCGGGCTGCTGGTGTTTGCCCCGGTCATTCTGGCCCATGCCCGACGGCTGTCGCTGCTGGAAATGGGGACGGATACCGCACAGCAACTTGGGGTGGCCAGCGGGCGGGCGCAGCTGATGCTGGTCCTCGCCGGGGTCGGGCTGGCCTCGGTCGCCACCGCAGCAACCGGACCGATTGCCTTTGTCGCACTCGCCGCGCCACAGCTGGCCCGTCGCCTGACCCGGTCCCCCGCCGTGCCGGTGGTGACGGGGGCAGGGATGGGGGCGCTTCTTCTGATGCTGGCCGATCTTGTCAGCCAGCGCGCGCCCCTGGGGATGTCGCTGCCCATCGGGGTGATGACCGCGCTTCTGGGTGGGGCTTATCTCCTGCTGCTTCTGGCAGGCCGCCGCTAGTCGCGGCCTTCCCCCCGACCCCGCAGCTTGTTAGGTTCGACCGATGCTGAACCCGACCCTCGCGCAAGAATTCTCATGGCCGTTGCAAAGCGACGGCTATGGCCTTGCTGCCCTTGGCACCAGAGCTGCGCCTGCCTTATGCCCGGCCCTATGGACATGACCGAGCAACCCTTCGACACCGATCTGGCCGAACTTGCCCCTGCGGATCGTTGGCGGATCTGGATGGCCCGTGCCGAAGCCGTGCTGTTTGCCAGCGCGGAACCCGTGGATCGCACCATACTTGTCCGCGTCCTTGGCCCGTCATGCCCGATTGACCTTGTGATCGAAGATATCGCAGCTGCCCTGTCGGACCGCCCCTATGAGATTGCCCGCGTCGCAGGCGGATGGCAGATGCGCAGCCGTGCCGCCTTTGCCCAGACGATCCGCACCGCCCGGGGCGAAACCGGACCGGACCGCAGCCTGAACCCGCGTGAGGCGCTTGTGCTGGCCTCCATCGCCTATCTGCAACCCGTGACCCGCGCCGCCATCGGACGGCTGACCGGACGCGAAGTCGGGCGCGATCTGATCGGGCGTCTGCACCGCAGCGGCCTGATCGCGCGTGGCCCCCGCAGTCCCGAGCCGGGCGCGCCCTACACCTATGTCACCACGCCGGCCTTCCTGGCGCTTTTCGGACTGAACGCGCTGCGCGATCTGCCCGATCTGGAGGCGCTTCAGGACGCAGGTCTTCTGGCGCCCGAGCCGCCGGGGCTGGATGCGCTGCCGCTTGCCCCCGAAGACCCGGAAGAGTGAGAAGGGCAGGGGGGCCCCACGGTTGACAGCTGTCAACGGTCAAGCCGGGGTCCCATTCTCAACCCGCAGCAGCGCCATGACCATCGGACCGGGTGAAAATGCGCCTTCCTCGGCCTTGCGGGCCAGCGCCCGCAGATAGCCGCCGGGTTTCTGGATCCGGTCAAAACTTTGCAGGATACAGGCCACCGCAATCGCTGCCACAGCGGGTGTCATCCTGTGCTGCGCTTCCTCCCAGGCATCGGCGCTGATCCCGATCATACCGCGGACGAAAGCCGCCGCAGCGATCAGATCCCGCCAGTCATGGATGCCATGCGGGGCGTAACCTCTGATTTCGGGACAGGCACGCAGGACCAGATAGAGCGGTAGCTTCGGATCGGCTTCACCCTCCGGTTCCGGGACCACGGGTTCCGCCCTTGCGTTTTCTTTGCAAGGTTCAGAATCGATATAAGTTTTGGTTGAATATTGTATATGCCGCTCAAATTCGCCGTCATTGCCGTCCAATCTTTCTGTTTTATGCGGTTGCAGAGCCTTATTGACCCGTTCGGCAAGACCGGACACCTGGGCATCCAGCACCTGGAGTGCGGTCATGTCCAGCTTGCGGCGCAGCTGGCGTTTGGTCAGCACGACAGCATCGGCCAAAGCATCCCAGTTGCCCGGAAGCTCCTCCACCGCATAGGCCACCAGCTTTTCGCAATCGCGCAGGCGAAGGACGATGCTTTCACGCAGACGGCGCAGGCGTTCGGCCGAGAGCCGCGCCAGCCGTGCCGCCTCTGCGATTTCCTCTGCCCGCCGGGCGAGGGGGGCCAGGTCGAAGCCAAAGGCCCGGTCCAGCCCCTCTCCCCAGCCCTGCACGGCGTAACGCTTGCCATTGGGGCTGTCGTGGCGCAGCAGCATGCCCGCACCGACCAGCGCCGCCAGATGACGGCGCAGCGTGCTTTCGGCCATGCCATGGGCGCGCTGCGACAGGGCCGCATTCGACGGGAAGACGATCACCGGGCTGTCGCCGGCAATCTCGGCCTCGCGGTGGAAGGAAACCAGTGCGGCCAGAACAGTCAGATCGCGGTCGGTCAGGCCAAAGGCAAGCCGCGCCTGACCCAGATCGCGCAGAACCGTCCATTTGTCGGCAGGCGCGCAATCGCTCTCAGTTCCGGCCCGCGCCTGCGCGGCCAGAAGCCCGGCCGTAACCGGCCGCCGCCCGAAGGGCGTCGTGGAAATGTGCTGCATTAGGGTTTCACGGGAACACAAAATCCAGTCCCGCCGAATCGACGAGTTGACAGGAGTCAACGAAAGCCGTTAAGTTCGAGGTGCTAGATCGACCAACGGCCCTTCGGAATGTTCATCGTTCCGGGGGGCTTTCTTTTTGTGGTGCCTTTGTGCCTCCTTGTTGGTTGGGTTTCGGGGTGTTCACTCTTCGGTTTCGATCAGGAACTGCAGGTGCAGAGCCGAAATATTCCGGATCAACCAGTCGTCAAAGCCTTTCGCCACCCCGCGCTGCAACGTCAGGACGGTGGTGTCGCCCTTGCGCAGCGCATGGCCAAGACCCGCAATCGCCAAGACCTCTTCCTCGGGGGCAGGGGGCTTGGGGCGGGGCTGGGCCAGTTTGCGGAAGACCGACTCGAATCTTTCGTCCGAGGTTTCGCCGCGGGCCAGGGCCGGCAAAGTGTCGGGATCGCGGTCGCGCAGACGCTCCACCAGAGCAAGCCAGCGGTCGCGCCCGATCGAAGGCGCGGCCCCGATCGCCTGCAAAAGCGGCAGCGGCACGCCATCGGCCACGGTCAGCATCCGGCTGATCACGGTCTTGTCCACGGCCAGCGCATCGCAGATCACCGCACGGTCAAAACCCATGTCACGCATCTGGCGGGCGAAATTCGCCTTTTCGACAAAGGACAGATCCTTGCGCAGCGCGTTTTCCTGCCCCTGCGCGATCATCAGGTCGCGGTCGGTCAGGTCGCGCAGCATGGCCTTGACCGGCAGACCCGCCAGCCGCAAAGCCGCCACCCGCCGGCGGCCGTAGACCACCTCATACCGGCCCTCGGTCACCGGGGAATGCCGCAGGAGGACGGGCACCTGCTGGCCGTAGACACGCATCGATTCCGCCAGCGCAGAGACACCTTCGGCATCGTCGTCCAGCCGGTCCTGCAGCCCCGCACTGTCGATCAGATCGGCCGGGATCTCCAGCACCGAGCGGCTTCTGAGATCGGCAATCGACTGGCCCACGGCGCCGATGGCCCCCTTGGTCATCCGCGGCGGCGGGGCAGGGGGGCGGGCCACATCAGGCTCTGTGCTGGCGGAAAGCAGTCCTTTCAGCAAATCCTTGCGTGCCATGTCAGCGCCCCCATGCCGTCTGGATCAGGCCCTCGATCTCGGCATTGACGGCGTTCAGGCTTTCCAGCGCACGCTCATAGGTCTGCCGGGTGAAGGCGGACCGCTCCACCTCATAAAGGGTCTGTTTGGTGATACCCGCATCCGAGATTGCGGTGGATTTCAGCGCGGGATGGTTCAGCACATGATCCCCGAACATCGAGCGCATGAAGGAAACCATCTGGTTCTGCGGCCCGTCGCCGGGTTCGTAGCGGGTGACCAGATAGCGCAGCCAGTCATAGGACATGTCGCCCCCCGCATCGGCGACCACCCCCAGAAGGTTAGAGGTCATCAGCAGGAACTGGCACATCGACATGACATCGAGCATCTGCGGATGAACCGTCACCAACACCGCGGTCGCGGCGGAAAGCGCGCTCATCGTCAGGAACCCCAGCTGCGGCGGGCAGTCGATCACCACCACGTCATAGCGGGATTCCACCTCGGCCAGACGCTCGGAAATTCTGGTGAAGAACATCTCTCCCGTGCGCGCGGCCAGCACGCGCGGGGTGTCATGTTCAAACTCCATCAGATCCAGATTGCCGGGAATCAGGTCCAGGTTGGTGAAATAGGTCTCCTGGATCACATCGGCCACCGGCACCGGATCGTCGTAGCGAATCGCATCATACAGCGTGCCGCCGTCGGGCAGGTCGAATTCGGGCTGGAACCCGTGCAGCGCGGAAAAGCTGGCCTGCGGGTCAAGGTCGATGCCCAGAACGCGGTAACCGTCCAGCGCCAGCTTCTGCGCCAGATGGGCGGCTGTGGTGGTCTTGCCCGACCCGCCCTTGAAATTGATGACGGTGATGACCTGCAGATGATCGCCCTCACGCCGGCCGGGAAGGTAGGTTCCGGGCGATTTCGCGCCTTTTTCCAACATCCGGCGCAGCCCCATGATGTCTTCGGGCGTGTAATAGCGCCGCCCGCCGGTGCGGGTTTCGGGCTGCGGGCCGCGGCCTTCAAGACTGAGCTTGCGCAGATAGGCGTCCTTCACACCCAGAAGATCGGCCACCTCGCCACTGGTGAACTTGCGCAGTACGCGCCGCGCATTGGGCGGGAACAGCTGTTCCCGATGCGCCTGAAGCCGTTCTGACAACCGCGCCGCATGGTCGCCAACCAGCCGGTCAATCCGATCCTGAACCATCATCTCTGCCCCGCGGCGGTTGCGCATGTTACGCTTCCAACCGTCTTATTCTGTTCTTAGCGTATATATCTGCCGCGAAGGCGGGGATTCGGGCAAGAGAAATCTTCAACATCTGGTATCAGGGGGGTGCCATAGCACAAGCGTCCACTAGCCGGGCTTGACGGATGGCAGGGCAGGGGCCATCTTGCTAGCCAGACAGCTAGCCAGATGAGGCGTTCCAATGTGGACCCTGCAGGATGCGAAGAACAGATTCTCTGCCGTGGTCGAGGCCGCGCTTTCGGGCCGCCCGCAAGAGGTGACGCGCCGCGGCAAGCCCGCGGTCGTTGTGCTGTCGGCCGAAGATTACCGCAGCCTCGTGGCACGGGCCGGCGGGCCGCAGGGCAGCTTTGCAGATCATCTGCTGGCCTTTCCCGGTGCCGATCTGCCGCGCGCGAAGGTGCGGCCGCGGGATGTGGCGTTCTGAATGTATCTGCTTGATACCAATGTGATCTCCGCCGTGCGCCGTCCCGACCGCGCACCGCAGGTGGCGGCATGGCTGCAGGGCAGGCCGCAGGATCAGCTGTTCCTGAGCGTCATCACCCTGGGTGAAATTGAGCGCGGGATCCGGGCACAGGACAGGCTGAACCCGGTCTTCGCGGCCGATCTGCGGGCATGGATGGACCGGACGCTGCGGCTGTTTTCCGACCGGCTGCTGCCCTTCGGCGCGGATGAGGCACGGATCTGGGGCCGGTTGTCGCAGGATATCGGTCATGACGGGGCCGATCTGATGATCGCGGCCACGGCGCTGGCGCGGGATGCGGTGGTGGTCACCGGCAATGTGGATGATTTCCGCCCCACCGGCGTGCGGATCGAGAATCCGTTCCGCTAAAGCCCTGCGGCTTTTGTGAGGTTGACGCGGAACCTGTCTCTGCGGCGCTGATACCTGCGGGTCATTTCGGCGCTGGCATGGCCGAGCTGCTTCTGGACATGGCGTTCGTCGACCTCGGCGCTGCTGGCAAGGCCCGCGCGGAGGGAATGGCCGGAGAAGAGGGCAGGGCGGTCACCCTCGGGCCGGTCGCCGCGCAGCCCGGCGGCCAGGGCCGCGCGCTTGACCAGACGCGCGATTTCGCGGTCATTGAGCCGCATCGGCCCGGGTTCCCGGCCCTGTCCGGTGATGCGGCGGAACAGCGGGCCGGTGCCGATGCGGGCGAATTTCAGCCAAGTCTCCAGCGCCGCCACCGGGCAGGTCGCGGGCGAGGAGCCGCGGCCGATCTCCACCTCGCGCCAGCCGGTCTTGCCGCGCAGGGTGACAAGAAGGCCCCCGGGCAGAACCTCAATCCAGCCGCGCCCGTCTTCGGTCTGATCACGGCCCGCGTCGAGGCCTGTGATCTCGGACCGCCTGAGCCCGCCGGCAAAGCCGATCAGCAGCATGGCCCGGTCGCGCAGGCCGCGCAGGGTTCCGCGGTCGCAGGTCTCCAGCATGGCCAGCAGATCCTCCGGCAGGATCGCCTCTTTCTGACGCGGCGGGGCGGCATGGCTGTTGCGGATGCCGGCGAGAACGGTGGCGATGTGTCGGTCGCGCCGGTCCAGGGTCAGGCCGCGCTGTGCATAGGCCCGGACCAGCGCCGAGAGCCGCCGCTCAATGGTCGAGACGGCATTCTTCCGCCCGCCGACCGATGTCGCGCCGCTGGCACAGGCGGTGATGTAGAGGCCGACGATCTGCGGATCGGGCGCGAGGGCATCCAGCCCCTCACGCCGGCACCATCCGGCAAAATGCTTCCAGTCGGCAGCATAGGCCTTGCGGGTATTGGCGGAACTCGCCGCCTCGGCATAGCCCCGCGCCCGCTCGGCCAGATCCCGCAGGGCAAGGGGCTGGTGGTCGGACGGGGCAGGGGAGGGGGGTAAGGTTCCGGTTGGGTCACTAGCCATGGCGTGGCTCCAGCAGTCGGATCAACATCCGCCGGTGCTGCTCCTGCGCACCGAAGAACACCGCCAGAACTCGGATCAACCCTGCCTCGTCGTCCGTGATGAACCAGAAGCTGGCCTTTCCAAGGGTCAATTGCCGCAATCCCGGCAGCAGATCATCGTGCCGGGTGCCGCGATGCGGGGCGGTTGCGATCCGCTGCGTGTCATCGAATATCTCGATCAGGCGCTGCGCGGCCCGCTCTGTCGCCTCGGCCGGGCTGTCGCCGAACGACAGGTAGCTCTCGATCAGATGGTCGCGGATCAAGGCAAAGTCGCGCTCGGCCGCCGAAGCGAACTCGATGCGCCAGGTCATTGCGCGGTCGTGTCGTCAGGCCGGGCTGCGGCAAGGGCACCGACACGGCGGCGCATCTCGTCGGTGCTGACGAAGGGCCCGGCAAGGCGCTCCTCCAACAGGGCCTTCAACGCGGCCCGTTCCAGCCGCTCGTCCTCGGCCTTCTGACGCAACAGATCCAGCCCATGCTGCACCACCGCACTGACCGAGGCGAAGCGCCCGTCCTGTACCTGCGCACGGGCGAAGGCGTGATGTTCGTCGCTGAGCGAGATCGAGGATTTCACGGTCATGGCGGGATTCCTTGCTTACAACACGGTATGACTGGGTGGCATTTCCGTCAAGACTGCCTTCCGAAATACCGCACGCAGCAGGCCTCTCTGCGGCCTTCCAGGCGCGATTTCCGGCTGCTTTGGCGGTCAGACTGTGCATTTCTCTATAAAAGAACATAACATCCGATAATGCAAACTTATCGGATGTTATTTAGAAATGACAGGCGCGGCGGATAAATAACATAGATCTGGCATAAAGCGCCGGTAACTGCTAGTGTTCCGGCATGTCCCGTGCCCCGAAACCGCTCCCGACGTTCCCAAACCCTCCGGCCCTGCCGCGATGGATCCGGCAGGCCGTGGGTCGCGAAGATGCTGAAACAGTGATGTTTTCTGCCGGGGCAGCCCTCGCCTTGCTCGATCCAATCGCCCGGTCCGAGGATCCGGTCGGCATCCTCTGGCGCAAGCGGCTGGCGCTCTCCGCGGCCGCAGCGGTTTCGCAGCAGGAAGGACGCCGGGAAGGCGAAGCGCAGCTGCGTGATGCTCTCGCTCTGCGCAAACCCGGCGATGATCCCGGCCCCGCCGGGCGGATGCTGCTTGGCTGGCGTGCCTTGGGCGAGGCGCGGGCGCTGCGCTCGGCCGACTGGCCCGCGCGCTTGCCCGGCTTCTTCGATCTGCCACACGAACCGACCTCAGAGATCTTGCACGACATCGGCCCGCGCCTTGTCGGTCGCACGCCGCCGCTGCGCTTTGCCGCTGAAGCCGGGCGGGAGGTTCTCACCCCAGGCCCGAGCTATCGTGGCCTCGCACTCTGGCTGACCGATGCGCTGCTGGCCCTGGCGCTCGGCTGGGACCGCCCGGTGCCGCTCCTTGCCGCGCATCTGCCGCGCGCGGCCTTCCGGCTGGAGGGTGAGGCCTGGCTTGCGGCCTGTGCTGCGGCCTGGGGCAGGGGGGCAATTGCCGCCTTCGATCTTCACGTCGACCTGACCCGCCGCGCCACTGCTCTGCGCGCGGCAAATCTGCGGCGGCCTGGAAAGGATACGGCCGCCATCTTCGCCGCGCTGCTGACCGAGGATGCGCTGGCGGCCCAGGCGGGCGCCGAGGCCAGCGACCGCGCCGCCCGGCGGCTGTTCGACCGGCTGACGTCCCTCGGGCTGGTGCGCGAACTGACCGGGCGGCCAACCTTCCGGCTCTACGGGTTGTGACGATGACGCAGACATCCTCCGAACCCTTGGACACCGAACTCGCCGACCTGCCGCCGGCCCTGCGCTGGCGCGAATGGATGGCGCGGGTCGAAGCGGTGCTGTTTGCTGCGTCCGGTCCGGTCGGCCGCGACGTATTGGCCCGCGTGATGGGCCAGGATTGTGCGCTTGATCTGCTGATCGGGGATATTTCCGCCGAATTGGCGGGGCGTCCCTACGAGATCGCGCGCCTTGCGGGCGGCTGGCAGTTCCGGACCAGACCAGAGCATGCCGCCGCGATCCGCACGGCCCGTCAGGAGGGCGATGCCACGCGCGACCTGACCCGCAATGAGGCGCTGGTCCTGACCATCATCGCCTATATGCAGCCGGTGACCCGCGGCGCGATCGCGCGCCTGACCGGCCGCGAGGTCAGCCGCGACCTGATCGCCCGCCTGCACCGGCAGGCCCTGATCGCCCGCGGCCCGCGCAGCCCCGAACCCGGCGCGCCCTACACCTATGTCACCACGCCGGGGTTTCTGGCGCAGTTCGGCCTGGAAACGCTGCGAGATCTGCCCGACATCGAGGCGTTGGAAGACGCCGGGCTGCTGAAGCCTGCGACGGAGATCACGCTGGATCTGCCTATTGTGGCGGAATAGTGCACCGAGTTCTCGACAGTCAGGGTCATCAAGGCTCGCGCTGGCAGACTGCCATAGCGATTTCCGCAAAGATCGGCGGTGTGCCCGAAGCCCTGAACTACCGGGACAATGAGATCGAGGTCGACAGCGGCAAGCGCGCTGCTATCCCGACCGGAATGACTGAAAAATGAAGGCTCTGGCCCGGCTGTCCGACCGTGTTCGGCGGCAGGTGGGGCTACAGCATAGTACGTGAGCTTTTTGGCTGGCGAGCGAGCCACAGCATCAGGGCGTCGCCCCTGATGACCTGGAACGGGTTGGCCGTGATCACCAACCGGCCGGCGGCGGCGGCCACGTGTGTCAATACCTGTCCATTCCTTAGACTAGTGCTTTGGTGTGAGGGGCACGCAGCCTTCGAACGATCACGTACGCATCTGAGCAGTACTCATTTGATCTTCTGACCGGTTGTCGGTCAATTGGATTGACAGCGCTTGTACAAGGCCTGATGGTGGCAAGCCACTGGCAAAGGCATGGTACCGGCTCTGTTGCACAAATCGCCTGAGGGATTCATCTTGAGAATCCAGCATGGTAGCTGGGCGGCATGAGCAGACCTACGCCTCCTGCCTACAAGACCCGGAACTGGCCCGCCTATAACGAGGCGCTCAAGCGCCGTGGCTCGCTGACGATCTGGTTCGATCCCGCCATGATCTGGGAGGCCGCGCCGACCGGCAAGCGTGGGCGGCAACCCGACTACAGCGACGCCGCGATCCAGACCTGTCTAACGATGAAGGTGCTGTTCGGGATGGCGCTGCGCCAGACGACCGGCTTCATCGAGAGCCTGCTACGGCTGATCGGCCTCAACTGGGCAGTGCCGGACTTCAGTACGCTCAGCCGCCGCCAGCAGTCCTTGAAGGTGAACATCCCCTACCGCGGCTCGGATGGTCCGCTCCACCTGCTGGTCGACAGCACCGGCATCAAGGTCGAGGGCGAAGGAGAATGGAACGCCCGCAAGCACGGTGGCGCCAAGCGGCGCGTCTGGCGCAAGATCCATATCGGGATCGACGAGAAATCCCTTGAAATTCGGGCCGCCGAGTTCACCACCAGCGACATCGGTGATGCCCCCATGCTGCCCGAGCTGTTAGACCAGATCCCGCTTGAACAAGAGATCGCCAGCGTCACCGCCGATGGTGGCCGAATTTCCCGAAGCTTGGCCGATTGTCCCACGCTACGAGGCTGAGGGCATCCGCCGCCGAGTGCATGGACGCTACCTGATCTTCTATCGGATACAGGGAGAAAGTGTGTCAGTCCTTCATGTCCTGAACGGTGCGATGGATTTCGAACCAGTTCTGTTCCCGACCGGGTGAAGGCGACGGTCAGGACGCCCCGTTTGCGGCTTCGACAGAGCTGTTGGAACAAGGCGCTTTGCGACCGATCCTCGCTCTGTGACATCGGCTAACGAAAACCTCAAAGGGCCGACGTGGTCCCTGATGCCAGCCACGGGTTCAGCAGCGTCACACCCGTCGCGGCGAAGTCGCTGATATTGCGCGTAACCACCGTAAAGCCGTGGACCAGGGCAGTCGCCGCAATCAGGGCGTCGCGGTCAGAGCGGGGATCGGGCACATGAAGCCCGGCGCAGCGAAGTGCGACGGCCTTGTCGACGGCGAGCACGCGGTCTTTGAATTCCACCAGAACACGTTCATCCAACCAGCGCCGCAACACCGCGCCCTGTACCGAATCCCGACGCTCGACCCGTCGCACACCGATTTCCAGTTCCATGACGGTGATCGCCGAGATGAACAGCTGGTTTGCATCCTGCGCCACAAGCCAGGACAGCACATTCGGATCTGCCCGCCCGTCCCCGGTGCGCCGCAGTTCCGAGATGACATTCGTGTCGAGAACGAACATCAGGAAAGATCGGCGGGCTTCGCGCCAATAGCCGCCTTCGGCGGCTCGAAGTCGATTTCGGAGAGCCCCGTCATGGACAGAGCATCAAGGATGCTGCGCCGCTGGCCGCTGAGTTTCTGATAATCGGCATAGCTCATGAGCACATGGGCCGGCCGCCCTCTGTCGGTGATGAAGACCGGGCCTTCCAAGGTCGCCCGCTTGGCGCGCCCGAGATCCTGATTCAACTCGCGGCTGGTGATCGTATGTATCGTCATCTTCGCCTCCACCCCGAAAATGTGGCTACGTTGCTACATTGCACTTCGCGAAGAAAAGTCAAGGGTCGTGTGTGGGTCAGGGAGTGGCGCTTTACGCGCCACCTTTTCCCATCCGGTAAACCGGGATGCCCATCTTGCGGGCCTTGTCGGCCAGGTTTTCCTGGATGCCGGTGCCGGGGAAGATGATGACACCGATCGGCAGGCAATCGAGCATCTGATCATTGCGCTTGAAGGGCGCGGCCTTGGCATGTTTGGTCCAGTCCGGCTTGAAGGCGACCTGCGGGACCTTGCGGTTGCTGGCCCAGGTGGCTGCGATGCGCTCGGCGCCCTTCGGGCTGCCACCATGCATGAGCACCATGTCCGGATGTTTGGCGTGGATCTGATCGAGGCGATCCCAGATGGTGCGGTGATCGGTGGTATCGCCGCCCGAGAAGGCAACCTTCGGCCCCGGCGGCACCAGCATTTCGGTCTCGGCGATCTTCTTGGCGGCGATGAAATCGCGGCTGTCGATCATGGCCGCCGTCAGATGACGATGATTGGTGCGTGAGGGACGGATCACGAAAGCCGGAAACCGATATTTGAGAACCTTGCTTGTCATCGGAGCGACAGCTGTCGTCGGCTTCTCGCGACGATCAACCGAGGGGCCATTGATGAGCTGGGTGAGAAAGCTCCTGCAGGCGAAATCGGCACGCCTGACAACGGTGGCCTTGGCCAACAAGATGGCGCGGATCCCCGCGCAGGCCTTGCTGGGGCTGGTGACGGCGCTGCTGTTGAACCAGAGCTTCCCTTGGCGGCCGGTGGCGCGCGCGCTGATCATCATTCCATGGGCGCTGCCCTCGGTGGTGATCGCGCTGATGTGGGCCTGGATCTACGATTCCAACTACGGAATCCTGAATGACCTGCTTCTCCGGATCGGCATTCTTGAAACCTCGATCCCCTGGCTGGCGAACCCCGATACCGCGCTTTACGCGATCATCCTGACGCTGACCTGGCAGGGCTTTCCCTTCTTTGCCGTGATGATCCTTGCCGGGCTGCAATCCATCCCGCGCAGCTATTACGAAGCCGCCTCGCTGGACGGAGCCTCACCCCTGCGCCAGTTCTGGCACATCACCTTGCCCGGCATTTCGGGGGTGTTGTTCACCGCTGTGTTGCTGCGCACGATCTGGGTGGCGAATTCGATGGACGTCATCTTCGTGATGACCGGCGGCGGCCCCGGCTATTCCACCTATACCCTGCCGCTCTACTCGTTCCTCGAAGCGCGGACCAACCTGAACTACGGCTATGGCTCGGCGCTGGCGATGACCTTCACGCTGATGCTGCTGGGGCTGGTCGTGGTCTACATGAAGCGTTCGGCAAAGGCGGTGCGATAATGGCTCTGGGCAAGAAATCCCTGTCGAACCGGCTCTTGACGGTCGATCTGCCGATGGCGCTGATCCTCGCCTTCACGCTGGGGCCGTATCTGTGGATGCTGCTGACCTCGCTGACGGCCGAGGACAAGCTCTTCACCCGCGGCCCGACCGTCTTCGACATGGTGACCAGCAATTACGAGCGGCTGTTTGCCAATGTGGGCTTTGCCCGCAACATGCTGGACAGTTTCATCATCGCGGCGGGAACCGTGGTCGTGGGTCTGGCCCTGTCGGTGACGGCGGCCTACAGCTTTTCGCGCTTTGAGTTCCGGTTCAAAAAGGCGCTGCTGATGCAGTTCCTGCTGATCAACATGTTCCCGCTGGTGCTGCTGATCCTGCCCTTGTTCGTGCTGATGCGCCAGCTGGGCCTGCTGGACACCCATTTCGCGCTGATCGTGGCGAATTCGACCATCGCCATTCCCTTCTCGGTCTGGATGATGACCAGCTATATCAATGGCATCCCCAAATCGCTGGACGAGGCGGCGATGACCGATGGCTGCTCGCGCCTGCAGGCCATGCGCAAGGTGATCCTGCCGCTCTGCGCGCCGGGGATCATTGCGACCGGCATCTACATCTTCATCACCGCCTGGAACGAATATCTCTACGCACTGACTTTGGGCGGCCAGAACGTCCGCCCGATCACCGTCGCCGTGCAGACGATGATCGGCGAATATCAGGTGCAATGGGGCCTGCTGACCGCTGGCGGCATCGTCGGCGCGCTGCCCGCCACCATCCTCTTCCTGATCGTGCAACGTCGCCTTGTCGGCGGGCTGACCCAGGGTGCCGTAAAGGGCTGAACCAATCCGGCTGTCGCCGCCAAATGCGACAGTCTCAATCCGAGGAACTATCGTGAAAAATCCGATCGGCATCATCTCGATGCAATATATCCGGCCCTTCACCAATGCGGCATTGCCCTATCTGAAGAAGACGCGCGAGCTTGGCTTTGACTTCATCGAGCTTCTGGTGCCCGAACCCGAAGACGATCTGGACCCCGCCGAAGTCCGCCGCATCTGCGAGGGCGAAGGTCTCGGCATCGTGCTGGCGGCGCGGGTCAACCTGCAACGCTCCATCGCCAGCGAGGATGCGGCGAACCGCAAGGGCGGCGTCGACTACCTGAAATTCTGTGTCGAGGCGGCGGACAAGGTCGGCGCAACGATCATCGGCGGCCCGCTGTATGGCGAACCGCTTGTCTTCGCCGGACGTCCGCCGTTTTCCTGGAGCGCCGAGCAGATCGCCACCCGTGCGCAGCGCACCATCGACGGGCTGGCCGAGGTGGCGCCGATTGCCGCTGCGGCCGGCAAGGTCTTTGCCTTTGAATCGCTGAACCGGTTCGAGACCGACATTGCCAATACAACCTCGCAGGCCATCGCTGTCGTGGATGCGGTGAACTCACCCGGTCTGGGCGTCATGCTCGACACCTTCCACATGAATATGGAAGAACGCTCGATCCCCGATGCGATCCGCGCGGCGGGCAGCCGTCTGGTGCATTTTCAGGCCAATGAGAACCATCGCGGCTTCCCGGGCACCGGCAACATGGACTGGACCGCGATCTGCCGGGCGCTGCATCAGGTGGGCTACGCCGGCCCCGTCTCGCTGGAGCCGTTCCGGCGCGAGGATGACCGCGTGGGCCTGCCCATCGCCCATTGGCGCGCCCCGCATGAGAACGAGGATGACAAACTGCGTGCGGGTCTGGGCCTGATCCGCTCGGCGCTGGCTCTGGCAGAGGTGACCCACTGATGACGATCAAGATTGGCTGGATCGGCTGCGGCCGTCACGCAACCTGGATGCTGATGCCGCAACTGGCGCGCAGCGGGTTCGAGATCGCGGCGGTCTGTGACCGCGACGGGGCGGCGGCGCAGAATGCCGCACGCCAGTTCGGGGCGAAGCAGGTCTTCTCGGACTATGAGGAGATGATCGCCAGCGCCGATATCGACGCCGTCGGCATGGCGGTCGGCCCAGAAATTCATTACCGCGCCACGCTGGCGGCGATCAAACGCGGCATCCCGGTCTTCATGGAAAAGCCGCCCGCCGCGACCGCCGCCCAAGCCAAGGATCTGCTGGACGCCTCGGAAGCCGCCAAGGTGCCGGTGACCGTGGGCTTCATGAAGCGCTATTCCACCGGCAACAAGATCGCCAAGAACATCCTGGATGGCGGAGAGTTCGGACAGGTGCTGGGCATCCACGGCAGCTATATGACCGCGCCGACCTATTTCACCGGCGAGGTGGATTACACCGGCTTCTACCTGCATCACTGCGTCCATTACATGGATCTGATCACCTGGTTCGCCGGATCGGAATTCGCGGATGTCCGGCTGCGCAAGAACGTGCCCGAAAAGGGCAAGATGCTGATCCACATGAACTTTGAATGCCAGAACGGTGTGATCGGCAACATTATCATGGGCACCGTGCAGTCGCGCGGCACGCCGATGGAATATGTGCAGATCATGGGCGACCACAACCGGGTCGAGGTGGAGAACGTGATCAACGTGGCCTGGCACCGCAACCCGCCCTTCAAGGCCGAGGATCCGAAAGCCGTGCTGGATCCCGGCTGCGACTCTCTGGTCTGGACGCCGAACTTCACGGCTGCCGCGAATGAGGATCACAAGGGCTATCACGCGCTGCTGCTGGATGTGGCGGCGACGATCCGCGGCGAAAGCGATGCCGCGCCGCAGATCCGCGATGGCTGGCTGGCCATGCAGCGGCTGGAAAAGATGATCGCGCTGATCGAGGGCTGAGGCCTTTCAACTTGCCCCCGCGCGCCGGATCGTGCGCGGGGATCATGCCGGGAAATCCCATGCAGACCCCCATCCTTCAGTTCGGCACCAGCCGCTTCTTGCAGGCCCATGCCCTGGCCTATCTGCAATCGGGCACCCCGCTGTCTGGCCCACCCATCGTGACTGTGGTGCAGTCCAGCGGCGATGCCTCGCGTCGCGGGCGTCTGGATGCCTTGGCCGCCCCGGGCGGCTATCCGGTGCGGGTGCGCGGGCTAGAAGGCGGCATCCCGGTCGAGCGGGAAGAGCAGGTCTGCGTGGTCCAGCGCGGGCTGGTCTATGATGGCGACTATCCCGAAGTGCAGCGGATCTTCTGCCATGAGGCGCGCTGGATCATCTCGAACACCGCCGACAAGGGGTTCGACCCACAGCCTGCCGATACCTTGCCGGGGCCCGATCCGGCGCAAAGCTATCCGGCCAAACTGTTCCACCTGATGCAGGCCCGTCATCTCGCGGGCGGCGGCCCGCTGATCCTGCTGCCCACGGAATTGCAGGCCCGCAATGGCGACAAGCTGCGGGCCCGTGTGCTGCAAATTGCCGAAGGGCAGGGGGCAGATCCCGGGCTGATGCAGGCGCTCAACGCGCATATATGGGCCAATTCCTTGGTCGACCGGATCGTGTCCGAGGAAATCAGGCCCGCCGGGGCGGTGGCCGAACCCTATGGCCTTTGGGCCATCGAAGATCAGCCGGGACTGGAATTGCCTGTCAGCCATCCCGCGATCCGGGTAGTGGCCGATCTGGAACCCTATGAGCGGTTGAAGCTGCATATCCTGAACCTGGGCCATACCACGCTGGTCGATCTTTGGCAGCGGGCCGGGCGGCCGGTGCCCTTTGTCCGTCAGGCCATGGCGGGTGACCTTCGTGCCCAACTGATTGGCATTCTGCGGGATGAGGTTGTGCCCGGCTTTTCCGCACGCGGCATGGGCGATCAGGCGGCGGAGTATCTGGCCGTCACGCTCGACCGTTTCGACAATCCCTTCATTGACCATCGCCTGTCGGACATTGCCCAGAACCATGCGGCCAAGGCCGATCACCGCATCGGCGCCTTCCTGACCTGGGCCGGGCTGACGCCCGCCACTGCGCCCCGCCTGCACCAGATCAGCCAAAGCGCAAAGGACATCGCGCCATGAGCCAGAACCCTCCCGCGGCCCTTCTGCTGGGCGACAGTGACACCATCGGCATCGCCTTGCGCACTCTGCCCGCAGGTGAGGTGCATCTGGGTGTGAAGCTCACTGCGGAGATTCCCGCCGGGCACAAGTTTGCCCTGCGCGATCATGCGCCCGGTGAGACAATCCTCAAATACGGACAGGCCATGGGCGAGGCCAGCGCGGCCATTCGCGCGGGGGACCATGTTCACAGCCACAATGCCGGGATGGGGCCGCATGGTCTGGGGCCGGCGCAAAGCAGGGGTCAACTGCCCCCCGCGCCCGAGCGGCGCAGTTTCAACGGCATCCTGCGGCAGGATGGCCGGATCGCCACGCGCAACTTCATCGGCATCATCGCTTCGGTGAACTGCTCCTCGACCGTTTGCAATGCCATCGCACGCGCCGCGAATGAGCGGTTGCTGCCGCTCTATCCGAATGTCGATGGTTTTGTTCCCATCGTGCATGACCAAGGCTGCGGCATCGCCACGGGCGGCATCGGGTTCGAACTGCTGGTACGGGTGCTGAAAGGCTACCGCGATCACGTCAATTTCGGCGGCGTGATGCTGGTCGGGCTTGGGTGTGAGGTCAACCAGCTGACGCTGTACAAGCGCGACGACTGGACGCGCGCGCGTCATGCCAGCTTCAACATTCAGGAAGTCGGCGGATCGCGCGCCGCCGTGGCCCGGGCGCTGGAGATCCTGACCCCGATTGCCGAAGCCGCGAACCGCGATGTGCGGCAGATGCAACCGGTTTCCGGCATCACTTTGGGGATGCAATGCGGTGGGTCGGACGGGTTTTCCGGCATCACCGCCAATCCGGCGCTTGGCGTGGCCTCGGATCTTCTGGTGGCGGCGGGCGGCACCTCGATCCTGTCGGAAACGCCGGAAATCTACGGGGCTGAGCATCTGCTGATCGCGCGGGCCAGTGAGGCGGATGGCGAAAAGCTGCGCGGCATGATCCGCTGGTGGGAAGAGTATACGCAGGACAACGGGGCCAGCCTCGACAACAATCCAAGCCCCGGCAACAAGCGCGGCGGCATCACCACCATCCTTGAAAAATCACTGGGGGCGGTGGCCAAGGGCGGTCGCGCCCCGCTGGCCGGGGTCTATCACTATGCCGAACGGATCGGCACGCCAGGCTTTGTCTATATGGACAGCCCCGGCTATGACCCGGTCGCGGCCACCGGGCAGGTCGCGGCGGGGGCGAACCTCATCGCCTTTACCACCGGGCGCGGATCGTGCTTTGGCGCGCACCCCGCGCCTTCGCTGAAGCTGGCCTCGAACTCGGCGCTGTGGCGGTCGATGGAGGAGGACATGGACCTTGACTGCGGCAAGATCGTGGAGGGCCGGATTTCCCTCCCCGAGATGGGGGTCGAAATCTACAACAAGCTGCTCGACACTGCCTCGGGTGCGCAGAGCAAGTCAGAACTGTTCGGCTATGGCGATGCTGAATTCGTGCCGTGGAGGATCGGCGCGGTGCTTTGATGCTGTGTCTGATTAGCGACAGGACGCATTGATTTCATGACCCTGCGCCAATGCAGCTGGCCCCCGGAGGCCCGCTGAGATCGCCGGTGCCAGACCGACCGGTCATGACCAGTCGCCTCCAAAGGCAAAGCCCGTCGCAGTTTTTCTGGCCCGGGCCGGCCAGATACTCCCGTCCAAAGGTCGTTTTGTAACAGAAAGATGACATCCGCTCTCGATTGCTGGCGCCTGCGATGTTAGGGCTGAGGCTGATCGGGAATGTGAAAGAATGTTACAAAAGCTCTGGACGGACTTCCTCTCACTCTTGGTGCGGCGCCCCTCGCGCTTTCAGGTGGCGGCGTTGTGCTGGCGCGAGGCGGGGCAGGGGATCGAGATCCTGCTGATCTCCTCGCGCACGACGAAGCGCTGGATCCTGCCGAAGGGCTGGCCGAAATCCGGGCAGGACGCCGCCGGAACCGCGCTTGAAGAGGCTTGGGAGGAGGCGGGCATCCGCATCGAAGGCCCGCCGCCAGCCAAGATCGGCCATTACACCTATCACAAACGGCTGGAGGGCGATGTGCCGGCGCATACGGTAGTGGATGTCTATGCGATCCACGCCGACCGTCTGCTCGACAGCTATCCCGAGGCGGGAGAGCGCGACCGGAAATGGTTCCCGCCGGATCAGGCGGCCGATCTTGTGCAGGAACCGGATCTCGCATCCCTCCTGCGCCAGGCCCCCGGCCTGATCACCGCCCATTCTTCCTGATACAGCCCGACCTCTGGACCCCATCCCATGACTGACCTGAACGACCCGCGCCTGCGCGATCAGCCCGAGCCGGGCTGGCAGATCCTGGACCGCGACCTCAACCGGATTTCGCGGGTGGAGCTGGCGACCACCTATGTCTCGCAGCCCTTGGTCGCGGTGGGGATCGCGCTGGTCTTCGTGGCGCTGGCGGCTTTGTGGGGCGGGCTGATCACCGGGGGTGGGTCGGGCAGTCTGGTGATCGTCGTCGCTTCGGCCTTCGCGGCCTATCTGGCGCTGAACATCGGTGCGAATGACGTGGCCAACAACATGGGCCCGGCGGTAGGGGCGAATGCGCTGACCATGTCCGGCGCCCTGATCGTCGCTGCCATCTGCGAGACGGCGGGCGCGCTGATCGCGGGGGGCGATGTGGTGGACACGATCGCCAGCGGCATCGTCAGCCCGGCAAGCCTTGCAGACGATTCCGTCTTCGTGACCGCGATGATGGCGGCGCTTTTGTCTTCGGCCCTGTGGCTGAACCTCGCCACCTGGCTGGGGGCCCCGGTCTCAACCACCCATGCCATCGTCGGCGGGGTTGCGGGGGCGGGGATCATGGCGGCAGGCTTCGGGGCGGTGGATTGGCCCGGCATGTCGCGCATTGCGCTCAGCTGGATCGTCTCGCCCGTGCTGGGCGGTGCAATGGCCGCCGGGGCGCTGTGGGTGGTGCATCGGCTGATCATCGACCGCGACGACAAGATCGCCGCCGCGCGGGTCTGGGTGCCGGTGCTGATCGCGGTGATGAGCTGGGCCTTCGCGACCTATCTGGCGCTGAAAGGGTTGAAGCATCTGTTTGACGTCACCCTGGGCCAGTCGGTGCTGATCGGCAGCGCCTGCGCCATCCTCGCCTATGCCGCCGCGCACCCCTATATCCGCAACCGCGCGCAGGGGCTGGAGAACCGCAACAAGTCGCTGAAAGTGCTGTTCCAGCTGCCGCTGGTCCTTTCGGCCGCACTGATGAGCTTTGCCCATGGTGCCAATGACGTGTCGAACGCCATCGGGCCGCTGGCCGCCATCGCCTCCACCCTGGGACCTGCGGGGGAAGGCGGCCAGATCGCCGTGCCGCATTGGGTGATGGTGATCGGCGCCTTCGGCATCTCTCTGGGTCTGATGCTGTTCGGGCCACGTCTGATCCGCATGGTGGGCGTTCAGATCACCAAGCTGAACGCGATGCGGGCCTATTGCGTGGCGCTGTCGGCCGCGGTCACCGTCATCGCGGCCAGCTGGCTGGGCCTTCCCGTCAGCTCCACCCATATCGCCATTGGCGGCATCTTCGGCGTGGGCTTCTTCCGCGAGGCGGTCGAGGCACGCCGGATGCGGCAGATGGCGGGTGCCATCACCCTGCCCGACATGGCGGTCGAGGAGCGCCAGCGCCGCAAGCTGGTCCGCCGCTCGCATTTCATGACCATCGTCGCGGCCTGGATCATCACCGTGCCCGCCACCGCGACAGTCGCGGGCCTGCTGTTCCTTTTGCTGGGACGCCTGCAGGATGTTGCGATCAACTAGGCCGCCCTGACAGCCACCACCGGGACAGCCCGGCGGCCAGCAATTGGGACGGCCCTTAACAGGGGTCATCCCATTGTCCTGCAACGACCCGCTGGAGAAGAATTTTCTGGCCTCGCGCAAACTAGCGTTTACCGTAACAGATCTGTGAATTCCAACAGTGAAGGTCTGGGGCATGACGACGATCATCGGTTTCCTGAACACTGTCTTCTGGGGCTATGTGCTGATCTACGGGCTGATCGCGGTGGGGATCTATTTCACCATCCGGTTGCGATTCCAGCAGGTGCTGCATTTCGGCGAAATGATCCGTTCGATCACCGCCGCACCGGCCAGCGACCGGCAGGGGATCTCGCCGTTTCAGGCGCTTTGCACCAGCCTCGCCTCGCGGGTCGGCACCGGCAACATCGCGGGCGTCGCGGTGGCGCTGGTCCTGGGCGGGCCGGGGGCGATCTTCTGGATGTGGATCGTGGCCTTTGTCGGCATGGCCACGGCCTATGCGGAATCGACTCTGGCGCAGCTTTACAAGACGAAGGACGAAACCGATGCCTCGGCGGTCTATCGCGGTGGGCCGGCCTTTTACATCGCGAAGGGGCTGGGGATGCCCTGGCTGGGCGCGGTGTTCTCGGTCTGTCTGATCCTGTCCTTCGGGCTGGTGTTCAACGCGGTTCAGGCGAATTCCATCGCGGATGCCATGCAGGGCGCCTTCGGCCTGCCCAAGATCGCCACCGGGCTTGGTCTGGCCGTGCTGACCGCCGTGGTGATCTTCGGCGGTATCCGCCAGATCGCGCAGGTCGCAGAATATGTCGTGCCCTTCATGGCCGGAATCTATCTGCTGGTCGCGATCATCGTCGTCATCCTGAACATCACCGAAGTGCCCGCGATGCTGTGGCACATCATCGGCAACGCCTTTGGCTTCGCCGAGGCGGCGGGCGGTGTGGCCGGAGGCGTCGCGGCGGCGATGCTGAACGGCGTCAAGCGCGGCCTCTTCTCGAACGAGGCGGGCATGGGATCCGCACCCAATATCGCGGCCGCCGCAACGCCGAACCCGCATCACCCGTCCAGCCAGGGCTTCGTGCAGGCCTTCGGCGTGTTCATCGACACGATCCTCGTCTGCACGGCAACCGCGCTGATGATCCTGCTGTCGGGTGTCTATGCTCCGGGGGGCGAGCTGACCGGCACCCAGCTGACCCAATCGGCCTTGGCCGACCATATCGGCAGCGTCGGTCCGATCTTCGTGGCGGTGGCGATCTTCTTCTTTGCCTTCACCTCGATCATCGGGAACTACGCCTATTCCGAAATGGCGCTGTCCTTCCTGGGCATCGGCAACAAGACCGGGCTGATGGTGCTGCGCTGCCTTGTGCTGGTCATGGTGGTCTGGGGCGCGCTGCAGGCGGTGGCGACGGTGTTTGACCTTGCCGATGCGTCGATGGGGCTGATGGCGACGATCAACCTGATCGCGATCCTTGCGCTTTCCGGCACGGTGGTGGCGTTGACCCGCAACTACTTCGAACAGCGCAAGGCAGGGCTGACCCCGAAGTTCCGCGCGGTCGAACATCCCGCGATCAGCAAAGGGGTCGATCACCAGATCTGGGATTGATGGCAAACGGGCCCCGCGCCGGAGGGCGTTACCCTTCGGCGCGGGGCCGATTGCAGCTGGCGACTGACGTCATACACGCCTGAGATTGCGCCACGGTATAGATGGCCAGCACGACTGTTGCTGCCCATCCGTCAACCCAGCAGCTGATGGTGGATGACACCGAGACTTGCCCCGAGGAGTAAAACCGAAAGGATGCCGGTTTTCGGCCGCAGCTCCAGCATCAGCAGCACCACGAGCGCGACGGCGGGGGCGAGCCAGCCGCCCCCGGCCACCCGGAACAGCGACATCACCCCCGCCGCGACAAGGCCGATGCCCACCGGCGCCAGCCCGCGTTGTAGGATCTGATACCAGCGGCTTTGCCGGTGCCCGTTCGACCAGCGGTAGACCGTGTAACACAGCAGGGTGGACGGCGCGTAGATCGCCAGCGATGCCACAAGCGCGCCCCAGAACCCGGCGACATGCCAGCCGATCAGGGTGGACAGCGTGGTGCCGGGACCGGGAGCCACCCGGGTCACGGCGAAGGCGTGCAGGAACTCCTGCGCGGTCATCCAGCCATGCTGGCGCACGGCGATCACCTCCAGCTGCGCAATGATTGCCGTGCCGCCACCGAAGGACACCAGCGACAGGGGCACCATCTCGCGCAGAAGGTCCAGAAGCGCGTTCATGGCACTTCTCGTGCGGCGATCAGGATGCTGACCGGCGCGATCAGCGCCACCGCGGCAAGAACGGACAGCTGCGCGACGGCGACGGCACACAGGACCGCCAGACAGACCAGCACCTGCCACGGCGTCCGGCGGAACCGCGCAAAGCCGCGCCAGCAGATTTGCAGCAAAAGGCCCAAGGCGGCATAGGCCAGCCCGGCCAGCGCAGCCTCCACCCACGGGGCGGTTGCCACGCGGTCCAGCACCTCGGCCAACACCACGACCGAAACGACCGGCGGCAGGATGAACCCAAGGGTGCAGACAAGCGCCGCCCGGGGCCCGCCCAGACGCTCGCCCAGACAGGCCACCAGATTGACCACATTCGCCCCCGGCATGATCTGCGCCAGCGTCAGCGTGGCGGCGAAATCATCCTCGGACACCCAGCCGGTGTTGACCACGAATTCACGGTAAAGCCAGCCGGACAACCCGCCGCCAAAGCTGAGGCTGCCGATCTTCAGGCAGGTCAGCAACAGGCGCGCCAAAGTGGGGTCAGGCCGCCCGTCCAAGCCCGCCCCCGCTGGCCGCCAGCAGCGCCTTTGTATAATCATGCTGCGGACGGTCGAACACCGCCTCCACCGGTCCCTGCTCGACGATCTGCCCGCGATACATCACCAGAACCGAGGTGGCGAAGTCGCGCACCAGCGCCAGATCATGGGCGACGAAGATGTAGGACAGGCCATGGTTGCGGCGCAGATCCTTCAGCAGATCAATCACCTGCGCCTGAATCGAGACATCCAGCGCCGAGACAGCTTCATCACAGACGATCAGTTCGGGCTTCAGGGCCAGCGCGCGGGCAATGGCGATACGCTGGCGCTGTCCGCCCGAGAACTGATGCGGGTGGCGGTCGGCATGGTCTGGGTTCAGGCCGACCTGTTCCAGCAATTCCTCCACCCGGCCCCGCCATTGGCTGCGGGGCAGAACGCCGTGATGGATCGCCCAGGGCTCGGCGATGATCTGGCCCACTTTCATCCGGGGGTTCAGCGAGGCCGTCGGATCCTGAAACACGAATTGCACCCGGCGCCGCAGGGCAAGCTCATCAGCCTCGGACAGCCCTTGGGTGGGCTTTCCGTCATAGCGGATCGTCCCGGTGGTGGGGGCGTCCAGCCCAAGGATCATCCGCGCAAGGGTGGATTTGCCCGAACCGGATTCGCCCACAACGCCCAGCGTCTCCCCCCGCGCCATAGTAAAGCTGGCACCATCCACCGCGCGGACCGGGGCCGCGCCCTTCAGCGACAGGAACCCGCGCGACGGGCTGCCATAGACCCGGCTGACATCGCGCACCTCCAGAAGCGGGGCACCCGCAACCCCCGGGGCCGCGGAAAACCCGTGGCGTCCGGGAATGGAGGAGACCAGCCGCCGCGTATAGTCATGCTGCGGATCGGCCAGCACCTGCCGCGCCGGGCCGCGCTCCACGATCCGCCCCTGCTGCATGACCACCATCTGATCCGCCACCCGTTCGACCACCGACAAATCATGGGTGATCAGCACCATGGCCATGCCGTCTTCGGTCTGGATTTCCTTCAGCAAGTCCAGAACCCGCGCCTGCACCGTCACATCCAGCGCCGAGGTCGGCTCATCGGCGATCAGAAGCTGCGGCTTCAGCGCGATGGCCGAGGCGATCATGATCCGCTGGCGCTGCCCGCCGGAAAACTGATGCGGATAATCATGCTTGCGCCGCGCCGCGTCCGGGATGCCGACGCGGGTCAGCAATTCCTCCACCCGCTTGTCGGCGGTGTCCGGGTCGATACCATGCACCCGCATCGTCTCGGAGATCTGGCGGCCGATGGAATAGACCGGGTTCAGCGCGGCCAGCGGATCCTGAAAGATCATCGAGATCTGCTTGCCGTTCACCTGCCTGCGGGTCTCGGCATCCGCCGTCAGCAGATCGCGCCCCGCGAACAGGATTTCCCCCTGTGAGATCACGGCGGGCGGCGTCTCGATCAGGTTCATCACGGCAGAGGCGCTGACCGATTTGCCCGATCCGCTTTCGCCAAGGATGGCAAGCGTTTCGCCGGGGGACACGTCCCAGCTGACATCCTCCACAGCACGGACCACACCGGCGCGCGAGGGGAACTGGATCGACAGATTGCGGACGGAAAGAAGGGGGGCCATGGGCTTACCTCGCTTCGGTTTCAAGGCGCCACCGTTCGACCGGGTCGGTCACGATGCGCAGCCAGTTGGTCAGAAGGTTCAGCGACATGGCGACCAGCATTATCGCCAGCCCCGGCCAGAAGGCCAGCCACCATGCCGAACCCAGATAGTTGCGGCCATCGGCCACCATCAGGCCCCAAGTCACCTCGGGCGGCTGGATGCCGATGCCCAGAAACGACAGGCCCGATTCCACCAGCATCACGAAGGCCATCTCCAGCGCGGCCAGATTGATGATGGTGGGCAGGATCATCGGCGCGATGTGCAAGAGCAGGATGCGGTTCGTCTTGGCCCCCATGGCGCGGGCGGCGGTCACGAACATGCGGCTTTTCAGCTCCAGCACCTCGGCCCGGACGGTGCGCATGAAGATCGGGATGCGCGAGATGGCAAGGACGAGGATGACGTTCGTGACGCCCGGCTCGAAGACGAAGAGGACGATGACCGCCAGGAGCATGGACGGAAAGGACATGATCGCATCGGCCAGCCGCAGAAGCACCGCCCCGATCCAGCCGCCGCGATAGCCCGCGACCAGCCCCAGAAAGCCGCCAACGACCAGCGACAGCATCACAGCGGAACCGGCGATCAGCAGCGTATTCTGGCTGGCCACCACGATCCGCGCCAGAAGGCTGCGGCCAAGCGCATCGCCGCCAAGGATGAACATCCATCCCGCCTCCAGCGAGAAGGGGGGCATGTTGCGGCCCTTCAGGTTCAGGGCGCGGGCCTGTTCCGCCAGAAGCCAAGGCCCGAAAATCGCGCAGATGAGCACCAGCGTCAGGAAAACCGCCGCCGCCAGGGCGAACTTGTCGCGGAGCAGAGAGGACAGGACAATCCGCAGGGTCGAACGCGGGCGCGGAGGCGCAAGGGACACGTCAGCCATGACGGATCCGAGGGTCGATGAGCGCATAGGACAAATCCACCAGAATGTTGAGGATGAAGACGGCCAGCGCCGAGACAAGGATCGCCGCCTGAATGACCGCGAAATCGCGCAGCAGGACGGAATCGATCATCAGCTTGCCGATGCCGGGAAAGCCGAAGACGGTCTCGACGATCACCGCGCCGTTCAGGATGCCCGCCGCCTGATCGGAGGCGACGGTGATCACCGGCAAAAGCGAATTGCGCAGGGCATGGACAAAGATGATCGACCGCGCCTTCACGCCCTTGGCCTTGGCCGCCTTGACATAGACAGAAGACAGCGCGGTCATCATCGAGGTGCGCATGACCTGCACCAGCACCCCCGCCGGGCGCAGGGTCAGCACCGCCACCGGCAGGATCCAGTGCTTCCACGTCCCGGTGCCCGAAGTCGGCAGCACGCCCAGAGTGACCGCGAAGACGATGACACCGACGATGGCCACCCAGAAATTCGGCGTGCTGGCGCCGATCAGGGAAATCAGGCTGGCCAGCCGGTCGAAGAGACCGCCGGGCCGCCATGCGGCCAGCGCGCCGGTCACGATGGCAATCAGCAGCACCAGCGGCATGGTGACGGCGGCCAGCGCCAGCGTGGTCGGGAAAGCCTCCAGCACGACATCCAGCGCCGGGCGAGAAAAGCGCAGGCTCTCGCCCAGATTGCCCTGCAGGATGCCGCCAAGGAAGTTCACGAACTGGGTCCAGATCGGATCATTGAACCCGTGCAGCGCGTTATAGGCGTCGATCTGCTCCTGCGTTGCCTCGGGCGGCAGGTAAAGCGCGGCGGGCGAGCCGGTCAGCCGGGCGATGAAGAAGACCAGCATCACCAGAAAGACCAGTGAGATCACGCTTTGCAGCGATCGGCCGAAAATGAAACGTCCCAAGGCATCCTCCTCCGGTGCATCGGTCGAAAGGTGCGCCGGGCCAAAACGGCCCGGCGCGAAGGGCTTACTTGCCGGTCAGCTTGATCTGGGCCAGCTGGAGTTCGACTGCATTGGCGATGGTGGGGGTGAAATCCACCCGCGGCCCGATCCGCATGTAATTGACCATGTGGAACAGCGGCACATCCGACACGATGTCCTGATAAATCTTGCGGAAGACCTCATGATAGGCCGCCGCGCGGTCGTCACCGGACAGGGTGGCCGCGGTTTCGATCTGCGCATCCAGTTCGGGATCGTGCAGCTCGCTTTGGCGGCCGTTGGAGTGATACTTGAAGTAGACGGTAAAGGCCGCATCGCCCGAGTTATTGTCGTGCATCGTCAGGAAGATGTTCGGACGGCGCGCGGGGTCGAAGGGTTTGTTCGCCACCTCCAGCCATTGCGACATCTCCAGCGTTTCGATGTTCACGTTCAGGCCCACGGCGCGCAGCATCTCGCCCACGGCCTCGACAAATTCATTGCTGTTGGCGAACATCGCCGGACGGCCGATCAGCCGCATTTCGGTATCGACCGGCACACCATCGGCGCGGGCCTCTTCCAGAAGGCGCATCGCCTCTTCGGGGTTATATTCCCACGGGGTCAGGTCCGGGTTCCAGCCAAAGACGTTCGGCCCCACCTGCTGCGTCGCCAGCGTCGCCTGATCCGAGATGATCGTGCCGAGGAAAGCCTGCCGGTCGATGGCCAGATTGATCGCCTTGCGGACACGGATGTCGTTCAGCGGAGGGATATCCACCGACAGGCGGAACATGGCGCTGTCCGAATTGGGATAGACCTTGTCCATCACCGGATCGGTCGCATCCTGCGGCGCGATGGAGAAAGCCAGATCCGCCTCGCCCGTGGCCACCATCGCCGCCACGACCGAGGATTCCGCCCGCCAGACATAGGTGGCCTTGGTGATCGCGGGCGCGTCGCCCCAATAGGCATCGGCGCGGGTGATGACCACCTCCTGCCCCTGCGTCCAGTGGTCGAACTTGTAAGGTCCTGTTCCGATGGGCGTTTCGGTATAGACGCCCTTCGGCGTGTTGGGCGAGGAAATCGCCATCTGCGCCAGAAGCGTGGGCAGGATCGGGCTGGGCTTGGCCGTGGTAAAGCGCACGGTCAGGGGGTCGACGGCTTCCGCCGTGATCTCGACCCCGTCGAAATACTTGGTGCGGGTGATGCAGGTCAGCGCCGGGTCGATGGTGCGTTCCATCGTATAGATGACCGAGGCCGCATCGAAGGGTGCACCGTCGTGGAAAGTCACGCCCGGGCGCAACTTGAACGTCCATTGCGTGGGGCTGTCCTGCACCCAGCTTTCGGCCAGCCGCGGCAGGATCGAGCCGTCCTGATAGTTCAGCTCGACCAGCGTTTCGACGACGTTCTGCTTGATGATCCGCCCGATCACCGACCGGGGCGTCTCACACGGGTCCAGCCGGTCAGGCCCGGCGGGCAGGACGATGGTCACTTCGGTGGCGGCTTCGGCAAAGGCCTGCCCCGAGAACGAGAAGATCGCCGCCGCAGTCGCGGCGAGCAGGGTCTGGTGTCGCATGAGTTCCTCCCTCTGGACGACAATGGGTGTCTGGCGGTCTGCCCGCCAAGATGTTCTGGCGGTCAGCCGGCCTTGCGGCTGCGGGCGTCGATAGCGCCGCGGATTTCCGCGATCTTGGCGCGCTCATGCTCCTCCTTGGCGCGCACGGCGGGCAGGATCTCGGCGGCCCGGGACGGGGACAGCGCGACGATCCCGTCCGCATCGCCCAGAATTAGGTCGCCCGGCATGACGACCATCCCGCCCAGGGCAACCGGCACGTTCAGCACGCCCGGCCCCGTCTTGTAGGGGCCGCGATGGGTGACGGCCTTTGCATAGACCGGCAACGGCAGCCCGCGGATCGCATCCACATCGCGTATCGCCCCGTCGATGGCAAAGCCTGCCAGCCCGCCCGCCATGGCCTTCTGCACGATGATCTCTCCGATCAGCGCATGGGCCACATCTCCTCCGCCATCCACCACCAGCACATCGCCCGGCCGCGCCAGATCCAGCGCCCTGTGGATCGCCAGATTGTCGCCTGCACGGGTGCGGATGGTGAAAGCCGTGCCCACCACCGTCAGCCCCGCGTGATAGGGCAGAAGGCCCACGGCCCCCGGCAGCCGGTCAAGGCAATCGCTGATGATCGAACTGGCCGTGCCGTCATAGGCGCGCAGCAGATCGGCGGGCACCTGCGGTGCCGCGGGGTTTTCCTGAATTGTCATGGTCCCTCCGAAGTGGTGGTCCTCCAACCACTGGGCGGCACAATGCACCTGTTGCGTCCTGTCGAAAAACGATATTAATGCACCTCACCACATTCGTTTTTTTCATCTGTCGTCATGTTCACGATCAAGCAGCTTGAAGCGCTTTACTGGTCCGATCAGCTGGGCAGCTTTCAGGCCGCGGCCGAATATCTGCACGTCACCCAATCCACCATTTCCAAGCGGATTGCCGAGCTGGAAGGCCAGTTCCCCGAACCCCTGTTCCTGCGCGATGGCCGCCAGTCGGTGCTGACCGCCCGGGGCGAGGCAGTGCGCGAGATCGCCTATCGCATGCTGCGGCTGAATGACCAGCTGGTGCAGACGGCACGGGGCCGGGCGCCCTTACCCCTGCGCATTCGTCTGGGGGCGACGGATCTGGTGGCGATGTCGTGGCTGCCGAAGCTGCTGACCGCCATGGCCGAAACCTTCCCCGAGGTCGAGGTGGAGACCGACATCAACCTGACCAACGCGCTGATCGAGGGGCTGACGGAGCGGCGCAACGATTTCGTCATCTGCCCCCGCAGCTCGATGCAACCGCAGTTCATCAACGCGCCTCTGGGCGACATCCCCATGGCGTGGATGTGCAGCCCTGCGCTGATGGCTGGCCGCGCGCGATTGACGATGGAAGAGCTGCTGTCGATGACCCTTCTTGCGCAATCGCCGGGGTCGGTGCTCCGCCCGATGCTCTACAAGATCCTCGAGAACGAGAAGCTGCAGTTCGCGCGAAAGATCAATTGCAACAACATGGGCGCACTGGCCGAGATGGCGGCCAACGGAATGGGCATCACCATGCTTCCCGCAACATTTTTCAGTCACATGGTCCAGGCAGGACGCCTGGTGGAAGTGGCATGCCCGCTGCCCCTGCCTGCGCTGACCTATTATATGACCTATCGCAATGATTATCATCGGGAATTCTACGCCCAGATTGCCGCGCTTTGCGAGGAGATACGCGTCCTTTGAATGGAGCGGGCTGGCCAAGGTCGATCGGGTCAATGTCCAGATGAGCGGCCGCTGCCACTGCGAAGCATGGCTTTCCCACACAGCCCCGGCCGATACCGGACAGGCGTCTCATGCTATCCGGTATGGTCCCTGTTCTTTGGGACGAAATCCGGGGGCAGGTTTGGCGCCGGCAGTTATGGCAACTCTGCCCTGTCCGCATCGGCCCTGCATCCGGCGTCCGCGTCTGCAAGCCATCCGCAATAATGGACGAGCAGCCCTTTGGTTACCGGGGCAAGGATCTTTACGTCGAAGCAAAAGCGGTTGTCGATGACCCGTTCCTGCGCGATCGAGACCGGCAGAAACCAGCGCGGCAGGGGCAGCGGGCCAAGCCGGCCGGAAACCACCGGATAGTGCAGCGCCCCCGCCTCGACCTGCAGGCCGAGATCAAAGGTGAACGGACCAAAGCTTTCGGTCATGCCCCGATCCGACGGCGCAAGATGCGAACGGAAGACACGGGTCCCGAAGCGTCTCCGCCAGGTTTCACCCTTCGTGGTGACGGTTTTGATGACCGCGACATCAACATCCGCGGCTTCCGGCGGAAAGCCGAACAGGCCGGCCAGAAACCGGCTCCAGAGGCCATTGCCGCGCCGGACCGAGGCGCGGCCCCGCCAGTGGCTGACATCGACCGTCTGATGCGATGCCCGGATCGCCTTTGGCAGGCCCTCGAAATCGGCGCCGAGGACACGGGCGAAGAGGGGGATTGCAGCTTCGGTCTGCCGTTCCATGCGCACCCGCAGATCGGACATGGCGGCTTCCGCCTCTTCAAGGGTGACCGCCTCCAGCGCAGGTCGGGCCCCGACCGGCAGCGCGGCGCGGCGCAGCAGGGCGCGCGTGGCAATGGACGGGATGAAGGGGCCATCCCCCTCCTCGGCCAGAAGGCGCCAGAACCGGCGTTCCTGCTCCACGATCACCATGACCGACATGCCCCCGCGCCCGCTGCCGAAAGGTGCCAGCAGATCGGCGGCCAGTTTGAAGCCGCGCACGACCAACGGCGTGACCGGGATCCGGAACCAGCGGCGCAGGGCGGCAAAAGCCGCAAGGCCATAGCGCATCACCGCCAGTTCAAGCCCGGCGCGGAACTCGACCGAGCGGGCACCGAAATGTGCGGGGAACAGCATCTGGTCGGGGACCGCGATGTGCCAGCCCTGCCGGATCAGGCCCCCGGGCAAACGGTAGCGGCGCGGCTTGGACCAGCCGGTGTCCTTTGTCCATCTGCCGCCCCGCCAGACCCGCATCGGCTTACCGGCCTGCGAGAGGATCGAGGTCATGACGGAAAGACCGCGCGGGCTGCGATTGCCGGGAAGGATCGCACTTTCAATCACTTGCGGCACCGCATCGCCTGAGAGCGCACGCACGGCCGCACTCGACAGCGCAGGAACAGAGGACAGGCCGGAAAGGACGCAGACCCCTGCCGCCCGTGCCTCGGGATCCAGCGTGATGATCCCGGCACAGAATTCTGCATTGTCCGAAAGGTCGAGGTAATGCAGCCTTGCGGCAATCGCCGCGCGCGGCAGGCGATAGGGATCGTCCCCATATGTATGGAACGGCCCCGCCGCATCGACCACCACCTCATGGCCAGCCAGCAGATGCAGATCGGTGCGTCGGTCCATCCGCAAGGCCGCGCAGCCCAGTTCATCGGCCAGCCGCTGCGCCTTGACCGCATCGCGGCCCGCCACGGTGACGTCGTGCCGGTCACGGACCAGCAGCCGTGCCAGCCTCTCCCCGAAGACGCCATAGCCGCCCAGGATCAGGACCTTCATCGCAGCAGTCTTTTCTGAAGGCCGGGGTCCGGCAGACCGCACAGATCGGCACGGCCGAAGAGGGCATAACGGTTCCGCGCCAACCGCTTGTAGAGCCAGTCCCGCAATGGCTTCGGAAAGATGCGCAGGATGCCGACCAGTCGCGCGGCACCCCCGAACCGGCGGCCGGCATGCAGCACCGCCTCGAAATCGACATGCGCCACGCCGCGGTCGATGAAGAGCCAGCTTGCCGGATCTTCCGGCACCAGCCCGTAATGGCGCAGGAGCGCGGCGCCAAGAGGGCTCTGTATCGGACAGATCCGCACCGTTCCGGAGCGGTCAAGCCGATGGATCATCCGCGCGCCCCAGCTGCAGATCGCACATTCGCCGTCCATCACCGCCAGCGGCGCGCTGTCGTCGAATTCCGGAACCGCCGGATCGGCGCGGAAGGAATAGGGCTCGCTCATGGTCCGGGATCATCTGCCAAACCCCGGACGGTGGCAATCGCGTGCCAGAGGACCCGCGCGGCAAGCTTTGCCGTGGCCATGTCCGACGGTCCGGCTGCCCTCCTGTCCGCCCGGCATCAGGCCGGACCAGCAGGGCGGGAGGCTTAACTGCGGCGGCGCAGGCGGCCCTCCAGCTCGGCCCCGGCTTCGATGGCGATCTGCTCATGCACAACATCGGCATGGACCACCGCCCCCGGCGCCAGCTGCACTTGCCGGGCAGAGATCTGGCCGGAAACCGTGCCCTGCACCGAAAGCTGATGCGCGGTGACGGCGCCTTCCACCTGACCGCTGCCGACGATCACCACATCCGGCGCCCGGACCGAGCCTATGACGCGGCCCTGCAGGTCCACCGGCCCTTCGGAGGTGACATCCCCCTCGATGATCAGATCGCCGCCCAGCACGCTGCGGGGCAGGGCGGCGGCGGCGGGCTCGGGCCAGAGGGGGGTGGGTTCGGAAGGAGTTTGCGGCACGCCGTGTTCCAGTTCGCTGAGTGGTTTCATCGCGCCGGACAGGATCAGTCCCGGGCGTGAAGGGCAACGCGGCCCGGTCGCCGCCGCCCCCTGTCGGCAATGACCCGCAGGGCAGGGGACACCAAACCGGCAAGGCGCCGCGCGCCGCGCAGAGAAGGTCCGCGGAGATCGGGCTTGACTTGTATGGTAGTATGGTTATCTGTGCGGACAGGGAGAGACTCATGCCAAACCTCAGCACCTTGCAGCCGCTGCATGTCAGCGTGGTCGACCAGCTTTATGCGGCGCTGCGCGTGGCGATCATCGACAACGTCCTGACTCCGGGCGCGCGGATCTCTGAGGCAGAGGTCGCGCAGCAATACGGCATCAGCCGGCAGCCCGCGCGTGAGGCCTTCATCAAACTCGCCAATGAGGGTCTGCTGGAGATCCGCCCGCAGCGCGGCAGCTTTGTGGCCAAGATTTCGCTCTCGGATGTGATGGATGCCCGCTTCGTGCGCGAGGCGGTCGAGGCCGACATCGTGAAACTTCTGGGCGCGGGCACCGATCCGGCGGTGATCGCCGATCTGCGCGGCCAGATCGGGCGGCAAAAGCATCTGATCGGCGGATCGGCCCGCGACTTCATGGAAGCCGACGAACTCTTTCACCGCACGCTGGCCGAGGCGGCGGGCAAAGCGAAGGCCTGGCAGGTCGTCGTGGCGATGAAGGCGCAGATGGACCGGGTGCGCTTTCTGTCCAGCATGCATTTCCCGGTGGACCGCCTGATCGCGCAACATACCGAAATCGTTGACGGCATCGAAGGCGGCGATCCCGCGCGCGCCGACCGGGGCATGCGCCTGCACCTGCAGGGCATCCTGACGGACCTGCCCGTCATCAAGCAGGAACACCCCGAATACTTCAAATGACCACCGGGCCCCGTCCGGTGGGCGCAAGATCCTGAGGAGGAAATCATGACGTTCAGCACCTTCAAGACCATTGCCGCAAGCTGCGCGATTGCCGCCCTGATGGCGGGGGCCGCCGCCGCGCAGGAAGTGACGCTCAAGCTCGGCCACCTCGCCAATGAGGCGAACTCCTGGCACAAGGCCTCGCTGAAATTCGCCGAAGAGGTGAAGGCCCGGACCGAGGGCCGGATCGTGGTCGAGGTCTATCCGAATGACTCGCTGGGCCGCGAGATCGACCTGATCAACGGCATGCAGCTTGGCACGGTCGAGATGACGATCACCGGCGAAAGCCTGCAAAACTGGGCGCCGATGGCCGCGCTGCTGGCGGTGCCCTATGCCTATAAGTCGCTGGAGCATATGGACGAAGTCGCCTCGGGCGAGATCGGCGACCAGATCGAGGCGCAGATCATCGAGACCGCGCAGATCCGCCCGCTGGCCTATTTCGCCCGCGGCCCGCGCAACCTGACGGCCAACCGCGCCATCACCACCCCGGCCGAACTGGACCGGATGAGCCTGCGCGTGCCGAACGTGCCGTTGTTCGTGGACACCTGGCTGGCGCTTGGCGCGCAGCCGACGCCGATGGCTTTCTCGGAGGTGTTCACCTCGCTGCAGAACGGCACCATCGCTGGGCAGGAAAACCCGCTGGCGCTGATCCAGTCCGCCTCGCTGAACGAGGTGCAGAGCCATGTGAACCAGACCGAGCATGTGCGGTCGTGGATCTATCTGACCATCGCCGAACAGGTCTGGCAGGGTCTGTCGCCCGAGGATCAGGCCCATCTGATGGAAGCCGCCGCCGTGGCGCAGGAGTTCGAGCGGGCGCAGTTCCTGGCCGATGAAGAGGCGATCCGCAAGGATCTGGAAGCCAAGGGCATGACTTTTGTCGAAGTCGATCAGACCGCCTTTGCCGCAGGGTCGCGCGAGGCCGTGCTAAAGAGCGTCCACGAAAGCATCCGCCCGGTGGTCGAAACCCTGTTCGCCAACTGAAGTCCGCAGTCCGGACCCTATGCGGCGCGCGCCTTCGCGCCCGCACAGGCCCGGCGAAAGGTGCGCCCCTGATGTCCCAGCTTGCCCGTCTTCAACGCCTTCTTACCTTCATCTGCCGCGCGGCCATTGGTGCCGCCTTCTTCACCCTGATCGCGGTGGTGATGCTGCAGGTCATCGCCCGCACCTTCGGCCTGTCCTCGCCGGTCTGGACCGAGGAACTGTCGCGCTATCTGCTGCTGTATATGACCGCCTTCGGCATCGGCATCGCGCTGTCGACGGGCGATCTGGTCAACGTCGACCTGCTGCAGGAGGTGGTCTCTGACACCGCTGCCTGGTGGATGCGGTTTGCCGCGGTCATCGGCACCGGCCTGATGGGTCTGGTGATGATCGAACCCGCGTGGCGGTTCACGCTGATCGGAAACTTTCAGCTGTCGCCCACCCTGCGCATCCCGATGAGCTGGGTCCATGCGTCGGTCTGGGTCCTTGGTCTGATGCTGTTTCTGTTCGCCACCCTGCGCGTGATCGGGATGCTTGCCGGCACCGACACCGGCCGTCCGCAACCGCTTGAGGACATCGAATAATGGATCTGTTCCTTCTTCTGGCCGTGTTTTTCGGCACGCTGGCCATCGGCGTTCCGGTCGCGGTCTGCCTTGGCCTGTCGTCGCTGGCCTATATCCTTGCCGCGGGCATGCCCGTGGTGACCATTCCGCAGCGGATGTATGCGGGGATGGATGTGTTCGTGCTGCTCTGCATTCCGGGCTTCATCCTTGCGGGCAACCTGATGAACTTCGGCGGCATCACCGAGCGGATCATCCGGCTGGCCAATGCGCTGGTGGGCTGGATGCGCGGCGGTCTGGCCATGGCCAATGTCGCGGATTCGATGATGTTCGGCGGCGTCTCGGGCACGGCGGTCGCCGATGTGGCCGCAACCGGCAGCGTGATGATCCCGGGGATGAAGAAATCGGGCTATACCCCCGAATTCGCCGCCGCAATCACCGCCGCCTCTTCGACCGTCGGGCCGATGCTGCCGCCGTCGGTTCCCATGATCATCGTGGGCGCGCTGTCGGGCATTTCGGTGGGCAAGCTGTTCCTTGCCGGTGCGGTGCCGGGCGTGCTGATGGGCGTCTGCATGGCGATCACCTGCTATGTCCTTGCCGTCCGCCACAACTTTCCCCGTCAGGAATGGAAGGGGATGAAAGAGCTTGTGGCCGCGTTCCTGGCCGCCTTCTGGGCACTGGCCATGACCGGGCTGATCCTGGGCGGGCTGCTGACCGGGATCGCCACCCCGACCGAGACGGCCATCGTCGCCTGTATCTATGCCTTCATCGTCGGCGCCTTCGTCTACCGCGAACTGCCGATCCGCAAGGTGCCGACCATCGTCATCAACAGCGCGATCTCTTCAGCGGGTATTCTGGCGCTGGTGGGCTTTGCCAATGTCTTCGGCTCTATCCTCGCGTCCGAGCGGATTCCGCAGATGCTGGTTTCGGTGGTGCTGACGCTGACCGACAACCCGATCCTTGTGATCCTGCTGATCAACGTGCTGCTGCTGATCGTCGGCATGTTCATGGAGACGATCGCTGCGCTGATCATCCTGTTCGTGCCGCTTCTGGGGCTGGCCACCAGCGTGGGCATCGACCCGCTGCATTTCGCCACTTTCGCGGTGCTGAACCTGATGATCGGGCTGACCACACCGCCGGTGGGCGTCTGCCTCTTCGTGGCCTGCAATATCGCGCGGGTGCCGCTGGCGGGGGTGATCCGGGCCGTGTTTCCCTTCCTCGTCTCGAACATCATCGTGCTGCTGATGGTATCCTACTACCCGCCCTTCGCGACCTGGCTTCCCAACACCCTGATGCCCTGAGAATGACGATGAGCGACGCCCCCCGGAACCGTATCGTCCGCCTGCACGCGCAGGAGGACCTGAGACTGGAGACCCAGCCCCCGAGCGATCCGGGGCCGGGTGAGGTCCGCGTGGCCGTGCTGGCCGGCGGCATCTGCGGATCGGACCTGCACTACTGGCTGGAAGGCGGGATCGGCACGATCCGCGTGCAGGAGCCGATCATCCTGGGTCATGAGGCCGCGGGCCGGATCGAAGCCATCGGCCCCGGTGTGACGGGGCTGGCGGTGGGGCAGCTGGTGGCGATGAACCCCTCGCATCCCTGCGGCACTTGCGAATTCTGCACGCAGGGCCTGCCCATTCATTGCGTGGCGATGAAGTTCAAGGGATCGGCCATGTATCTGCCGCATCAGCAGGGCATGTTCCGTGACCTGATGGTAATTGGGGCAGGGCAATGCTTTGTGCTGCCCGAAGGGACAGACCCCGGCGCCGCCGCCTGTGCCGAGCCTTTGGCCGTCTGCCTGCATGCGGCCAATCGCGGCGGCGATCTGGCGGGCAAGACGGTGCTGGTCACCGGCGCCGGTCCCATCGGTGCGCTCTGCGTGGCCGTCGCCCGCCAGCGCGGCGCGGCCGAGATCATCGTGACCGACATTCAGGATGCGACCCTTGCCATCGCGCGGGCCATGGGGGCCGATCATGCGGTCAACACCGCCACCAGCCCCGACGGGCTGGCCCCGTGGCAGGCGGGCAAGGGCCGGGTCGATCTGGTCTTCGAATGCTCCGCCGCGGCGCCCGCGATCCGCGATGCCATCAGCTGCCTGCGCCCGCGCGGCACGCTGGTGCAGGTGGGCGTGGCCGGGCCGACGCCGATGCCGCTGAACGTGATGGTGGGCAAGGAAATCCATTTCATCGGCTCACAACGCTTCGATGCGGAATTCGCGCAGGCGGTGGCGCTGATCGGCTCTGGCGCGATTGATCCGCGCCCGATGATCACCGCGACTTTTCCGGCGGACCACGCGATCGAGGCCTTCAATATTGCCCGCGACCGGTCCAGATCGGTCAAGGTCCAACTTTCCTTTGCCAGCGCCTGAACGCGGCAGAACTGACGGAAGAAGACAGATGAGACAGACCTGGCGCTGGTTCGGACCCAAAGACCTTGTATCCATAGACGACATGCTGCAGGCGGGGGTCGAAGGCGTCGTGACGGCGCTGCACCATGTGCCCACCGCCGCCGTCTGGTCGCCTGAGGAGATTGCCGAACGGCAGCGCCAGCTTTCGGTGATGAAGGACGGCGCGCCCTCGGGCCTGAAATGGGAGGTGGTCGAAAGCCTGCCGGTGTCCGAGGACATCAAGCGGCAGACCGGCGACTGGAAGCTGCATATCGAGAACTGGAAAACCTCGATGCGCAACCTGCGCGCGGCGGGGCTGGAGGTGATCTGCTACAACTTCATGCCCATTCTGGACTGGACGCGCACCGATCTGGCCTACCGGCTGTCGAATGGCGCCACCTGCATGCGGTTCGATGCGGTGGATTTCGCGGCCTTCGACCTGTTCCTTCTGCGCCGCAAGGGGGTTGAGGCGGATTACACCCCGGAGGTGACCGAGGCCGCCCGCGCCCGCTTTGCCGCCATGTCCGACGCCCGCAAGGAAGAGCTGGCCGGGAACGTCGTCTTCGGCCTGCCCGGTGCGGCAGAGCGTATGTCGATGGAGGATGTGAAGACCCATCTCGCGCATTACGACAACATCTCGGCCGCGACGCTGCGCCGCCATCTGATCGACTTTCTGGCCGAGGTCAGCCCGCTGGCGCAGGAAATCGGCATGCGGCTGTGCTGCCACCCCGACGACCCGCCGTTCCCGCTGCTGGGACTGCCGCGGATCATGTCGACCGAAGCGGATTACCGGGCGGTGACCGAGGCGGTGGACATCCCCGCCAACGGCATCACCCTCTGCACCGGCTCTCTGGGCGCACGCGCGGATAATGACCTGCCGGGGATGATGAGGCGGCTTGGCGACCGGGTGCATTTCCTGCACCTGCGCAATGTCGCGCTGGAAGAGCGTCATCTGGGCGGCTCCTTCCACGAGGCCGCGCATCTGGAGGGCAATACGGACATGGTCGCGATGATCGCCGCCATTCTGGCCGAAGAGACCCGCCGCAAGGCCGCGGGCCGGGCCGACTGGCAGATCCCGATGCGCCCCGACCACGGGCAGGACATTCTGGACGACCTGAACCGCAAGGCACAGCCGGGCTATCCGGCCATCGGGCGGCTGAAGGGGCTGGCAGAGCTGCGCGGGATCATGACCGCGCTGTCGCATCCGGCTGTGCGGACAGCAGAATGACCCGGCTTTCGGCGGCTGTCCCCGCGGGCGGCGCGGCGCTGTGGCCCTCCTATGACCCGACGGCGCATGGGGTGGGCATCGTGCATCTGGGCCTTGGCAACTTTGCCCGGGCGCATCTGCTGGCCTATACCGATGATGCCCTGGCGCAGGCGGGCGGCGACTGGCGTGTGACCGGCGTGTCGCTGCGCGGCACCGCCGTGGCCGAGGCGCTGAACCCGCAGGACGGGCGCTACACGCTGGTGACGCGGGGCGCGGCGACGCAGGCGCGCGTGATCGGCGCGCTGGCGGGCGTGATCGCGGGACCGGACACCGGCGCACAGGCGCTGGCCGCGATGACCGATCCGGGCTGCCGGATCGTCAGCATCACCGTCACCGAAAAGGGCTATGGCATCACCAGCGAAGGGCGGCTGGACCGGGCGCATCCGGCGGTGGCCGCCGATCTGCGGCAACCCGCGGCGCCCGCGGGGGTCATCGGGCTGATCGTGGCGGCACTGGCGCAGCGAAGGGCGGCCGGGACCGGGCCGTTCACCGTGCTCAGCTGCGACAACCTCTCGCACAACGGGCAAAAGCTGCGCGGCGCCGTGCTGGATTTCGCACAGGCGACCGAGGATGCAGCGCTGGCTGACTGGATCGGGCGCGAGGCGACCTTCCCCTCGACCATGGTGGACCGGATCACCCCGGCCTCCACCGACACCACCGCCGCGACCGCCCGGTCGCTGACCGGATATGACGATCTGGCCGCGGTCGAGACCGAGCCATTCACCCAATGGGTGGTGGAGGACCGTTTCTGTGCGGGCCGCCCCGCGTGGGAGCGGACGGGCGTCCTGTTCGTGGCCGATGTGGCCCCCTATGAACAGATGAAGCTGCGCATGCTGAACGGGGCGCATTCGATGCTGGCCTACAGCGGCCAGCTGTCGGGCAAGACCCATGTCCGCGATGTGATGGCCGATCCGGCGCATGCGCTGCTGGTGCGGCGTCATCTGGCGGCGGCGGCGGCCACGGTGACGGGTCTGAACATCGACCTTGGCGCCTATGCCGCGGCTTTGGCCGAGCGGTTCGCGAACCCCGCCATCGCCCACGCCACGGCGCAGATCACCATGGACGGCACCCAGAAGCTGCCGCAGCGCATCACCGCGGCGGCGCTGGAGGCCATTGCGGCGGGCCGCACCCCGCGCCCGTTCCTGTTCGCGCTTGGCGCATGGATCGCCTATCTGACGCGGCGCGACAGCGCGGGCGCGCTGATCCCGGTGGATGACCCCAAGGCCGCCCTGCTGGGCGCCGCGCTGGCCAAGGCCCGAACCCCGGCGGACACGCTGGCCGCAGTGGCCGCGGTCTGCCCGGACATCCTGCCGCCCGCGCTGGCGCAGGGGGCGGTCGGCACCGCGCTGGCCGATATCGTCGCCATGATCCAGCGCGAGGGCATGGCCACCGCGATCCTGCGCGAAGGCGAGTTCGGCCGATGACCCGTTTCCTGTCGATCGGCGAGGCGATGATCGAACTGTCCGAAGAGGCGCCGCTTTGGGCGATGAATGTGGCGGGCGACACGCTGAACACCGCTTGGCATTTCCGGGCGCTGGCCGGGGATGCGGCGCAGGTGGCCTATCTGACCCGGCTGGGCACCGATCCCTTCTCGGACCGGATTGCCACCTTCATCGCCGCCGCGGGGATCGGCACCGGTTTCCTGCAGCGCGACCCGGACCGCGGCCCCGGCCTTTACGCCATCTCGCTGACCAAGGGAGAGCGCAGCTTCACCTATTGGCGCGAGACTTCGGCGGCCAAGCTGCTGGCCGAGGACAGCGCCGCGCTGGACCGCGCACTTGGCTGGGCCGATCAGATCTATTTCAGCGGGATCACCCTTGCCATCCTGTCCCCCGCGGCGCGCGACCGCCTGTTTGCCGCGCTGACAGACGCACGGGGCGGGACGCGGCGGATCATCTTTGACCCGAACCTCCGCCCCCGGCTGTGGGAGGATGCCGCGACGATGCGGGCAACGGTCATGCGCGCGGCGGCCCTGTCGGATGTGGTCCTGCCCAGTTTCGATGACGAGGCGGCGTGGTTCGGGGACACCGACCTTGCTGCTTGTGCGCGGCGCTATGGCGCGGAGGCAGGGCGCGAGGTCGTGGTGAAGAATGGCGGCCGGAATGTGCTGGTGGCGATGGACGGGCAGCTGACTGAGGTTCCGCTGACGCCCGTCGAGCCCGTGGACACAAGCGGCGCAGGCGACTCGTTCAATGCCGGTTGGCTGTTCGCGCGGCTTTCTTCCGCGGATGCCGGAACCTGCACGGCGGCGGCCCATGCCCTCGCCTCACAGGTGATCGGACGAAAGGGCGCCCTCGGCTGACGCAGCGTCCCCGCCACATGCCGGACGCTCCGCCATCCATCCCCGAGCGGGACCTATCCCAGATGCTCAGCCCCGGCATCGGGTGGATCGGCTCATGACAAGGTGCTCCGGCGTCTTGTCTCGCTGGTGGTCAGGTTCGATCCCACTGTGTGTTGGAAAGCCGTGCCGACCCCCACGCGCGAACGGCAAGGTGACTATGCCGCGATCTGGACCTTCCTAATGCTGAAGGTGCTGTTCGAGGTTGTCGAGAGCCTGCTGCGGCTGATTGGCCTCGACTGGGCGGGTGCGACCTCAGCACCCCGTCGCATCGTCGGCCGCCGCTGAGGGTCAATATCCCCACGGGTGAACCCCCCCGCAATGCCAAGGCCAGTACGGGGATCAAGGTCGGGGCGAAAGCGGAGTGGAGCGCCCGCAGGCATGGCGGGGCCAAACGGCAGGTCCGGCGCAAGTTCCAGATCGGAACCGATCAGAAACCCTGAAAACCCGGACCGCCGCGTTCATCAAGCGACCTGGGCGATGCGCATATGCAACGCGCGCTTAGGGGGGCGCCGGTTCGGTGCCGGCCTTGCCTCCCCGATCACTCCGGGAACGACGAAAGTACCGCCCCGTTGGCGATGCCTGCGCATCTAGCCTCAGTTTGAGGCAAGATCGGGCCCGTCAAACTCTGGGTAGCTGGGCCTGAAAATCTGCTCCACCGGCGGATGATGCAGCGTCCGCAGCGGATATTTCGCGATCAGCCCATCGAACTGCGCCTGCGCCCGGACGTTCCAGTCCTCCATATCCACCCCCGGCAATTGCCGGTCCCGCATCACCACGCGCCCGTTGATGATCGAGGTGCGGAAGTCGCGACCCGTGCCGGACAGCACCATGGTCTGGATCGGGTCGATCACCTGGCCTATGGCAAAATCCGACAGGTCGAACAGCGTCATATCCGCCTTCGCCCCCACGGCCAGACGCCCCAGATCGGGGCGACCAAGCGCGTCGGCGGCGTCTACGGTTGCCGCATCGTAAAAATCGGCGGCCGAGGCGGCGGTGACGGAATGGTCGGTCACCCGGCAGAGGCTGATGCCGATCCGCATGTTTTCCACCATATCCGGCGGGAAGGTGTCGGTGCCCAGACCGATGCGGATGCCCGCCTGCCTCAGCCGGGCAAAGCTTTCCATGGTCACCCCGTAGCGTGAGCCGACCAGCGGGCAATGCACAAGCGTCGCGCCCGAGTCCCTCAGCAACCCGACATCATCCCCCTTGCGCCGCACCCGGCTGTGGCCCGTCAGGAACACCCCATGCGGCAGCAGGGCGCGCGGGCTGAGGAAATCCAGCGATTTCAGCCACTCGACCGGCGTCATGTCATACCGGGCGACCAGCGCGTCGAACTCATCCATGCTTTGGGCGCAATGCAGTTTCACCGGCACGCCAAGCTCCGCCGAGATCGCGGCAGAACGGCGGAGCAGCTGGGGCGTGCAATTCTCGATCCGGTCGGGGAAAAGACCACCGCGGATCAGCCCGTCATGCGCGCCGTCATAGGTGCGGATATAGCGTTCGGCATCTGCAAGGCCCTGCAGACCCAGCTCCTCATCCCAATGGGTATAGAAGCTGCCATCCCCGCGCACGACCTCGACCCCTGTCATGTAGCAGGGGCCAAGATAGGCGCGCAGCCCCAGCTCTGCCGCAGAGTCGGCGGCGCGGGCGAATTCGTCATAGGTCTCGGCCCATTTGCGGTAGAACATCGAGGTGATGGGCAAAGCCGTGGTGATGCCGTTGCGGATCAGCTGGGCGAAGGCATATTTCTTCGTGAAGGTCTGCTCTTCCTCCGAATACATCTCGATCGGGCCGGAGGAGAGGTAATCCTCGGGCCAGGTGCGGCCCTTGGCCCAGTCGGGCTGATTGTCGAAGGCGAGAACGGTGGTGTCCAGATCGGCCAGCGCGTTCATGTCGATGAAGCCGGGGCCAAGGACGGCATTGCCGCCGTCGATCTCCTGATCCACCGGGCCGCCGTAGCCGCGGCCGACAAAGATGATCGTGTCGCCGCGATAGACGACCTCGCCGTTCTTCAGGGTGCGGTGCGAGGTGCCGTCCCAGGCGATCACATAACGGGCACGGACGCGGGTCGTCGTCATTGCAAGGCTTCTCCTTTGCCGAAATCGGGCCGTGCCCAACGGTCCATGCCGACCGGAGTGGCCAGCGCGCGGTCATACATGGCGCGGTAATGGGGGGCGAGTTCCTCGGCCGCGCTGGAGCAGCGGGCCATGTATTCGGCGAATTCGGCGGCGCATTCCCGGGCCTCGGCCAGAAGCGCATCTTCATCCACCCGGGTCAGCCGCCCGTTGCGGACCACCACCTCGCCGCCCACCAGCACCGTCCGGACCGAGCCGCCGGTCTCGCAATAGACCAGCTGGCGGCGGATGTCGTTCAGCGGCGTGAAGGGCAGGGTGGAGAGATCCAGAATCGTCAGATCTGCCTGCCAGTCCGGCGCGATCCGGCCCGTCGGCGCCGGCAGCCGCATCGCCCGGGCGCCGGCATGGGTCAGCCCGCCGAGAATCTCTCCGGGCGTAATCCAGTTGCGGAACTCGGGGTCGGTCACATTGTGCATCAGGCCTGCGACCTTGCCCACGGTCCAGAGGTTGATCCCGTCATCGGTATTCGCCTCGTCATTGCCAAGGCAGACATTGATCCCTGCCTCACGCAGGTGCCGCCAGCGCATGATGCCGCTGCCGATCTTCAGGTTTGACACCGGGTTATGCGCGACCGAGGCGCCGGAGTCGGCGATCAGCCGGATGTCCTCGTCATCAATCCAGATCGCATGGATCACCATGGCCTGTTCGGTCAGCACCCCCATGTCATGGGCGTAGCGGACCAGCGACTTCCCGTAATTCTCCTGCCCCAGAACGCGCTGGAGACGGGTTTCCAGAATGTGCATGTCATAGGGGATATCCATCTGGCGCGCGATATCCCCAAGCGCGCGGAAATATTCCGGCGTCACCCGCTGCGGGGCCGAGCAGGAGACCGCGGCCCGCAGACGCCCCCCGGCCTTGCCATGCCAGCGGTCGATATAGGCAGCGTAATGATCCAGAAGCTGCCGGTCCGTCATCCGCGGGGCCGCTTCCATCCGGGCGCGCAGCGGGGCGGGCAGGATCTCGGCAAGGAACGGGTATTTCTCCGTTTCGGCCACGTTGGGCTGATCCAGCGTCACCGTGGCGCGCATCCCCGCATCGGCATAGGCCTGCAGCACGGCATCCACCTCGCCCTCGGTCACCACCGGGACAAAGAAGCAGTCGTCATGGACCGAAGTCACGCCCTGCTTCAGCATCTCGATGATGCCCAACATGGTGCGCACATAGGCAAAGCGCGGGCTGGCCACGCGGTCCATCAGGGGGGGCACCTCGAAGAGCATGAACAGTTCCAGCGGCCAGTTCTCCAGCGCGCCCTTCATGAAGTTGCCGGGCGAGTGGAAATGGCCGTTGACCAGACCGGGGATCACCAGATTGCCCTCGGCCTCGATCACCTCGGCCCCGGGCGGGGCGCTGGCGGCGGCACCGGGGCCGACCGCCCGGATCAGCCCACCTTCGATCACCACATCGGCACGGGGGTGAAGGCGGTCGCTGTCGTCCAGCGTCAGGACGGTGGCGTTGCGGATGACGGTCGGGCGCAGAGGGGCGGTCATGTCAGGTTCCCTTCCGGGGACGAATGAGGCTGAGGCGGGTGCGGGGATCCAGCGAATCCCGCAGACTGTCGCCCAAGAGGTTGAAGGCCATCACCAGCACGGTGATCGCGAGGCCCGGCACTGCGGCGATATGCGGGGCGTTGAAGATATAGCTGCGCCCCTCGCTGGTCATGATGCCCCATTCGGGGGTGGGCGGCTGCACGCCAAGGCCCAGAAAGGACAGGCCCGCCGCGGTGATGACCACGGACCCGATGATAGTGCAGGAATAGACGACCGAGGCGGCCACGACATTCGGCAGCATCTCGACGAACAGGATCTTCAGGTCCGGCGTGGCCATGGCCTTGGCCGCCTCGACATAGGCCTGATCGCGCTCCAGACAGGCGGCGGCATAGACGACGCGGGTGTTGTAGGGGATCAGGGTCACGACCAGCGCGATCATCATGTTGCCGATGCCGGGGCCCATCAGCGCGGCCAGCAGGATCGCCAGCAGCGCCATGGGAAAGGCGAAAAGCACATCCATTAGCCGCATGATCACCGCGCCAAGACCGCGATACCACGCGCCCAGCAGGCCCAGCGGAACCGAGATGGCGGCTCCGATCAGGACCGGGGTGATCCCGCAGAGGAGCGTCAGCCGCGCGCCATGGATCAGGCGCGACAGGATGTCCCGCCCCTGATTGTCAAGGCCGAGGAGGTGCCCCGGCGTTCCGGGCGGCATCAGCCGCAGCTCCGGATTGGCGGCATTCGGCGGCCAGGGTGCGATCCAATCGGCAAAAGCGGCCGCCAGCAGCATCACCGCGATCACACCCGCCGCGCATCGTGCCACCGGATCGCCCAGCACCCCGCGCCAGACGAAATAGAGGTTCGACCGGGCACGGGTGCGACGGAGCGGAGACGGAACGGCGGTCACAGCTGGTCCTTTCTGGGGTCGAGCGAGAAGACCGCGATGTCCGAAATCAGGTTGCCCAGAACGAAGACCGCGGCGACGACCAGCACGCAGCCCTGAATCATCGGCACGTCGCGGGCAAGGATCGCGTCATAGAGCTGCAGGCCGACACCGGGCCAGTTGAAGATGATCTCGGTAAAGACCACCCCGCCGAACAACCCGCCGATCTGCAGCCCGCCGATGCTGGCGAAAGTGGGGAGCGTGTTGCGCACCGCATGGCGCAGCACGATCTGGCCGCGGCGCAGCCCGCGCGCCCTTGCGGCAAGGATATAAGGCTGCGCCAGCACATCCAGCATCCGCGACCGGGTGACCCGCGCCACGATGGCAATCGACGAGGCGGCGGTGACCGCGGCGGGCAGGATCAGGTGGTGCAGCAGATCCGGCAATCCCCCCGGCTTGACGACGTTGTACATGCCCGAAATCGGGAAGAGCTTCCATTTGAAGCCCAGGAAATACAGCAGCACGATCCCAAGCCAGAACACCGGCAGGCTGGCCAGGATCAGCGTCAGCGCCACGACCGCACGGTCGGTCAGGCTGCGGAACCGCGGCGCAGAGATGACGGCCAGCAGCAGGCCGACCCCCAGCACCATGATCAGGCTGCCCGCCATCAGGATCAGGGAATTGCCGATTTTCGGCAGCAGGATCGTGGCGACCGGCATCTGCTGCGCGAGAGAGGTGCCGATATCGCCCTGCAACAGCGCGCCGAACCAGCGGATGTATTGCACGGCCACCGGCTGGTTCAGCCCCATCTCCTCGCGCAAGGCCGCAAGCTGCTCCTGCGTGGCCATGCGGCCCAGAATGGACAGGGCGATGTCACCGGGCACAAGCTGCACCGAGAGGAAGACGACGATGGTCACCCCGATCAGGACGGGGATGGCCGAAAGCAACCGGCCAAGCGCGAAAAGAAGCAGGGTCATGGGCAATCCTGAAACGGGAAACGCCCGCCCCGGCGGACCGGGGCGGGCCTTGGCCTATTCCTTGGTGACCGTGGTCAGGTCGATCCAGTGCTGCGGGGCCAGAACGAAGCCGGTCACCGTGGGGCCGACGGCATAGACCGAATTGGCCGCGTAATAGCTGGTGAACGCCATGTCCTTGGCCACGATGTCGCGCAGCTCATGCAGCTTGGCATCCAGCTCTTCCTGCGTCGCGGTGGCGCGGGCTTCGGACAGCAGGCGGTCCATCTCGGGATTGTCGTAATAGCCCGAGTTGCAGCAGTTCTGCGGCAGGGCAGTCGTCGTCACCAGTTGGTCCAGCCAGGCGAAGGTGCTTTCCCCCCAGGACGCCGAGGTCAGGCCGGTCCCCTCACGCATGCCGGCGGTCATCATGTCCCAGAAGGTATTGTTGTCGAACATCTCGATCGAGGCGCGGATGCCCACGGCCGCAAAGTCGCGCTGCAACCATTCCGCATCGCCGCGGGTGTTCACGTCCGAGCCGCCACCGAAGGTCCAGTCCATCCGCGTGTCGAACCCGTCGGGATAGCCCGCCTCCGCCAGCAGGGCCTTGGCGCCTTCGGGATCGTATTCGCAATCCTTGAAGGCCGGATCATAGCCCGGGCCGCCGGGGTTCAGGATGCCCCAGGTCGGCACGGCAAAGCCCTTGCGCTGGAATTTGGCCATATCCTCGCGGTTGATCGCCATGCACATCGCCTGACGGACGCGAACGTCCTTGAAATGCGGATCCTTCATGTTGATCCACATGACGTAGAACATCGGCGATTTGCCGGTGACGATCTGCGCGCCCTGGGCCTGCAGCATCTCGATCGAATCCGGCGAGGGAGTGCCGATGATATCGACCTCTCCGCTCATCAGCGCCAGTTCGCGGGTCGCGACCTCGGGGATACCGCGCAGGATGATCTTGTCGGATTTGGGCATCCGGTCGGGGTTCCAGTAACCCTCGTTCTTCTCGATCACCACGCGGTCGCCGACCACGCGTTCCACGAATTTGAACGGTCCGGTGCCGATGGGATGCTCTTCGATCCCGTCATTGCCATAGGTCTTCACCGCCTCGGGCGAGACCATGCGCGGCGAGCCGGAGCCGCCCGCCGCCATCCGGCGCAGGAATTCGGCATTGGGCTGTTTCAGATTGATGCGGAAGGTAAATTCGTCGACGACCTCATAGCTTTCCAGGTCCATCCACACCCAGCTGAGCAGACCGGGCGCCGAGGGCACGAAGAACTCGAACTCGGGATTGGTCATGCGGTCCATGTTGAACTTCGCCGCCTCGGCGTTCCACGGCGTGCCATCGTGGAACGTCACACCCTTCCGCAGGTGGAAGGTGTAGGATTTGCCATCCTCGGACACCTCCCAGCTTTCGGCGAGCGCGGGGACGATCTCGGGGACAGCATCGCCGCCCTTGGTCAGATCTTCCTCGACGAAACTCTCGAAGATGTGGCGGACGACCTTGAAGGTGTTCCATGTGCGCGAGGCATGGGGGTCCATCCGGCTGAAATCGGCCTCGACGGCGACGACAAGCGTCGTCTCGGCCAGGGCAGGCGCGGCGGTCACGGCAAGGGACAGGGAGAGAGCTGTTCCCTGAAGGAACAGGCACAGGGATCGGGAAAGTCGGGTCATGCGGAAACTCCTGTTGGGGTTTTGTCTTGTTGCGCGGCGGACCGCGGGTCGTGGTGGAAACAGGCGACGCGGCGCTCTCCCTGCCGGAACAGCGGCGGGGCCGCGCGGGTGCAGGGTTCAAAGCGGGCGGAGCAATTGGCGGCATAGACGCAATGGCCGGGGGCGATCTCGGGCAGACGGCCCTCCAGATCCTCGGCGCGTTCCGCCGCCTTTTCCCAGGCATCGCTGCGCCTTGCGTGCAGCACGGTGCCAAGGAAATCCTGGGTGAAGGGATGCAGCGGCTGGCGATAGACTTGATCGCTGCCGCCGGTCTCCAGCAGCCGGCCGCGATACATCACCATGGTACGGTCGCAGAACTGCCGGACGATCTTCAAGTCATGCGAGACGAACAGGAAGGTCAGGCCAAACTCGGCCTGCAGCCGCTTCAGAAGGTTCAGGATCTGCGCCTGAATCGAGACGTCCAGCGCCGAGACCGGCTCATCCAGGAACAGGAATTCCGGCTCAAGCGCCAGCGCGCGGGCAATCGCGATGCGCTGGCACTGACCACCCGAGAATTCATGCGGATAGCGGTGGGATTGCCGGGGGTCGAGGCCGACCAGCTCGAACAGCTCATCCGCCCGGCGAGCCGCCGCTGCGCGCGATGCACCGAAGTTGAGAAGCGGGCGGGCGACATTCTCCGCCACCGTGCGGCGCGGGTTCAGCGATTGCAGCGGGTCCTGGAACACGATCTGCGCGCGGCGGCGATGCTGGCGCAGATCCTCGCCGCGCAAGCTGCGCAGGTCCCGGCCGCCATAGGTGAGGGTGCCGTCATCCGGTTCGATCAGCCGCAGGATCATCCGGCCCAAGGTGGACTTGCCCGATCCGGAACCGCCAACGCAACCCAGAATCTCACCCTTGCGAATGTCTATGCTGATATCGGAAACCGCTTTCGTCTCAACCGTTTCGCGGTGGAAAAAGCTGCCGCGACGGCTGCGGAACGTCTTGGAGAGGCTGCGGATTTCGATCAGGTTTTCCATCATGCCCTCACACCAGATGACAGCGGACGGACCGGCCGGGTGCCACCTCGCGCCAGCCGGGCAGGTCGGCATGACAGGCCGCCGTCGCCTGCGGACAGCGCGGGGCAAAGCGGCAGCCGGGCGGCGGATCGGCCAGATTGGGCGGCTCGCCCTCGATGAAGGACAGCGTGCCCACCGGGGCATCCGGGTCCGGCAGCGCGTCGATCAGCGCACGGGTATAGGGGTGGAGGGGGTTCTCCAGCAGGTCCTCGGCGGGTGCCGTCTCCTGCATATGGCCGCCGTACATGACCAGCACCCGCGTCGCCATGGCCGCGACCACGCCGATGTCATGGGTGATCAGGATGATCGGCAGCCCCGTCTCGCGCCCCAACCGTTTCAGCAGCATCAGGATCCTGGCCTGAACACCCACATCCAGCGCAGTGGTCGGTTCATCTGCAATCAGCAGTTCCGGCTTGCAGGCCAGCGTCATCGCCAGCGCGATCCGCTGGCACATTCCGCCGGACAGCTGGTGGGGATGACTGGCCATTACCCGTTCGGCATCGGGAAAGCCGACCTGCCGCAATGCCTCCAGTGCGCGGCCCCGGGCCCCGTCCCGTGTGAGTTGCGGGTCGTGGCGGCGCAGCGTCTCTGTCAGCTGTGCCCCCACGGTGAAGGATGGGTCCAGCGACGCGCGGGGGTTCTGGAAGATCGTGCCGATCCGGCTGCCGCGCACCTCCTCCATCGCCGCTTCGTGAAGGGTCAGAATGTCTTCGTCGCCGATCCGCACCGATCCGCCAAGATAGCGTCCGGGCGGCGTGGCGATCAGGCGGGCGATGCTCATGGCGGTCACGGTCTTGCCGGACCCCGATTCCCCGATGATCGCCAGCACCTCGCCCCGGTGCAGCCGGAAGCTGACCTGATCAATCGCAACGACGGTTCCCCCAATGGTGGAAAACCCCATGCGAAGATCGCTGACATCAAGGATTGGCTGCTGCATGGACTCTCGCCTGTGCTCTTCAGCCTCAACTTGGACGATTTTATTGTATACGATAAGATAAACAAACCTGTCTGATGTTTGTATCCATTTGTGCATATCAAATAGGCAGGTTTTTGGCAGGTCCGCACAGGACGACAGCAGGGTTGGTGTCAGAGCAGGCCAAATCTGCTACGAATCGGGGGAAATCGGCCGGTTTTCGTCCCTGCCAGCCCAGCAAAGGCCGTGCGTAAGGGTCAGTTCGGGCCTGCGATCCAAAACAAAACGCTGTTGCAGGCCAGCTTTGCGGTACCGGACCGCAACGCCGTTGACAGGTCGACGCTTCTTCGCAACTAATATTGTATACAATGATGAGAGGCGTTCAGACCCCAAAATGCGCATCAAGCTGATCAACCCCAACACCACCGCCGCCATGACACGAAGCATGGAAGCCGCGGCTGTCGAGGTCGCGGCGCCCTCTACCGTGATCGAGGCGGTCACCGCCCGAAGCGGCCCCGTCTCCATCGAAGGCCATTATGACGAGGCGATCAGCGTGCTGGGCCTGATCGACGAGATCCGCGCCGACCCCGACGCCGATGCCTATATCATCGCCTGCTTCGGCGACCCGGGCCTTCTGGCCGCACGCGAGCTGACGGCCGCCCCGGTTATCGGCATTGCCGAGGCGGCGATGCATGCCGCGACCTTCGTCTCGACCAGCTTTTCCATCGTCACCACGCTGGACCGCACCCGCATCATCTCTGAGGCGCTGGTGCGCAATTACGGCATGGCCGCTGCCTGCCGCCGGGTGCGGGCCACCGATCTGCCGGTGCTGGATCTGGAAGAGCCCAGCGACATGGTGAACCAGACCGTCCTTGCCGAATGCCGCCGTGCCTTGGCCGAGGATCATTGCGATTCCATCGTTCTGGGCTGTGCAGGAATGGCGGGCCTGCTGGACTATCTGCGGCCGCGCCTGCCGGTTCCGGTCATTGACGGTGTGACTGTCGCGGTGAAATTCGCCGAGGCGCTGGTCGGCACCGGGCTGCGCACCTCGAAGCACGGCGATCTCGCCTACCCGCTGCCCAAGCCCTATGGGGGCAAGCTTGCGGCCTATGCCCCCCTACTCTACGGCGGCGAAGAGCGACCTGAAATCGACGCCGCCCGTTGATTGCGACAGATCCACCTGGGACTCGATATGCTTCAGATGATGCGACATCCGATCAATCGCCGCCGCCTCGTCGCGGCGCGCCAGCGCATCAATGATCTCCTGATGCTCTTCGCAGGAGCAGGGGACCGCGCCGGGCTTTTCGTAAAGCGCGATGATCAGCGAGGTGCGCGAGACCAGCTCGCTCAGGAACGTCGCCAGCACGTCGTTGCCCGCAAGACCGGCCAGCGCGCGGTGGAAATCGCCCGAAAGCTGCACCCGGCGGCGCTTGTCATCCGCTTCCTGCGCACGCCGCTCCTCTTCAACGATTCCGCGCAACCCGTCGAGCTCTTTCCCCTGCGCCCTGCGCGCAACGGTGCTGACCAGCTCACGCTCGATCGTGTGGCGCGCTTCAAAGACCTGACGGGCCTCTTCGGTGGTGGGCCGGGCCACGCGCGCGCCCTTGTTGGGGGTGATGACCACCAGTTTTTCATGCGCAAGCTGTTGAAGAACCTTGCGGATGATGGTGCGGCTGACGCCGAAGGCCGCGGCCAGCGCATCCTCTTGCAGCTGGGTCGCCGGGCGCAGCTGATGGTTGATGATCGCCGCGAAGATGGCGCTGTGTACCCGCTCGTCCGTGCGGCGCTTGTCGGTCTTTTCCTTGGTCGCCATACTGTCCTGCGCCCTGCAGCAGATCGCCGGAAATCCGGTATCAATCTTCTGTATACAATCTTTCCCAACAATTTGCCCAGATTGCGACCAAGCGCAAGAGCCCAGTTCGGCGGAGGGCGTGCGGTATGACCGAAGTCCCCGCGCTTGAGGTTCGTAACCTCTCCATCACCTTCGACCAGCGCCGCGGGCCGCTGCCCGCGATCAGGGATGTGTCCTTTGCCATTGCCCGCGGGGAAATTCTGGGCGTCGTCGGGGAATCCGGCGCCGGAAAGTCGTTGACGGGCAGCGCCCTGATCGGGCTGCTGCAGGCCCCCGGACGGATTTCGCAAGGCCAGATCCTGCTGGCCGGAGAGCGGATCGACGACCTGCCCAAGGATGCCCAGCGTCGCCTGCGCGGCAAGCGGATCGGGGCGATCTTTCAGGATCCGCTGACCAGCCTTGACCCGCTGATGACCGTGGGCGATCAGCTGACCGAGACCATCCGCACCCATCTGCCACTGGGCCGGGCCGAGGCGAAGGCCCGCGCGCTGTCCCTGCTGGCCGAGGTGGGGATTGCCGATCCCGCCAACCGCTTCGGCCAGTATCCGCACCAGTTCTCGGGCGGGATGCGGCAGCGGATCGTCATCGCGCTGGCCATCGCGGCCGAGCCGGATGTGATCATCGCCGACGAGCCGACGACGGCACTGGATGTTTCAATTCAGGCGCAGATCCTGGCCCTCTTGCGCCGTCTGGCGAAAGAGCGGGGCACGGCGATCATGCTGGTGACGCATGACATGGGCGTCATCGCCGAAATCGCCGACCGGGTGGCCGTGATGTATGCGGGCCGCGTGGTCGAGATCGGGCCGGTGGAGCAGGTCGTCCACGCCGCGCGCCATCCCTATACCGCCGGGCTGATGAGCCTGATCCCCTCAATCCGCCACCGGGCCGAGCGGTTGCCGCAGATCAGCGGCGCCATGCCCCGGCTGGGCCACTGGCCGGGCGGATGCAGCTTTCATCCGCGCTGTCCGCATGCCGGTCCGCGCTGCACCTCTGAGGTCCCCGCCTTCACGCCGGTCGGTGCGGCGCGGGTGGCCTGCCACCTCTCGGACGGCGGAACAACGCTTTCACCGACCGAATGACAAGACCGCGCCTTCCCGGAGACGGGACGGCGCCCAGAAGAAATCTTCACCCCCAACAGGAGCGCCTCCATGAAACACCTCCTCCGCCCCCTGATCCTGGCGGCCGGTCTGGCCGCCATCAGCGGGACCGCCTATGCCAATACCCTGCGTTTCGCCGAAGGACAGGACATCGCCTCGATGGATCCGCATGCCGCGCGGGACGACTTTGCCCTCAGCCTGCTGTGCAACGTCTACGAGGGCCTTGTCCGCTGGAACGCCGATCTGAAACTGGAACCCGCGCTGGCCGAAAGCTGGGAGATCCTGTCCGATACGGAATGGCGCTTCCACCTGCGCCGCGACGTGAAATTCCACAACGGCAACGCTTTCACCGCCGATGACGTGATCTTCTCGTACCATCGCGCGGGCGATGCCGGTTCGCCCTTCGCGGGCCTGCTGGAGCCGATTGCCGAGGTGGTGAAGGTTGATGACTACACCGTCGATTTCAAGCTGAAGCGGAAATATGCCCTTCTGCTGAATGACTTCGCCGGCTGGTACATCATGGATCAGGAGTTCCAGACCGAGATCGGCTCGACCACACCGCTGGATCTGTCCTCGAACGCGGGTGGCGCGATGCAGACGCAGGCGAACGGGACCGGTCCCTTCCGTCTGGTCGACCGCCAGCCCGATGTGCGCACCGTTCTGGAAGCAAACCCCAACTGGTGGGATGAGAAGAAGCATAATCTGGACGAGATCGTCTATACGCCGATCACCAACAACGCGACCCGCGTGGCCGCGCTTCTGTCGGGCGAGGTCGATTTCATCCGCAACGCCCCTCCGCAGGATCTGGACCGGATCGAGGCCACGCCGGGCATGAAAGTGGTCCGGGCACCGCATCTGCGCACGATCTATTTCGGCATGGATCAGCAAAGCGACACGCTGGAAGGCAGCGGCGTCGAGGGCAATCCGCTGAAAGAGGTCAAGGTCCGCAAGGCGATCAGCATGGCCATCGACATCGAGGGTATCAAGCGGTCCATCATGCGCGGGAATTCCGGCCCGGTCGCCACGCAGCTTGCCCCGCAGATGCCCTTCTACGACCCGGCGCTGGAGGAGCGTTTCCCCTTTGATCCCGAGGCGGCCAAGGCCCTTCTGGCCGAGGCGGGCTATGCCGAGGGCTTCACCCTGACCATGGACTGCCCCCAAGGGTCGTTCATCAATGATGAACAGATCTGCCAGGCCGTCGTCGGCATGCTGGGCAAGATCGGCATCACGGCAAAGCTGAACATGCATACCCCGGTCCAGTTCGATACCGAACTGCCCGCGGGCGAGTATTCGTTCTACATGCTGGGCTGGGCCGGTCTGCCGACCATCGACCCCTATAACGTCTTCAGCGCCACCGTCCACACGCCCTCGGGCGAGCTGGGGGCATGGAACCCCAAGGGCTATTCCAATGCCAAGGTGGACGAGCTGATCATCCAGATCGGCCTGGAATCCGATCCCGTCAAGCGGCAGGCGATGATCAGCGAAGTGCTGAAGACCCAGCGGGACGAGGTGGGCAAGATCATGCTGCACCAGCAATTCCTGACCTGGGGCATGACCGACAAGGTGAACGCCATCGTGCCGGGCGATGAATACACCCGCTTTTGGTACTACACCATGAACTGAGGCGCTGCGCCGGGCGGCCATGGTCGCCCGGCCACCTTCCCGTAAGCCGAAAGCCAGCCGATGATCACCCTTGTCCTCCGCCGTCTTGGCAGCGTCCTTCTGGTGATGCTGGTCGTGGCGGGCCTGTCCTTCTGGATCTTCAACTATCTGGGCGATCCGGTGAACAACATCCTGGGCGTCAATGCGACGCTTGAGGAACGCGATGCTTTGCGCGTGACCCTGGGTCTGGACCAGCCCACGATCGTGCAGTTCTGGCATTTCGTCGAACGCGCCGTGGTGGGCGACTTCGGCATCTCGTACCGCAACCGTCTGCCCGTGGCGGAACTGATCCTCAGCCGTCTTCCGGCCACGCTGGAACTGGTCTTCTGCGCCACGCTTCTGGCGCTGCTGATCGGTATTCCCATGGGCGTCTACTGTGCCTTGCGCCCCAAGGGCTGGGTCTCGCGCTTCTTCCAGATGGTCTCGCTCGTCGGCATCTCCGTCCCGCAATTCCTGATCGGGATGCTGCTGATCCTGATCTTCGCGGTCGAATTGCGCTGGCTCTCCGCCTTTGGTCGGGGCGAGACGGTGCAGATCGGCTGGTGGACCACCGGCCTGCTGACCGACACCGGCCGCAAGGCGCTGATCATGCCGGTTCTTACGCTGTCTGTCTTCCAGATCTCGATGATCATGCGGCTGGTGCAGGGTGAGATGCAGGAGGTCCTGCGTTCCGACTTCATCAAATTCGCGCGTGCCCGCGGCCTCTCCGACCGCAGCGTCCACCTGCGCCATGCGCTGCGCAATTCGCTCTTGCCGGTGATCACCATCGTCGGGCTGCAGATCGGCTCGCTCATCGCCTTCGCCATCGTCTGCGAGGCGGTGTTCCAATGGCCGGGGTTGGGCCTGCTGATCCTGCAGGCCATCGAATACGCCGATTTCCCGGTCATGGCGGCCTATCTGGCCTTCGTGGGCCTGGGCTTCGCGCTGATCAACCTGACCGTCGACATGATCTATCTCTTCATCGACCCGAGGATGCGCCGCAAATGACCCGTCCCTCCATCCTCCTCCGCGCTGCGCTGGACAGCGACATTCTCTGGCGCTTCCGTCAGGCCCCCGCCGCCATAGTCGCGCTTGCTTTGTTGCTGGTCATGCTCTTCTGCGCGCTGGCCGCGCCCCTGATCGCGCCGCATACGCCCTTCGATCCCTCGACCCTGAACCTGATGGATTCGCGCCTGCCGCCCGCCTGGATCGAGGGCGGAAGCACGAGCTATCTCCTCGGCACCGATGAGCAGGGGCGCGATGTCCTGTCGACCATCTTCTACGGCATGCGGATCTCGATCGCGGTCGGCGTGGCGGCAGTGCTGCTGTCGGTCCTGATCGGCGTGACACTGGGGCTTGTTGCCGGCTGGTTCGGCGGCTGGATCGACGCGCTGATCATGCGCATGGCCGATGTGCAGCTGTCCTTTCCAACGATCATGATCGCCTTCTTCATCGACGGCATCGCCAAATCCGTCATGCCCCCCGATCTGCGCGAGATGACGCGGTTCTATGTGGTGATCCTTGCCATCGGCGTGGCCGACTGGGTGCAGTTCGCCCGCACCGTCCGCGCCGCCACCCTTGTCGAGAAGGGCAAGGATTACACCGCCGCCGCCCGCCTGTCGCGCAGGCCCGTGGCCGCCATCATCTTCGCCCATATCCTGCCCAACACCCTGGGCCCCGTCATCATCCTTGCCACGCTTGGCCTTGGCGTCGCGATCCTGACCGAGGCGATCCTGTCCTTCCTCGGTCTGGGGATGCCCCCGACCCAGCCCTCGCTGGGCGCGCTGATCCGGGTGGGCAACGATCTGCTCTTGTCCGGCGAATGGTGGATCTCGATGTTCCCGGGGCTGGCGCTTGTGCTCCTCGTCCTCTCCGTCAACCTGTTCGGCGACTGGCTGCGTGACGTGCTGAACCCGCGGCTGAAATGAAAGGCTTTCCCATGACCGACCTCCTGATCCGGAACGTCCGCCCCAATGATGCCGCCCCTGCCGATATCCTGATCACCGGGGGCAGGATCGCCGCCATCGGCCCGGGCCTTGTCGCCCCCGCCGGCACCCCGGTGCATGACGGCCAGGGCGCCATCGCGATCCCGCCCTTCGTCGAGGCGCATGTCCATCTGGACAAGATCCTGTGGGGTCTGCCGTGGCATCCGATCAACGTCCCCGCCGGCCTGCGGGCCATGATCGACAATGAGGTGGAGATCCGCAAAAACCTGCCCTGGAGCGTCATGGATCGCGCCGGCCGGCTGATGCGGCAATGTGTGGCCATGGGCTCCACCCATATCCGCAGCCATATCGACATCTCCACCTTCTATAAACTCGACAACCTCCATGGCGTCCTGGCCGCCTGGGAGAAGATGAAAGATGCCGTGGGGCTGGAGCTGGTGGCCTTTCCCCAGACCGGGATGATGATCGACCCGGGCTGCGCCGATCTGATGGAGGCCGCGCTGGACGAGGGCGCCTCGGTTATCGGCGGCATCGACCCGGGCAAGATCGACGGCGACCCAAAGGGCCATCTGGACACGATCTTCGCCATCGCGGACCGCAAGGGCGCCAAGATCGACATCCACCTGCATGAAGGCGGCGAACTGGGCCTTTATGAGATGGGCCTGATCTGCGACCGGACAGAAGCCCTGGGGATGCAGGGTCGCGTGATCGTCAGCCACGCCTTCTGTCTGGGCGACGGCCCTGCGTCCGGCGTCTCTGCGATGATTGACCGGCTGGCCGCGCTGCAGATCGGCATCATCTCGGCCGTGCCGGGCGAGATCGCCTTCCCGCCGATGTTCGACCTTGCCGCCAAGGGCGTGCCCTGTGCCCTCGCCTCGGATTCGATCCGCGACACATGGAATCCGCATGGCGACGGCGACATGCTGGACCGCTGCTGGCTGTTCTCTTACCGCAACTGGTGCCGCACGGATGCCGAGCTGATCCGATGCCTCGACATGGGCACCACCCGGGGCGGCGCCCTGCTGGACCTGCCCGGCTACGGGCTGGCCCCCGGATGCGAAGGATCGCTGGTGCTGATCCGGGGGGAGAACCGCGCGCAGATTCTGGTGGACCGCCCGACCCGTGCCGCCGTGATCAAATCCGGGCGCATCGTGGCCGAAGCCGGACGCTACACCGGCCCGGGGGCCGCGGCATGAGTGCACTCGTCTCTGTCGACGGGCTGGGCCGCAGCTTTGACGCCTCGGCCCCGCTGGTCCAGCGCCTTCTCACCCGCACCCCCCGCCGCAGCGTCCGCGCAGTGGATGAGGTCAGCTTCGAGATTGAGGAAGGCACCACCTTCGCCGTGGTCGGCGAAAGCGGCTGCGGCAAGTCGACCCTGACCAGACTGATCGCGGGGCTCGACACGCCATCGCAGGGCCGTGTGCAGATGTTCGGCCGGATGGGCGCGCCCGTCCGCATCCAGATGGTGTTTCAGGATCCGGTCGGCAGCCTGAACGCCCGCTGGCGTATCGGCCGCAGCATCGCCGAACCCATGCCGAAAAATATGATGCCCGCGGCCCGCCACACCCGTGTGGCAGAGCTGCTGGAGACCGTCGGCCTTTCGCCCTCGGATGCCGGAAAATACCCGCATGAATTCTCGGGCGGGCAACGCCAGCGCATCGCCATCGCCCGGGCGCTTGCCGGAGAGGCGCATCTCCTCCTGCTGGACGAGCCGACCTCGGCGCTGGATGTCTCGGTTCAGGCGCAGATCCTGAATCTGCTGAAGGATCTTCAGGCGCGGCTGGGGCTGACCTATCTGTTCATCAGCCACAACCTGTCGGTCGTGCGCTTCATGGCCGACCGTCTGGGCGTCATGTATCTGGGCCGCATGGTCGAGGAAGGGCCGAGCGAGGCGCTCTTCGCCGCGCCCGCCCATCCCTATACGAAGCAGCTCCTCGAAACCGTGCCGGATGTCGAAACCCCGCAGCGCGACCGCAACCCGCCCGCTTTCGACATTCCCTCGCCGCTGAATCTTCCGCAGGGCTGCAGCTTCCACCCGCGCTGCCCTCTGGCCTCGGCCATCTGCCGGCAAACGCGCCCCGTCCTGCGCCTGCGCGAGAACGGAACCCGTATCGCCTGTCACGCCGTCGCAGAGTAAGGAGCGCCATGGATTTCGATTTCACCCGGCTGCCCGAAGGCGACCGCTACCGGCTTCTGACCAATTTCGTCGGTCCCCGGCCCATTGCCCTGGTGTCGACCATCGACGCGCAGGGCAAGGTCAATGCCGCACCGATGAGCTTTTTCAACGTCTTCTCGCACGAACCCCCGATCCTGATCATCGGTGTGCAGCCGCGGCCGGACGGCTCGCCCAAGGATACGGTCGCCAACCTGCGCCGGTCGGGCGAATTCGTGGTGCATATGGTGGATATGGCGATCGCCGAGGCGATGCTGGTCACAGGCCGGGACCTGCCACCCGGCGAAAGCGAGCTGGCGCTGGCCGGTCTGACCGCCGCCTCCGCGGTTCAGGTCGCCGCCCCCCGGATTGCCGAGGCCCCCTGCGCAATGGAATGCCGGGTCGAACAGATCATCGACTATCCGCGTCGGGCGATCATTCTGGGCCGGGTGGTGCAGATGTTTGTCCGCGACGACTGCCTGGATGCCCGCGGTCGTTACGTGAACCCTCAGGCCTACCAGCCTATCGCCCGCCTGCATGCCGACAATTACGTCACCAGCGACCGCCAGATCGTGCTGCGCGACCCGGAGGACGAGGGCTTTGACCAAAGCTGATATGGGGGGGTTGCCCTCCCGCGGTAACCCGACCGGCCTGCCGCTCTTCATCACCCGGGGTCAGGTGGAGACGGTCCCTTTCCGGAACCAGACGCTGGCGAAAATTCATCCCGGCGCCGAACTCCGGCAGAAGCCGGGGTTCAACCATCAGGAACTCATCCTGCCTCTGGTCTTTCAGGCGCCATCGGGCTGGCGGATGTCGGCGGGATCATTTCCGCGGAGGAGAGTTCCGGTCGCGCAGCAACGGATAAAGCGCGGAGAACCGGGCATAACCGGCATCGAAGGCATCCCCCAGAACCGCATCCGGCAAGAGCGTTCGGGCCGTGGGCGGCGGAACCAGCACGGCACGCGGCTCTGCGCCCGTGGCGGCGATCAGCCCCAGCCGCGCAGCGCCGAAAGCTGCGCCGAAATCGCCGTCCTGCGGCACGTCGACCGGCAGACCCAGCACCGTTGCGATCACTGAAAGCCAATAGTCCGACCTTGCCCCGCCGCCGACCGCCGTCACGCGCGACAACGTGGTGCCTGCGGCCCGCAACGCCTCGACATTGTCACGGATGGCAAAGGCCACGCCTTCCAGCACCGCGCGCGTTATAGCCGGCCGGTCGGTTGCATGGTCAAGCCCGACAAAGGCGGCGCGGATCCGCGCATCATTGTGCGGTGTCCGCTCACCCGCCAGATAGGGCAGGAAGATCGCATCCGGCGCCTGTACCTGACGGCCCAGCTCCGCAACCAGTGCGGCCGGACTTTCGCCGCAGATCCGCGCATGCCAGTTCAGCGCATCGGTTGCGGAGAGCATCACCCCCATCTGGTGCCATGTGTCGGGCAGGGCATGACAAAAGGTGTGAACGGCACTTTCGGGCCGGGGCAGATAGCTGTCGGTTGCGGCGAAGACCACCCCCGATGTGCCAAGGCTGACAAAGGCCGCACCCCCCGAAACCGTGCCCATGCCGCAGGCGGCCGCGGCATTGTCGCCCGCCCCGCCCGCCACCGTCACCGGGCCGGACAGGCCCCATTCAGCAAGGATTTCAGGGCGCAGCCGGCCTGCGGCCGCGGTCCCCTCCACCAGATCCGGCATCTGGTCGCGCCGCATGCCGGATGCCTCCAGCAACACATCTGACCAGTCGCGCGCCCCGGTATCAAGCCAGCTGGTGCCCGCCGCATCCGACATTTCCGACAGATGCTCGCCCGTCAGCCACAGGCGCAGGTAATCCTTGGGCAGCAGCACTTTCGCCACCTTGTCGAACAGGTCCGGCTCATTCTCCTGCATCCAGACCAGCTTTGGCGCGGTGAAGCCCGGGAAAACGATATTGCCCGAGATCGCACGAAAGCGCGGATCGCTGTCCAGCCGGGCGGCCTGCGCATGGCTGCGGGTGTCGTTCCACAAGATGCAGGGGCGCAGCACCGCATCGGCACGGTCCAGCACCGTCGCGCCATGCATATGGCCCGACAGGCCAATGCCATGCAGTGCCGCCCACGCGACGCCATGGGCCGCGCGCAGCTCTTGTGCCGCCTGACGGGTGGCGGTGATCCAGTCGGCGGGATCCTGTTCGCAAAATCCGCTTGCGGGCCGTGAAACGCTCAGCTCTGCGCTGGCCGAACCGATGATGCGCTGGTCCTCGGCCATCAGAAGTAGCTTGACGCTGGAGGTGCCGAGGTCGATCCCGAGATATGTCATGTCTCACCACAGGGTGTTGGCGCAGGCCTCTGCCGCGCCTTGGAAAAACCCGTGGCCGGAAGCTCCGGCCACGGGGTGAACAGCCTTAGAACGGGCTGTCGGGATAGTAGTAGGTCGCCGCATTCTCGGGCGTGACCAGAACCGAGCCGATGGTGAACTTGCCCGAGACCGGTGCAGGCGAGACAAGGCCGACCGCCGTCAGTTCGATGGCCGTGGCGATCATCGAAGGCGGATAGGTCACGTCGGCGGGGATCATCGTGTCGCCGTCCATCACCCGCTTGACCATCTCTTTCATGCCGGCACCGCCCAGCACGAACTTGATGTCCTTGCGGCCAGCGGCTTCGATGGCGGCCAGCACGCCAACCGCCATATCGTCATCCGACGCCCAGACGGCATCGATCTCGGGGTATTTCGACAGGAAATCCTGCATGACGGTAAAGGCGTTGTCACGGTTCCAGTTGCCGTGCTCCATCCCGAGGATTTCGATGTTCTTGCCTTCGATGGCGGCCTGGAAGCCCTCGACCCGCTCGTTGTCGATGGTGGTCGGGATGCCGCGCAGCACGACGATCTTGCCGCCGTCGGGCAGGGCAGAGGCCATGTATTCGCCCGAGACGCGGCCAAAGCCGGGGTTGTCACCCGCGACATAGAGATCCTCGATCCCCGGTACGGCCAGACCGCGATCCACCACCGTGACCCAGGCGCCTGCGGCCTTGACGTTCTGCACCGGGCCCGTCAGCGGCTCGGATTCGAAGGGCAGCACGACCAGAGCGTCGATCTTGCGGGCGGCCAGCATGTCCTCGATGTCATTGACCTGCTTGGCCGGATCCGAAGCGGTGGCCAGCACGAAGTCGAGTTGCGGATAGGTCGCCTCCAGCCGTTCCACCGCGGCCTGGGCAAAGAAGTTCATGCCCCCCGCCCAGCCATGGGTGGCGGCCGGAATGGAAACCCCGATCACCTTGGTGTCCTGCGCCATGGCGGGCGCAGCAAGTGCCGTGGACAGGGCCAGGGCTGTGAAGAAATGTTTCATGTAGTCCTCCCGTTGATAAGTCGTGGCAGATCCGGCGGCCCTCCTCAGCCAGCCGGTTTTCCTTCCCGCTGCAAGACCACAGCAAGAACGATAATCGCGCCCTGGATCGCGCCGTTCAGATAGGGCGAGACGAAGTCGGTCAGGTTCAGGATGTTGCCGATCAGGGTCAGGATCAGCACGCCGATCACCGTGCCCCAGACCCGGCCGAAGCCACCCTTCAGCACGGTGCCGCCGATGATGACGGCGGCAATCGCCTCCAGCTCCCACAAAACGCCGGTCGCCGATGAGGCCGAGCCGAGGCGGGGCACATACATGATCGTGGCGACACCCACCAAAAGGCCAAGCGCGGCATAGGTGATCAGCCGCACGCGGGCGACGCGGACGCTGGAATATTTCGCCACCTGATCGTTCGAGCCGATGGCCGCGCAATGCCGGCCGAAGGCGGTCGACCGCATCACCACCTCGCCGATCACCGCGATGACGGCAAAGACGATGATCGGCCAGGAAATCCCGAAGATTCCGCCATAATAGACCGGCTGGTAGAAGCTGCGCAGGTTGAAATACAGGCTCAGCGTCCCGCCATCGGCCAGCCAGGTCACCAGACTGCGATAGATGCCCATCGAGCCCAGCGTGACGATAAAGGCCTCGATCCCCAGTCTTGTGATCAGGAGCCCGTTGACCAGCCCTGCGACCAGCCCCGCCAGCAATGCGACCCCGATGCCCAGAAGCACCAGCGGCAATCCCACGCCCATCGAGGGCAGGGCAGAATTCATCACAAGGATCATAAGCCCGGCAATGAACGCCGCCATCGAGCCGACGGAAAGATCAAGTCCGCCCGCGGTGATGACAAAGGTCATGCCGACCGCGATGATGCCGATGAAGGCCGAGCGTGCCAGAACATTGGTCACATTATCCCAGGCCAGGAAGTTCGGGTTCATCAGTGCCCCGGCAATGATCAGCACGATCAGCGCCAGCACGGGTCCTATCACCGTCATCTGCAGCTTGCGCGGCGCCTTGAGGGGTGTCGACATTCAGGCAATCTCCTTGTCGGGGGTCGTTTGCACCCCCATGGCCAGCCGCACGATGGCATCTTCGGTCGCGCCCATGCCGGCCAGTTCCCCGGCGATCCGGCCCCGCCGCATCACCAGAATGCGGTCGGACAGGCCGATGACCTCCTGCATCTCGGACGAGATGACGACGATGGCGCGGCCTTCCTGCGCCAGCTTGCGGATGAATTCATACATCTGCTGTTTGGTGCCGATGTCGATGCCGCGCGTGGGTTCGTCGATGATCAGCACCTGCGGATCGGACAGCATGGTCTTGGCGAACAGCAGCTTCTGCTGATTGCCGCCCGACAGATTGCCGACCAGCGCGCCGCGATGGCCGCGGATATCGAAATCGGCAATGGCGCTGTCCAGCGCACGTTCCTCGGCGGCGCGGTCAATCAGGCCGCGGCTGAAGCGTTTCAGGGCCTGAAGCGTCAGGTTTTCGCGCATGCCCTTGCCCAGCATCAGGCCACGGGTCTTGCGATCCTCGGTCAGATAGCACAGCCCGTGGTCCAGCGCCTGCCAGGGTTCGCGGACGCTGACGGGCCGGCCATGAAGGCGCACGTCACCCCACGCCGGTCGCAAGCCGCACAGTCCCTCGAAAGTCTCTGTCCGGCCCGAGCCGATCAGCCCGGCGATGCCCAGAACCTCTCCCTTGCGCAGGGTGAAGGAGATGTCTTCGGAAAAGCCCGGCACGGTCAGGCCCCGCACCTCCAGCGCCAAGGCGCCGGGCTGACCCGTCCTGGCGGGGAAGAGGGCGCTCATCTCGCGGCCCACCATCGCCTCCGCCATCTGGTGTTCGTCCATCGCAGCGGCCGCGCCGGAATAGACCACCTTGCCGTCGCGCATGATGGTCAGATCGTCGGCGATCTCTTTCACCTCATCCAGCTTGTGCGAGGTGAACAGAACCGCCGCCCCCTGTTCGCGCAAGGTCCGAACCTGCCGCATGAGCACGGCAGTTTCGGTGCGGGTCAGCACGGCGGTGGGTTCGTCCATGATCAGCACGCGGGTTTCGCGCAGCAGGGCCTTGGCGATCTCGACCATCTGCTTGTCCGAATTGGAAAGCCCCCGGATCACCGCATTGGGCGACACATTGCATTCCAGCCCCGCCAGCAATTCGCGCGTGCGCGCCTGCATCGCCGCCTTGTCCAGCAGAAGGCCCCGCCAGAGCTCTCGGCCCAGAAAGATGTTCTGTTCGACCGTCAGTTGCTCCGCCAGATTGAACTCCTGATGAATCATCGAGATGCCTTGCGCCTCGGCCTCGCCCATGGTGGCAAAGACCGTCTCGCGCCCGTCCAGCAACACCTGCCCGCTGCTGGGCAGCTGGTAGCCGGCAAGGATCTTCATCGTGGTCGATTTGCCGGCGCCGTTCTCGCCGATCAGCGCATGCACCCGCCCCGGCCGCAGCGCCAGCGAGACGCCGTGCAGCACCTCGATCGGGCCGAAGCTGCGGCTGACGCCGGACAGGGCAAGAACGGGCGCGGTCACAGCTCAACCCAGGCAGAATTGGCCTGCGACGACCGGATCGCGGCGGCGATGAAGCGCATCCCTGCCAGCCCGGCCTCAAGCCCGGGCAGCACGTCCAGAACCGGATCACGCCCGCCCGCATCGGCAGCGCGGATCGCCTGGGCCGCTCCGGCATAGATATTGGCGAAGCCCTCCAGATAGCCTTCCGGGTGACCTCCCGGCGTGCGGCTGACGGCATTGGCCGCCGCATCCGATCCCGCGCCACGTCGTGTCAGAAGGCGCTTCGGTTCACCAAAGGGTGTGAACCACAGGTAGTTCGGGTCTTCCTGCGCCCATTCCAGCCCGCCCTTTTCGCCATAGACCCGCAGCCGCAGCGCGTTCTCATTGCCGACGGCGACCTGACTGCACCACAGCGCGCCCCGTGCCCCGCCATCAAATCGCAGCATGATATGGGCGTTGTCATCGACCCGGCGGCCGGGAACGAAGCTTTGCAGATCGGCGGCCAGCGACTGCACTTGCTGGCCGGAGACGAAACAGGCAAGGTTATGCGCATGGGTGCCGATATCGCCGATGGACCCGCCCGCGCCCGACCGCGCCGGATCGGTGCGCCATTCGGCTTGCTTGTTGTCCCCCGCGGCCTCGGACGCCTCGGTCAGCCAGTCCTGCGGATATTCCACCTGTACCACGCGGATCGCACCCAGATCGCCCCGCGCCACCATCTCGCGCGCCTGTCGCACCATCGGATAGGCGGTGTAATTGTGGGTCAGGATGAACAAAGCCTTCGCCTGCCCAACCGCCGCGGCCAGTTCTTCGGCCTGTTCCATCGTCGCGGTCAGCGGCTTGTCGCAGATGACATGGATCCCGCGGTTCAGAAAGGCGATGGCCGGTCCCGCATGCATGTGGTTCGGCGTGACAATTGCCACGGCGCGGATACCATCCGGGCGGGCGGCCTCGGCTTCGGCCATCTCCTCATAGGTGCCGTAGCAGCGGTCGGGGTCCAGCCCGAGCGCAAGCCCGCTTTCGCGAGATTTCTCGGGGGTGGAGGAGAGCGCTCCGGCGACCAGTTGAAATTCCCCGTCGATGCGGGCGGCGATGCGGTGGACCGCGCCGATGAAGGCATCCTTACCGCCGCCCACCATGCCAAGTCTGATCGGTGCCATCACGAAATCCCCAGCATGCGCCGGTTGGCGGCATCATCGGTGCCGCCATCCGCGAAATCGTCAAAGGCCTTTTCCGTGACCCGGATGATATGGTCCTTCACGAATTGCGCCCCTTCGCGGGCACCATCCTCGGGATGTTTCAGGCAGCATTCCCATTCGACCACGGCCCAGCCGTCGAAATCATTCGCCGCCATCCTGGAAAACACCGCGCCGAAATCGACCTGCCCGTCGCCAAGCGACCGGAACCGCCCGGCCCGGTTCACCCAGCCCTGGAACCCGCCATAAACACCCTTGCGCCCGGTCGGGTTGAACTCGGCATCCTTGACGTGGAACATCCGGATCCGGTCACGGTAGATGTCGATATTGTCCAGATAGTCCAAGCATTGCAGGACGTAATGCGAGGGATCGTAAAGCATGTTCGCCCGCGCGTGGTTGCCCGTACGCTCAAGGAACATCTCATAGCTGTCGCCGTCGTGCAGATCCTCACCCGGATGGATTTCATAGCAGACATCCACCCCGCAGTCCTCGGCATGGTCGAGGATCGGCTTCCAGCGTCGCGCCAGTTCGTCAAACGCGGTTTCCACCAGCCCCGCCGGACGCTGCGGCCAAGGGTAGACAAAGGGCCAGGCCAGCGCACCGGAGAATGTCGCATGTGCGCCGATGCCCAGATTGCGCGAGGCCGTAAGCGCCTTCTTGACCTGATCCACCGCCCATTCCTGCCGTGCCTTCGGATTGCCGCGCACCTGCGGTGCGGCAAAGCCGTCAAAAGCCTCGTCATAGGCCGGATGAACGGCGACAAGCTGGCCTTGCAAATGGGTCGAAAGCTCGGTCACCTCGACCCCGTTGGCGGCGGCAACGCCCTTGAAGTCGTCGCAATAGCCCTTGCTTTCCGCAGCCTTGGCCAGATCTATCAGCCGTCCGTCCCAACTGGGCACCTGCACGCCGCGATAGCCGCAATCGGCCGCCCATTTGGTGATGCTGTCCCACGAGTTGAACGGGGCGGCGTCACCGGCGAACTGCGCCAGAAACAGCGCCGGTCCCTTGATCGTCTTCATGCTGCGCACTCCCCCTTCAGACGTAACGGTTGACCAGATTTTCGAGAACTTCCTGCCGGCCCGAGCGCGGCTGCGGGTTCAGGCCCCGATCGATCGCGGCATCGGCGATGCTGTCCAGAGTGGTGCCGGGTTTCAGCATCTGTTGTGCCCAGCCCTCTTGCCAACCGGCGTAGCGGGCGCGCCGGGCGGCTTCCAACCGGTCTTCTTCCAGCATTTTGGCAGCCGCCTTCAGCCCACGGGCGCAGACATCCATGGCCCCGGCATGGGCCATCACCAGATCTTCGGGATCCAGCGACTGGCGCCGCACCTTGGCATCGAAATTGGTGCCGCCTGTGGTGAATCCGCCGCCCTTGAGCACCTCGTAATAGGCCAGCGCCACCTCGGGCACGTTGTTCGGGAACTGGTCGGTATCCCAGCCGGACTGGTAATCGTTGCGGTTCATGTCGATCGAGCCAAAAATGCCCAAGGCCTGCGCCAGGGCGATCTCATGCTCGAAACTGTGGCCGGCCAGAATGGCGTGGCCCTGTTCGATGTTGACCTTCACCTCGCCCTCCAGCCCGTGGCGGGACAGGAAGCCATAGACGGTCCCCACGTCGAAATCATACTGGTGCTTGGTGGGCTCCTGCGGTTTCGGCTCGATCAGGATGGTGCCCTTGAAGCCGATCTTGTGCTTGTAATCGACCACCATCGACAGGAAGCGGCCCATATGGTCCAGCTCTTGCGAAAGATCGGTGTTGAGCAGGGTCTCATAGCCTTCGCGTCCACCCCAGAGGACATAGTTTTCGCCCCCCAGCCGGTGGGTCACATCCAGACAGTCGCGCACCGTTGCGGCGGAATAGGCAAAGACCTCCGGGTCCGGGTTGGTGGCGGCCCCCGCCATGTAGCGGCGGTTGGAAAACAGGTTCGCCGTGCCCCAAAGCAGCTTTGGCCCGCCGTCGGCCATCTTCCGGGCGAAGATGTCGGCCATGCGGTTCAGCCGGTCGCGGCTTTCGGTCAGCGTGGCCCCCTCGGGGCGCACGTCATGGTCATGGAAACAGAAGTAGGGCACACCGAGAATGCGGAAGAACTCAAAGGCGGCATCGGCCCGCGCCTCGGCCAGATCCATCGTATCCGCCGGAAACCAAGGCCGGTCGAAGGTGCGGCCACCAAAGGGATCGCCCCCCTCCCAGCCGAAGCTGTGCCAATAGGCGACAGCAAAGCGCAGATGCTGGTCCATCCGCTTGCCCAGAACAACCTCATCCGGATCGTAGGCGCGGAAGGCCGGGCCTTCGGCATCGGGGGCAAAGCGCATCGGCGCAATGTCTTTGAAATATCCGCTCACGTCTGTGCTCCTTCACTGCCCTGGGGTGGCAGATTGTCCTTGAGATAGATTGTCGGTGTGATGCTGCGCGCCGCGCCGGGCAGCTCTTGCCCATCGACGATCGCCTTCATCACATCCATCGCCAGCGCGACCTCTTGCGCCGGCTTCTGGTCGATCACCGCATCCAGCAGGTTGCGTTCCAGCCCGTCGCGCGTGGTGGGCGTCAGTTCATGCACCACGACGAAGGGCAGTGTTTCCCGCATCCCTTCCAGCACGCGGATCAGGCCGCGATTGCCCGCCCCGATGGAGTATATGCCGGTGATTTCGTGCTGGCTGACGGCCTCCGAGACCAGATCGAACATCGTCTCAGGCCGGTCATGGACGGCGATGGCGTCCAGAACTTCCAGCCCGGAACCCGGCTCGCCAAGCACACGCAGCGCCCCTTCAAGCCGTTCCCGGTGGTCGCGGGAACCGAAAGCCCCCAGCACCGGCAGGATGCGACCCGTCCGGCTGCGATGCGCCAGCCGGAGCAATCGCCCCGCTGTCGCGCCTGCAACCAGATTGTCGATCCCGACATAGGCGGCCCGCACTTGCGCCGCCGCATCGCCGACCAGCGTCACCACAGGAACCCCTGACGCGACCAGCGCCGCAATTGCGGCGGTCGGGCGGGGTGTTTCGGCGGCAACGACCGCCACGCAATCATAGCCCGGGTCCAGTCGGCCCAATGCGTCGGCCAGCGCGTCGCTGTCAAAGGCGGGGAATTCGACGACATCCGCCGAGATCCGGTCGAACTTGCGCCGGGCCTGCTCTTCTCCAACCGCTTCGCGCAAGAAACGGAAGAAGGAATGGTCGCCCTGAGGCAAAACGAAACAGAAGCGATAGACGCGGCGGCGCGACAGGTTCGCGGCGTGCAGATCACGCTCGTAACCCAGTTCTTCGATGGCTTTCTGGACACGCCGTTGCGATTTCTCGGCCACCAGCCCGCGCGCATTCAGCACGCGATCTGCGGTCGCATAGCTCACACCGGCCGCCCGCGCCACGTCCTGCAGCGTCGGCTTGCGCATTCGATTCTCCTCCCTCGCCCATCTCACTCTAAAAATGACAGGCGTCAATCATTTAATGATTGGCGTCTGTCATTTGCATCTGCGGCGAATTTCGGCAGGGTTTGGTGGCTCTGTTGCACAAATCGCCTGAGGGATTCATCTCGAGAATCCAGCATGGTAGCTGGGCGGCATGAGCAGACCTACGCCTCCTGCCTACAAGACCCGGAACTGGCCCGCCTATAACGAGGCGCTCAAGCGCCGTGGCTCGCTGACGATCTGGTTCGATCCCG
>NZ_JBMSDW010000011.1:0-141756 GCF_049445895.1 Neotabrizicola sp. VNH66
GATGCGCATTGGTCTCGACCGGGCCCAGATCGTTCAGCGCCACGACCTCAATGTCCGTGCGCCCCGATTCGATGATCGCCCGCAATACATTGCGCCCGATCCGGCCAAATCCGTTGATGGCAACCTTCGTCGTCATTTCGTCCTCATCTCTCTTGCGGCAGCGGCCACCGCCTCTGCGGTGATGCCGAATTCACGGTAAAGCCGGTCCGCCGGGGCCGAGGCGCCGAAGCCCGTCATGCCGACGAAGCGGTCCTCGGGGCGCAGCACGGCGTCCCATCCCATGCGGATCGCCGCCTCCACCCCCACACGGGGGCCGGTGCCCAGCACGCTGCGGCGGTAGGCCTCGGGCTGGGCTGCAAACAGTTCGAAGGAGGGGAGCGACACCACCGCGGCCTCGATCCCGTCAGCGGCCAGCAGATCTGCGGCGGCACAGGCGATCTCCACCTCCGACCCGGTGGCGATCAGCGTCACGTCGCGGCGTTCTGCCCAGCGGATCACATAGCCGCCCTTCGCGGTCATGTTCTCTGTCGCGTCGCGGCGCAGCAGGGGCAGGTTCTGCCGCGACAGGGCCAGAAGCACCGGGCGGTCGCGGCTGGCCATCGCCACCTCCCACGCTTCGGCGGTTTCCACCGCATCGCAGGGGCGCAGCACCGTCACGTTCGGGATCGCCCGCAGACTGGCCAGATGTTCCACCGGCTGGTGTGTCGGCCCGTCCTCGCCCAGACCGATGCTGTCATGGGTCATCACAAAGACCGTCGGCACCCCCATCAGCGCGGCCAGCCGGATCGCCGGGCGGCAGTAATCGGCAAAGGCCATGAACGTGCCGCCATAGGGCCGGAACAACCCGTGCAGCGCGATGCCGTTCATCGCCGCCGCCATCCCGTGTTCGCGGATGCCGTAGTGGATATAGCGCCCGGCAAATTCCCCCGGCGTCACGGCGGTCATGCCTTTGGTCCGCGTCAGGTTCGACCCCGTGAGGTCCGCCGATCCGCCCAAGGTGAAGGGCAGCGCCGCATTGACCACGGCAAGGGCCATTTCGCTGGCTTTGCGGGTGGCGACCTTGGGCCGGTCGGCCAGAAGCCCGGCCTTGAAAGCGGCCATCGGCGCGGTCAGCGCGGCACTGTCCGCCGCCTGTGCGGCAAGGAAGGCGGCACGGTCGGGAGAGACCGAAAGCCGTGCCGCCCAATCCCGGTGCGCCTCGGCCCCACGAGAGGCGACCCGGGAAAACGCTGCATAAACCTCGGCCGGGATGTCGAACGGAGCATGCGGCCAGCCCAGATGGGCGCGCGCCGCGGCAATCTCGTCCGGGCCAAGGGGGGCGCCGTGGACATCATGGCCGCCCTGCTTGTTCGGGGCGCCGCAGCCGATCAGCGTGCGGCAGGCGATCATCACCGGGCGGTCGGACCGCCGCGCCTCTTCGATGGCATCGGCGATTTCGGCGGGGGTGTGACCGTCGCAGGTCAGCACCTTCCACCCGGAGGCGCGGAACCGCGCCCCCTGATCGACCGAGGTGGACAGTGCCGTATCGCCGTCGATGGTGATGCGGTTGTCGTCCCAGAGGACGATCAGCTTCGACAGCTTCAGATGGCCGGCAAGGTCGATGGCTTCCTGACTGATCCCCTCCATCAGGCAGCCGTCACCGGCGATGACCCAGGTGTAATGATCCACCAGCCCCGGAAAACGTGCGGCCCCCATCCGCTCGGCCAAAGCCATGCCCACGGCGGTGGCGATGCCCTGGCCCAAGGGGCCGGTCGTCACCTCCACCCCCTGCGCATGACCGTATTCCGGATGCCCGGCGGTCCGCGCGCCCCATTGGCGGAAGCTTTGCAGCTGGTCCATGCCCATATCGGGATAGCCCAGAAGGTGGTTCAGCGCATAAAGCAGCATCGAGCCGTGGCCCGCCGACAGCACGAAACGGTCGCGGTCGGGCCAGTCATGTGCGGCGGGGTTCAGCGTGATGAAGCGGTTGAACAGCACCGCCGCCACATCGGCCATGCCCATCGGCATGCCCGGATGGCCCGAGTTTGCTTTCTGCACCGCATCCATCGTCAGGGCGCGGATCGCATGCGCCATCAGCCGCTCGTCGGCGGTGACCGTGGTCTGCACGTTCATGACAGGTCCTTTCAGTGGCGCTTTTTGCGGTCGATCAGCCGCAGGATCAGCGGCGTCAGGATCAGCTGCATCGCAAGGTCCAGCTTGTTGCCGGGGATGACGATGGAATTGGCCCGCGTCATCCAGGACCCCGCGATCATCGAGATCAGATAGGGAAAGTCGATGCCGCGCGGGGATTTGAACCGGATCACCACAAGGCTTTCATCCGCCGTGGGAATCCAGCGCGCGATGAACGGGTCAGAGGTGTCGACGACCGGCACCCGCTGAAAGTTGATGTCGGTTTCGGTGAACTGCGGGCAGATGCAATGCACATAGGCATGCATCCGGCGCAGGATGGTGTCGGTCACCGCCTCGGTCGAATAGCCGCGGGTCGCGCGGTCGCGGTGGATCTTCTGGATCCATTCCAGATTGATGACCGGCACCACCCCCACCTTCAGATCGGCGTGGCGGGCGATGGAGACCTCGTTGTTCACCACCGCGCCATGCAACCCTTCGTAGAAGAGGAGGTCCGATCCGTCCTCGAACGGGGCCCAGTCGGTGAAGGTGCCGGGTCGTCCGGCGTAAAGCGCGGCCTCCCGCTCGTCATGGATGTAGTGGCGGGTCCGGCCCTTGCCGGTTTCGCCATAGTCGCGGAACACCCGCTCCAGCTCGACCAGTTCATTCGCCTCATAGGAAAAATGCGAGAAGGTCATGTCGCCTGTGGCGGTGCGGCGGGCGAGTTCGGCCTTCATCGCCTCGCGGTCGAAGCGGTGGAAGGCGTCGCCCTCGATGGACACGGCCTTGATCCCCTCACGCCGGAAGATCTGGTCGAAGGTGTGTTTCACCGTGGTCGTGCCCGCGCCCGAAGAGCCGGTGACCGAGATGATGGGGTGCTGGTTGCTCATGGATCAGCTCCGGAACAGGCCGCGGCTGCCGAACAGGGCGGCCGTTTCGGCTTGGGGAAGGTCATGGTAGGCCGAGACGCGCGCCACATTGTCGGCCGAGCCGAAGATGAAAGGCGTGCGTTCGTGCAGGCTGCGGGGGCGGTGGTTCAGGATCGGGTCGATCCCGTCGGTGGCGCGGCCGCCCGCCTGTTCCACCAGAAAGGCGATGGGCGCGCATTCATAGAGATAGCGCAAGCGGCCCCGTTCATAGCCGCGGCGGGCATCGGCGGGGTAAAGGAACACGCCCCCGCGCGACAGGATGCGGTGCGTTTCGGCCACCAGAGAGGCGACCCATCGCATGTTGAAGTTCTTTTCCCGCGGCCCTTCGGTCCCGGCCATGCAGTCATCGACCCAGGCCCGCACGGGCCGTGTCCAGTGCCGGTAGTTCGAGGCGTTGATCGCAAACTCGAACGACTTGCGGCAGATGGTGACGGCGGGGTCCCCCAGCCGGAACCGCCCGGTGTCGGGGTCCAGCAGGTATTTCTGCACCCCTGCGCCGAAGCTGAGCATCAGGCAGCATTGGGGCCCGTAGATCACATAGCCCGCGCCGACCAGATCCCGCCCGGGGCGGAGGAAGCTGTCTTCGGCGGTGTCGCCCGCCGGGAAGATTGCGAAGATCGACCCGATGGAGACATTCACCGCGATGTTCGACGATCCGTCCAGCGGGTCGATGGCCAGTGCCAGCCCCCCGGCGGGGTTCAGTTCAAGCGCGCTGTCCTGCTCTTCCGAGGCGAAGAACCGCACGTCCGATCCGGCCAGCGCGGCCCGGAAGGCCACGTCGGCGATCACATCCAGCGCCTTCTGCGCATCGCCATCCGCATTCGCGGCCAGCGTGTCGTCATGCAGCGCCTCGTCCAGCCCGCCGCGGGCGATCCGCCGCGCCAGAGTGGCGGCCACCCCGGCGATGCGCTGGACAACATCCTGATATTGCGCCGGAACATAGGTGTCCGGTGTCTCTAGCCTTGCATCCCGCACGGCGGCTCCTCCCCCGATGGCAATGCTGATGGGCGGACCTTGCGCCATTGTCTGTTTCGTGGAAATTTAATTAGGCGGAAGCAGTCTTCAGGAAATATGAATGCCAAGGATGGATGCCGTCACTCTGCGCCAGCTGCGCGCCCTGCTGGCCGTGGCCGAGACCGGGTCGTTGACCGCGGCGGCGGGGGGGCTGGGCCTGTCGCCGCCCGCGGTCCACGCCCAAATCCGCAGTCTGGAGAATGCCTTGGCGGTTCCGCTGCTGATCCGGGCGCCCGACGGGTCCGGCTCTCGCCCCACGCCAGAGGCGGCGCTGGTGCTGGAAACCGCGCGGCGGATCGACATTGCCCTGCGCGGCTGTGTGGAACAAATTGCCGCAGTGAAGGCGGGCCATGCGGGCCGGGTGACCTTGGGCGTCGTCTCCACCGCGAAATATTTCGCCCCCCGGCTGGTGGCCCGGCTGAAGGATCTGTGCCCGGGGATCGAGGTTTCGCTGCACGAGGCCAACCGCGAAGGGATCGTGGCCGATCTGGAGCGGGGGGCGGTGGATCTGGCCATCATGGGCCGCCCGCCGCGCCACCCGGAGGTGACGGCCACCGTCCTTGGTCCGCATCCCCATGGTCTGGTCGCGCCCGCGGGTCACCCCTTGGCCGGGCGGCGCGTCACGGTCGAGGATCTGGTGGATCAGCCGATGATCACGCGCGAGGACGGGTCCGGCACCCGCATCCTGATGACGCGCTATCTGGACAGTCAGGCCGAGGGGCGGGTCTTCGACCTGACGGTCATGGGGTCGAATGAGACGATCAAACAGGCGGTGCTGGCCGGGCTGGGGCTGGCCTTCCTGTCGCTGCATACCGTGACGGATGAGGTGCAGCAGGGCCGTCTGGTCACGCTGGACGCGCCGGGCCTGCCGTTGATCCGCCAGTGGTTTCTGGTCCACCCCCAGCACGCGCCGCTGTCCCCTGCCGCGCGGACGGTGCATGACCGCATCGTCGGACTGGGCGCGGCGGTGCTGCCGGGCGGGTGAGATGCCGGTCCCGAACTGGCCGGTCTCCCGCTCGTCCCCGCAGGGCCGGGGACGGCCGTTCCTCCCGGCCTCTGGCCGTTATCTTCCCAGAAACTCGAACGAATAGCTGCGGCCCACGCCGGGCGGCGGGGCGGGGAAGGGGGCAGAGCGGCGGATATGGTCCAGCGCCACCTGATCCAGTTCGGCCGAGCCGGAGCTGCGCGCGATGGACACTCCCGCCAGCCCGCCATTGTCCGAGATCGTGAAGGCCACAACAGCCACGCCTTTCGCGCTGATCCGCTTCTGCTTGGTCTTTTTGACCTTCTTCATCACCTGCGCGCCATAGGTTGCGGCGCTGACCTTGCCCGACCCGGCCGAGGCGGCGCCGGATGCGGGCTTTGACGCGGCACTGGAGGAGGCAGCCGCGGCGGCGGCCTTCTTCTTTTCCGGGGGCTTTTCGGTCGGTTTCGCCTTGGCGGTCTTCTTCTCCACCTTCTTCGGCTTCACCTCGGCCTTCTTCACCGGCTCCGGCTCTTCCGGGCGCTCCGGCCGGGCCTTCGGGCGGATCGAGACATCTGCCACCTGCGGCGGGGGCGGGGGGATGTCTGCCACGGGGGCGTCATCTGCCGGCGCCTCGGTCATTTCGGGCAGATCGGGCACATCCGGCGCTTCGGTCAGTTCGGGCGCGTCGGGGGCGACATCTTCCACCGGCGCCTCGGCCTGTTCTTCGGGCACCTCTTCGGAGACTTCGGGCGCCGGTTCCGTCATCGCCTCCACCGCGGGCGAGGGGGGCAGCATGACCATCAGCGGCGCGGCCTCTTCGCCCATCGATTCGCCCGCAGGCTGGATCGACATGGCCAGCGCGGCCACCCCGGTGATCAAGAGCGCGGCCACGCTGGTCGAGGCGAGCCAGCCCCACATCCCGCGCTGCGACCGGCCCGGGAAACAGGGCAGCAGCGGCGCGACGGGGCAACCCGAAGCGGATCTTGCGGATCGTGTCATGGTGCACCTCCTGCGGCGCCGGCGGCACCTTCCAGCCCGACCAGCGCGACCTTCAGATAGCCCGCCCCGCGCAACCCGTCGAGAACGGCCATCAGCTCGCCATAGGGAATGTCGCGGTCCGCCCGCAGGAAGACCGCGGTTTCACGGTTACCACCGCTGGCCGCGTCCAGCGCCGCCTGCAGCGTGTCCGTCGTCACGGGTTCGTTGCCAAGGCTCAGCACCCGGTCGGCGCCCAGCGACAGCCACAAAGGTTCATCCGGGCGGGTCTGCGGCGCGGCCGAGGATCCGGGCAGGTTGACCGGCACATCCACGGTGGACAGGGGCGCCGCCACCATGAAGACGATCAGCAGGACCAACATCACATCGATGAACGGCGTGACGTTGATCTCGGACATTTCTTCGGTATCGTCGTCCGGCCCGCCGCCCAGAGAAACCGCCATGGCTCAGCCCCCCGCCGCCAGACGGTCCAGCGCCTGGCTCTGGTAGCGTTGCGTTGCGGCGGCCACATCGGCCAGCCGGTGGCGATAGCGCGCCAGACGGCGCGAGCAGATGTTGTAGATCAGCACGGCCGGGATCGCTGCCGCCAGACCGATGGCAGTGGCCAGCAGCGCCTCGGCAATGCCGGGGGCCACGACGGCAAGGTTGGTGGTCTTCGTCTCGGCAATGGCAAGGAAGCTGTTCATGATGCCGAAGACGGTGCCGAAGAGCCCGACGAAGGGCGAGAGCGAGCCGATGGAGGCCAGAATGCCGGTGCCGCCGCGCAGCCGTTGAGCCGCGCCCGCCTCGATCCGGGCAAGGGCGGCCTGCGTGCGTTCCCGCGTTCCGGCGATCAGCGCGGGTTCGGCGGCGGCAAGCTGCAGTTCCTCGGCTGCGGCGCGGACCATGTCGGCACCGGGGCCGCGTTGGGCCTGCACCGCATCGGCGGCGGCCTGCAGCCCGCCCGCGGCGCCAAGGCTGCGCCCGGTCCGCGACAGGGCACGGAAGGCAAAGGCGAATTCGGCCGTTTTCTGGATGTAGATGACCAGCGTGGCAAAGGCCGCGACGGCAAGGCCCGCCATCACCGCCTGCACCACCCAATGCGCCTCCTTCACGATGGAGACGAGATCGGTCGAGGTGTGGAGGGTTGAAGGATCGGGCTCGGTCGCGGCAGCAGGTTCTGCAGCGGCAGGCATCACTTCAGGGGCAGTCGCGGTGGCGGGTGCCGTTGCCGGACCCACGCCGGGGGCCGCGGGCGTGGCCGCGGGGACACCGCCCGGGACAGACCCGGAGGGTGCGGCAGGCGCCGCATCACCCGCGGCGGGAACCGCGGGCAGGGCGGGCGGCGCCGCCTCTTCGGCCGGGGCGCCGGACTGAACCGGCGCCTCGGGGATCACGGCGGGCGGGGTGCCGTCCTGTGCCGCTGCGGCCGTTGCAAAGGCCACGATCAAAAGGGAAAGCAGAACCCGCATCCGTCGTCTTTCTGTCTTACCAGGCAAAGGTCTTGGCGATCGACAGCTTAGCGCTGCGGCCAGCCCCTTCGTCGAGCGCAAGGTTGTTCATATAGGCCGTGTCGAACACATTCTCGACCGCGAAGTTCACTTCCATCCCCGCCAGCGCGCCGTCTTCCGGCTTCCACGTCACGAACAGATCGTGCGTGTCATAGGCCTTGCCCGCCAGCGCATTGCCGGTGGTCAGGGCCGGGCCAGTCGCGATATTGTCGTGATAGTAGCCGCGCCAGCCCAGAACAAGGTTTTGCGCGGGCAGCTTGACGCCGGCCGTCAGCGAGACCGTCTCGGACGGGGTATCGGCCAGCTGTGCGCCGGTCAGCTCGTTGCGGGATTTCACCTTGCTCCACGAGGCACCGGCAAACCAGCGCTCTGCGTCGTAAGACGCCTCCAGCTCGGCGCCCCAAAGTTTCGCCTTGCCGATGTTGGTGTAATAGGGCGAACCCGCCGGACCGCCGCTGTTGCGGGTGACCATGTTGGTCAGGTCGTTGTGGAAACCCGTCACCTTCAGCTGGAGGAGGTCGGTGTCAGAGAACACGCCTTCCTGGTTGACCGTGAAGCCCAGTTCCCAGGTCTTGGCCTCTTCCTTCTCCAGCGTCAGAGCCGGGGCCTGCACACCGCCCGTGGTGTAAAGCTCGTCCAGCGTCGGCATCCGCTCGGTGGTGGAGTAGGAGGCGAAGACGGCGAACCTGTCGTTCAGTTCATACATCGCGGCCAGCGAGGCGGACATTGCGCTGTCGTCGGTGGCCGAACCGCCTGCCGCAATGACGGCGGCCGAGGGATCGCGATCACCGAAATCGACGCGGATACCGGGGATCAGGACCAGCCGGTCGTTCAGCGTGAATTCGCCCTGCGCATAGACGCCGACCTTGGTGTCGGTGCCCTCGGGGTGGAAGGCGAAGCTGCCCAGCGAGGATGAGGCGGTGCGGTCCTGCTTCTGGAACTGGGTTCCGAAGGTCAGGTAATTCTCCCATGCGCCGAACGAGATATCGGCGGTGTTTTCGACCTTCAGCGCGACCGTCTTGTAGCCATAGGTCGAGGGGCAGAGAATCGCCAGATTGCCCGGGCCGCAGCTGGCCATGCCGCCGTGGAAGTTGTCCTTGTCCACGGTCGTGTCGGTGTAGGACAGCTGCACCGTCAGATCAAGGAGATCGTTCCCGGCAAAGCCGTGGTTCCAGGTCAGGGTGGCGGTATCGTCCTGAGTCTGCACATCCATCAGGCCGAAGACGCCCATGAAGGCTGCGCCGCCGGACTGGACCACCTCGGTGTCATGCAGATCGGATTCGCTGCGCGAGTAAGAGAAGGTCAGCGTCTGGTCGTTGTCCTGACCAAAGGTCCACTTGCCCTTGACCAGCGCCGAGGTGCCGTGGAACTCGGTCCCGCGGATATCGTCGCCCGATCCGTCCTGCACCACGTCATTGTCGGTCTTGTGCAGCGAGACGAGGAATTCGGCATTGCCCGCGCGGGTGGCATAAAGGACGCCATAACCAAGGGAATCGCCGTTCGACCCGTAAGAACCCTTCACCCGCAGTGCGGAATTCTGATCCGCGGTCAGGAAGTCGCTGGCATCCTTGGTGGTAAAGGCCACAACGCCGCCGATGGTCCCGGTGCCGTAAAGCGTCGAGGAGGCCGGGCCGCGCAGCACTTCGACCCGCTTGAACAGCTCCAGATCGCCGAAGAAGCTGCCCATGCGGTAGCCTTCGAAGAACTTCGGCGCACCGTCCACCGTGACCTTGATCCGCTCTTCCGAAGCGGCCTGTTCGGTCGCGCCGATGCCGCGGATGTTGAACGCCTGGCCCAGCGGACGCGCCGAGGCGCCTGCGGTCTGCACGCCGGGGACGCCCTTCAGCAGATCGGCCAGGGTCGAGGGCTGCTTCTGGTCGATGTCAGATTGTTCCAACGCAGTCACCGCCTGCGGCGTCTCGATCGCCACCTTGGCCGTGCCGGTCCCAAGGATGATGCGGCCCAGCATCTGGAAAAAGCCGCCCTGCTCCTGTGCAAGGGCAGGTGTCGTGCAAAGCGCAAGCAAGGTGGCCGAGGCGAGAAGCCGCCTTTTCAGGGCGGATGTGGGTGGCAAGGTCATGGGGTCCCCTTCGATGTCCCGTTTCTGGCAGAGGGGCTGGCTTCCCATGGGGACGAGCTGGCGGTGCAGAAGATTCTGACTTGATCTGTCAGGAAAAGGCTTCTAGGAATGCCGAGTGTAATTGTCAAGTATCCCGAACGGGATAGGACATCGCGGCCCAGCCCGAAGCCAGAGGCGCGCGTTCCCGAAATGCAAAAGGAAACGCCATGGCACCCCGCCTGAGCCCGGAAGATATCCGTAACCTTCGCGCCGAAAAGGCGCCGTCCCGCGCCCGTGATTTTGCCCATTCGAACGGCATCACCGAGGCAGAGCTGGTCGCCGCCTATGTCGGCCACGGCACCACCGCCATCGCCGCCCATCCCGACGGGCTGATGCCCTTCGTCAAGGAGATGGGCGAGGTCATGGCGCTGACCCGCAACGAATCCTGCGTGCATGAGCGGGTGGGGGTCTATTCCGATTACCGCAGCGGTGAAATCGCCGCGATAGTGCTGGACCCGGAAATCGACCTGCGGATTTTCCCGTCGCACTGGGTGCATGGCTTCGCGGTGGAAGAGCAGGGCGAGAAGGGCCCGAAACGCTCGATCCAGATTTTCGACGCCGCGGGCGATGCGGTTCACAAGATTTATCTGCGTGAGGCATCCGATGTGTCCGCATGGGACCGGATGGTGCCCGCGCTGGCGCTGCCGGCGCAGTCGGGTGTTCTGGACCTGCAACCGCGCAAACCGGTGGAGGGTCCGAAAGGGGAGACCGCACAGCGTGACGAGCTGCGCGCGGCATGGGGCCGGATGACCGACACCCACCAGTTCCTTGGCATGGTGAAGGGCCTGAAGATGAACCGGCTGGGCGCGAACCGCGTGGTCGGTGCGCCCCATGCGGTGCCATTGGCGCTGGATGCGGTGACGCGCACGCTGGAACTCGCCTCCGCGCGCAAGGTCCCGGTGATGATCTTCGTGGGCAACATGGGCTGCATCCAGATCCATGGCGGGCCGGTGGACCGGATCGTGCCGATGGGGCCGTGGATCAACGTGCTGGACCCGCGGTTCGACATGCACCTGCGCACCGATCATGTGGCCGAGGTCTGGCTGGTCCGCAAACCCACCCGTACGGGCGAGGCGGTCAGCGTCGAGGCCTTTGACAAGGACGGCATGCTGATCCTGCAGATCTTCGGCTACCGCAAGGACACCCCGGCGGAGCCGTGGAACGAACTGGCCGCCAGCCTGCCGGTGCTGGAAGAGGTGCCGGCATGATCCGCGCGGCACTGGCGGGGCTTTTGGCCCTGTCTCTGCCCGCCGCGGCCGAGACCTACCCGGAGGCCCGCCGCGTCGTTTCGGTCGGCGGATCGGTGACCGAGATCGTGGTGGAACTGGGCGCGGCGGACCGGCTGATCGCCCGGGACACCACCTCGAACTATCCTGAAAGCATTCTGGCGCTGCCCGATGTGGGCTATATCCGTGCGCTGTCGCCCGAAGGGGTGCTGGCGCTGGACCCCGACCTCATCATCTCGGAAGAGGGCGCAGGCCCGGCCGAGGCGGTGGAGGTGCTGCGGTCTGCGGGCATTCCCTTCGTGGAAATGCCCGGCGCGCCCACGCCCGAAGGCATTGCCGAGAAGATCCTTGCGGTCGGAGACGTGCTTGGCCTTCAGGACAAGGCCGCGGAACTGGCTGCTTCGGTCACCGCCGGGCTGGACACGGCAAAGGCGCGGGCCGCCACCGTGACGCAGCCGAAGAAGGTGATGTTCATTCTGGCCATTCAGGGCGGGCAGGTCATGGCCTCCGGTCAGGGGACCGAGGCCGAAGGCATCATCGAACTGGCCGGCGGGGTGAATGCCGTCACCGGGTTCACCGGCTACAAGCCTATCACCGATGAGGCGGTGCTGACCGCGGCGCCCGATGTCCTGCTGATGATGGACCGCGAGGGCGATCTGGCCATTGCCAATGCCGATGTGCTGGCGCATCCCGCGCTGGCGCAGACGCCCGCGGCGGAAACCGGGGCGATCATCCGCATGGACGGGATGCTGATGCTGGGCTTCGGCCCGCGCACACCGCAGGCCGCGGCCGACCTTTTCGCGGCGCTTTACCCGGGTCTGGCAAAATGACCATGGCCACCGCCGGGCAGGAGATGCGGGTGCCGGGGCGGCTGGTCCGCGACCGGACGGCGCTGATGCTGGCGCTGGCCCTGCTGGCCGGGGCGGTAGCACTCTTGTCGCTGGGCACCGGGGCGGCGGGCCTGTCCCCCCTGCGCCTCCTGTCCGCGCTGACCGGGGGCGAGGCACTTTCGGCCCGCGACCGGGTGGTGCTGTTCGACATCCGCCTGCCGCGGCTGGTCATGGGGTTTCTGATCGGCGGGGCGCTGGCGGTGTCCGGCGCGCTGATGCAGGGGCTGTTCCGCAACCCGCTGGCAGATCCCGGCATCACCGGGGTCGGCGCGGGCGCCGGGCTGGGGGCGGTCCTCTCCATCGTGCTAGGGGGCATGCTGCCTGCTTCGCTGGCCGCGCTGGCCGGGCCGCATCTGACCGCTTTCGCGGCCTTTCTGGGCGGCTGGAGCTCGACGCTCCTCCTTTACCGCGTCGCCACGCGGGAGGGGCAGACCAATGTGGCCACCATGCTGCTGGCCGGAATCGCGCTTGGCGCGCTGTCCGGTGCCGTGACCGGGGTGCTGGTCTATCTGGCCGATGACAAGCAGCTGCGTGACCTGACCTTCTGGGGCATGGGGTCGCTGGCGGGCGCCACTTGGCCCAAGATCGCCGTGGGGGCCGCGATGATCCTGCCGCTTCTCGTGCTGGCGCCCTTGCTGGCGCGGGGGCTGAACGCTTTGTCTCTGGGCGAGGCGCAGGCGCTGCATGTGGGGCTCAGGGTGCAACGGCTGAAGAACCTTGCCATTCTGGGCACGGCGGCGGGGGCGGGGATTTCCGTCGCGCTGGCGGGCGGGATCGGATTCGTGGGCATCGTGGTCCCGCATCTGCTGCGGTTGGTGGCGGGGCCGGACAATCGGGCCATTCTGCCAGCGGCCGCGCTTCTGGGCGGCACGCTGCTGGTGGCGGCCGACATGATCGCCCGGACCATCGCGGCACCGGCCGAACTGCCCATCGGGGTGATCATGGCGCTGATCGGTGCGCCGGTGTTCCTGTGGATCCTGTTGCGTCAGCGCGGACTGGCGGGCTTCTGAGATGCTGTCCGTCCGCGACCTTTCCGTCAGCCTGTCGGGCCGGCAGATTCTGTCCGGCATCAGCCTTGAGGTGGCGCCCGGCACGCTGACCGCCATCGTCGGGCCGTCCGGGTCCGGCAAGTCCACGCTTCTGCGGGCCGTGACCGGAGAGGCGGCCTATGCCGGATCGGCCCGGCTGAACGGGCAGGAGGTGCGGACGGCGGGGCCGGAGCGGCTGGCCGCGCTGCGCGCCGTGCTGCCGCAGGAAACCCATGTCGCCTTTGCCTTCACTGCGGCCGAAGTGGTGGCGCTTGGCGCCCATGCCGGACCCGCGCCCACGCCCCGGCGGATCGAAGAGCTGCTGGCGCTGGTCGGGCTGTCGGGGATGGGCCACCGTCTGGTGCAGAGCCTGTCGGGCGGCGAACGCCAGCGGGTGCATCTGGCGCGCGTTCTGTTGCAGGCAGGCGCGCCGGTGGGACAGGATGGCCCGCGCTGGCTGTTTCTGGACGAGCCGGTGTCCAGCCTCGACATCGCCCATCAGATCGCCGTGATGCGGATCGCCCGTGCCCATGCCGACCGCGGCGGTGCGGTGGTCGCGGTGATGCATGACCTGAACCTCTCTGCCATGTTCGCCGACCGGATCGCGGTTCTGTCGCAGGGCCGTTTCGTCACCTCGGGCCCGCCCGGAGAGGTGCTGACCGGCGCGATGATCGAACGGGTCTATGGCTGCCGTATCCCGGTCTGCACCGCACCGGAGCGGGGGCCGTGGGTTCTGGTCCAGGCTGCGGGATAGAACGGCGCGCTGACCCGAGTTTGCAGCCGCAAGGCCTTCGCCTGCGATCCCCTCTCTTGGGCAGAAGCAAAGCGCCCGCGCCGTGTGCTGGGTTCAGTCTGCCGTATCAAAAGGCCCCGGCTGCCGCGCGGAATCCGTCAGACGGAAACAGGTCCGCACAGGCGAACCGGGGCTGGCATCCGCCCGGATGGCATGTCCGATCCGGATAGCGGTAGTCCTTGTCAGACGAGCATGTTCAGACGGGCATGAGTGTCGCGCGGAAAGCGCCCGCGGGGCTTGCGGGGGCGGGGCGGATGGCAGGCCTCAGGTCGTCGCCACAACCGCATCCGGCACGATGCCGCTTTCATGGATGAAGCGGGCGGCATCCCGGCCCGCGAACAGCCCGTGATCGGCCACCAGAACCGTGCCCATGCCCGCAGCGCGACCGCCCAGAACATCGGTGTGCAGCGTGTCGCCCACCATGGCAAGGCGATGGGGCGGCAGGCCGGTGCGGGCGGCGGCCACGGCAAAGGCCTCAGGGAAGGGTTTGCCGAACCAGTGCGCAGGCACCGGCACCCGGTCCAGAAGGTGATGCGCCCAGAAGCCGGGCTCCACGGAAAGGCCTGTACCCTGCGGCGCGACGATATCGGGGTTCGCCACCACCAGAAGCCGCGGCCGCGCCTCCATTGCGTGGATCAGACGGGCCTGATGCGCGGGCGTCCAGCGGGCGGCGGCCAGAAACAGGATGGCATCGGCACGGTCCCAGTCCCCGTCCAGCAGATCAAAGGCCGGGACGGGCAGATCCGCGAAATCATCGCCCTCACGCGCGATGGCGCCCCAAGTGGCGCCGGGGTCCAGCCCGTCCAGCGCGGCGGCGGCCACATCGCGCGAGGCGACGATTTCATCCGCGGTGAAATCATAGCCCAGACGGCGGAACTTGCTGACCGCCTCGCTGCGCGGAAAGCTGGCGGCATTGGTCAGGATGCACAGCTTCTTGCCCATGGCGCGCAGCCGGGCCATCCGGTCCACCGCGCCGGGGATGGGCGTCTCGCCCACATTGAGCACACCGAAGGCGTCGAGGATGAACCCGTCCCAGCGGTCTGCCACATCTTCCAGCGTGGTGCTTCTCGCCTGCGGTTCGGGCGGGAAATCCGTCTGGGGCAGACGGGGACGAACGGCCTCATAATGCGCGAAGGCGGCCTCGGCGGTGGCGGGCAGGGTCAGTTCCATCTGTGTCTTTCGCATTCAGCCCCGGGATGCCCCCTCTTCGCGGGTCAGTGCGGCAGTGGCAAGTGTTTCAGCCGTGCCCGCCCGCGGTCACGCCCCGGCACAAAGCCGCGAGCGGCGGGGCAGGGGGGATTTCCGATGAAACCGCCGCCGCCTATACTGCGTTCCATGATCATGAACCGCCGCTCCGCGATCCTCGCCCCGCTTTTTCTGGCCGCTTTCGGCCTGCCCGCCTTTGCCGACAAGCTGTCGCTGAACACGCTGTCCGGCTATCTGAACGGGCTGACCACGGTGGAATCAGACTTCACCCAGGTGAACAGTGACGGCTCCGTCTCCACCGGGAAGATCTACATCAGCCGCCCGGGCCGGGTGCGGTTCGAATATGCCCCTCCGGACAAGTCGCTGGTGCTGGCTTCGGGCGGGCAGGTGGCGATCTTCGACGGCAAGTCGAACCAGCCGCCCGAGCAATATCCGCTGTCGAAAACGCCGCTGAGCCTGATCCTCGCTTCGAAGATCGACCTTGCCCGCGCGCGCATGGTGGTGGCGCACAAGGCCGACGGCACCTCGACCCGGGTGACGGCACAGGATCCGGCACATCCGGAATATGGCACGATCGAACTGGTCTTCACCGATGCCCCGGTCGAATTGCGGCAATGGATCATCACCGACGATCTGGGCCAGCAGACCACAGTGATTCTCGGCGAGATGAAGAAGGGCCAGACCTACAAGCCCAGCCTGTTCTCCATCGAATTCGAGAAAGGCCGCCGCGGCTGACAGTCTCGGCCAGATGTCAGAAAGGCCGCCGGGGGGCGGCCTTTTGCATTTGGTCACAGCGGGAAACTGACGGGCAGGGCGGCTCAGTACCGTCCGCAGCCCGCCAGCTGTGTGCGGTACATTTCGGCCCGGCGGCCGACCTTGGCCGCCACCTCGACCAGCCACGGCTTGCCCAGATAGCTTTTGTTGGCAAAGCCGCTGCGGCCTTCGTGATAGGCCAGATACTGGTTCTCGGCATCCGTCTTCGGAATACCCAGCCGTTTCTGCGTTTCTTCGAAATACCAGCCCATGAAATCGGTGGCATCCTCGATCCGGTCGCGGCGGGCGCTGCGGCGGCCCTGCGCGTCCTGATATTCTTCCCAGGTGCCGTTCAGCGCCTGGCTGTAGCCATATGCGGTGCTCTGCCGCCCCATCGGGATCACCCCAAGGGCGAAACGGTGCGGGGTCTGGGCATTGCCGATGAATTTCGATTCCTGATGGATCACGGCCATCTGCACCCAGATCGGCACGCCCCATTTGCGTTCGGTCGTCTTCATCGCCCGCAGGTAATGCGGTCGTTCACGGACGATCGCACATGCGTCGTCCAGCTGGCGGGGCGCTGCATATTTTCCGCCACCCCCGCAGGAAGCCAGCATCAACAGCAGCAGCGCCGCACGGAGAAACCTGCTCATTTGCCCCTCGTGCGTCTTCTTGTTTTGAGGAAGTCTAACGCAAGTTTCTTCCGGGGAAAACAGCCTCACGATCAGTTCTGCGCGAGGGGTGATGTTTTCCGGCATCCATCGGAGAGCGGCCCTTGACAGCCGGACTGTGGGCCACACAGCGACGGATTGTTTCCCGCGACTCGCCCCTGCGGCAATGGACACTGCGCCCATCCGGGCATAGTAAAGAAGCCGGGGATTAATGAAAGGCCAAGGGACGCCGTCATGCTGAAGGCCCAGGCCAAATATCACATCGGACAGGTGCTGCGGCACCGCAAGCACCCGTTCAGGGGCGTTGTCTTTGATGTGGATGCCATGTTCTCGAACACCGAGGAATGGTATCAGAACATCCCCGAGGAGAGCCGCCCCTCGAAGGACCAGCCGTTCTATCATCTGCTGGCCGAGAATGATCAGAGCTATTACGTCGCCTATGTCTCTGAGCAGAATCTGGTTCCCGACGACACCGGAGAGCCGGTGGATCACCCCGATCTCTGTGACCTCTTCGGCGATTTCGAGGACGGGCGCTATCCGCTGCAGTTCCAGCTGAACTGAGGCCCGCTAACCGCTTGCTAACCTCTGATGCGCCATGCTGCGGCGATATCAGCAGGGAAAGCGGATCATGTCACTTGCCTCTACCCTTCAGGGCAATGTCCTTGTCATCCGGCCGACGGAAGACAGGATAGACGCCGCCGGGGCCATCCGGTTCAAGGAAAACATGCGCGACCTGATCGCCACCCCGTCGGAGCGGGTTATTCTGGACCTGTCCAGCGTCCAGTTCCTTGATTCCTCCGGACTGGGCGCGCTGGTTGCCGCGATGAAGATGCTGATCCCCGGCCGTAGGCTGGAACTGGCCGGTCTGACGCCCACGGTCGAAAAGGTGATGCGTCTGACCCGTATGGACACGGTCTTCACGATTCATCCGGCGCTGGAGCAGGGCCTCAGGGATGTCGGGTGAAACATCCATCCCCGCCGTTTTCTTCGCGGTCGATGTCACCGGCACGCCCGAAGGTGTGCGGCGGGGGCTGCTGCAGGTCCTGTCCTCTCCGCCCTGCCGCGCCCTGACAGCGGAGCAGCGCGATACGGCCCAGCTGCTTCTGGCCGAAGTGCTGAACAACATCGTGGAACACGCCTATGCAGGCCGGGCCGGGGACATCCGGCTGTGGATCGGTCGGTCGGATCGTGAGGTTCTGATCCGGATCGAGGATGAAGGCTGCCCGATGCCGGGCGGTGCCCCGCCCGAAGGCCAGCTTCCCGCGCCGGAAGATCTGGCCGAGGGGGGATTCGGCTGGCACCTGATTCGCAGCCTGTCGTCCCATCTGCGGTATGAGCGGCAGGGCAGCACAAACCGGCTGTCCCTTGTGATGGAGCTGGAACAATGATGCGATTGCGGCGGGCATCGTTTCCGGTTGAGGGAAATTGACGCGAGTCTGCCCAAATTTCCCCGCAAAAGCGCCCCGCCGTTCCGTCATACCTTCTCCTGTAGCTGCATATGGCTTCACCTCGGCGCCGGGATCAACAGCCCCCACCCAGTTCCGGCGCCGAGGTTCTCCTCCCTCTCTTGGCAGGGAGAAGCCTTCGCCCTAGGCTTTCGCCGAAAGGGGCCCTCCATGCGCGATTTCCACTTTCCCGGCCGCTCCGCTGTGATGGCGGAAAACGGCATGGCCGCCACGTCGCACCCGTTGGCCGGCCTGACTGCGGTCGAGGTGCTGAAGGCGGGCGGCAATGCCGCCGATGCCGCGATTGCCGCCGCCATGGTGCTGAATGTGGCGGAGCCGCAGATGTGCGGTCTGGGCGGCGATTGTTTCGTTCTGGTCAAACCGGCGGGTACGGAACAGGTGCGGGCGCTGAACGGCTCGGGCCGGGCACCGGCGGGCCTGTCGGCCGAACGGTTGCGCGCGGCAGGGCACCGCAAGATGCCGATCCATGGCATCCACAGCGTCACCCATCCCGGCGCGGTCGATGCCTTGTGCCGCCTGCATGCGGAACACGGGCGGCTGGGGCTGGACCGGCTGATGGCGCCGGGCATCCGCTATGCCGAGGAGGGGATTCCGGTGGCCCCGCGGGTGGCCTTCGACTGGGCTGACGATATCGGGGTGCTGCAAGGTGATGCGCGGCGGTTCCTGACGCTGGACGGGCAGGCGCCGCGCGCGGGGCAGATCTATCGCGCCCCCGGTCAGGCAGAGGTGATGCGGCGGATCGCCGACCGCGGCCGGGCGGGGTTCTACGAAGGCGAAGTGGCCGAGGACATGATCGCCTCGCTTCGCGCGCTGAACGGGTCGCATACGGCGGATGAACTGGCGGCCACGGCCGCCACTTGGGCCGATCCGGTTGCGGGCACCTATGGCGGCTATGAACTGCTGGAGCATCCGCCGAACGGTCAGGGCGCGACGGCGATCCTTTTGCTGAATATCCTCAAGCACTTCGATCTGAAATCGCTGCCGCCCTTCGGGGCCGCCCGCGCCCATCTGGAGGCAGAGGCGGCGAAGCTGGCCTATGACGCCCGCAACCGCTTTATCGCCGATCCCGAGGCGATGAACCCCGCGCGGCTGCACACCTTCCTGTCGTCGGACACCGCCGGGCGGCTGGCTGCGCTGATTGACCCCGCCCGCGCCATGCCGGACCCCGCCCCCCTGACCGAAGCGGTGCACCGTGACACGGTCTATCTGACCGTGGTGGACCGCGACCGGATGGCCGTGTCGCTGATCTATTCCATCTTCTGGGGCTTCGGCTCGGGCCTTGCTTCGTCGCGGTTCGGGATCAATTTCCAGAACCGCGGCGCGGGGTTCAGCCTGACCCCCGGCCACCCGAACGAGGCGGCAGGCGGCAAGCGGCCGATGCATACGATTATCCCGGCCATGCTGCGGCGCGAGGGGCGGGTGCTCCTGCCCTTCGGCGTGATGGGCGGCGCCTATCAACCCACCGGCCATGCCCGGCTGGTGTCCAATCTGGCGGATTACGGGATGGAGCTGCAGCAGGCGATCGACGCGCCCCGCTGCTTTGCCGGGCCGGAGGGGTTTGAGGTGGAGCGCGGCTATGACCCCGCCATCCGTGCCGCGCTGGCGGAGATGGGCCACAGCGTGACGGTGCCGGACACGCCCTTGGGCGGTGCGCAGGCCATTCTCATCGGGGCGGACGGCCTTCTGACCGGAGGATCGGACCCGCGCAAGGACGGCTGCGCTTTGGGGTATTGAATGGATTACGAGACCGCCACGAAAGAGATTCTCGCCCTGACCCATGGCGAGACGGATACGGTCGCGCTGATGGCGACCCTGGCCTGCGAGATTCACCGCAGCCATCCCCTGTCGGACTGGACCGGGTTTTACCGGGTGGTCGGGCCGGAATTGCTGAAGATCGGGCCGTATCAGGGCGGGCACGGCTGTCTGGTCATCCCGTTTTCCCGTGGTGTCTGCGGCGCCTGTGCGCGGACGGGTGAAATCCAGAATGTCCCGGATGTGGAGGCGTTTCCCGGCCATATCGCCTGTTCCTCCTCCACCCGGTCGGAACTGGTGCTGCCGGTCTGGAACGGCGCGGGGCGGCTTCTGGGTGTCCTTGATCTGGACAGCGACACGCCCGCCGCCTTTACCCGCGCGGATGAGGACTGGCTGGTGGCCCTGCTGGCGCAGGTGTTCCGCAACGCCGATTGATCCGCGCGGTTGACCGCCGCGGTTGACCCGGGCGCCGACCGCGCATAGCTGACCGCCAAAAGGAGAGCGACATGGCAGAGATCACCCTTCTGGACGGCGGCATGGGGCAGGAACTGGTCGCCCGCGCAGGCCGCGACCCCGGTGCGCTTTGGGCCACGCGGGTGATGATCGACCATCCGGGCATGGTGAAGGCCATTCACGCCGATTACTTCGCCGCGGGCGCCTCGGTCGCCACGACGAACACCTATAATATCCTGCACGACCGGCTGGTGCGCGACGGCATGGACCACATGTTCCATGCCCTGCATCTGCGCGCATTGGCTGAGGCGCATGAGGCGAAGGCCGAGGCCGGGCGCGGGCTGATCGCCGGGTCCATGGGGCCGTTGGGCGAAAGCTACCGCCCGGACCTGACCCCGCCGGTAGAGGTCTCTGCCGCGCTTTATGCCGAAAAGGCGCGGCTCCTGTCGGCGCATGTGGATGTGATCCTGCTGGAAACCCTGTCCTCGCTGGATCTGTGCCGGGGGGCGGTGCGCGGGGCACAGGTGGCGGGGCGCCCGGTCTGGCTGTCGGTGTCGGTCGATGACCGGGACGGCAGCCGCCTGCGTTCGGGCGAGCCGCTGCATGAACTGGGCGAGGTGCTGGCCGAAGGCGCGGTGGCCGCGGTCCTTGCCAATTGCTCCATGCCCGAGGCGATGGGCGATGCCATGGCGGCGCTGCGCGTCTTTGGCCTGCCCTTCGGCGCCTATGCCAATGGATTTTCAGAGATTTCCGGCCTGCCCCTGCCGGAGGAGCAGAAGGCCCCGGCCTATTGCGCTCGACATGATCTGAGCCCCGAGCGTTACACCGCCTTTGCCCTGCAATGGGTGGCGGCGGGCGCCACCATCGTCGGCGGCTGCTGCGAGGTGGGGCCGGCCCATATCCGCCATCTGCACGATGCGCTGCTGGCGGCGGGCCACACGATCCGATGATCCCGGATTTCGTCTATGACCCGCCGGATGTGCCCTTGGCCATCCTGCATGAGGACCGGCACGTGCTGGTGCTGGACAAGCCGTCGGGCCTGTTGTCCGTGCCGGGCAAGCTGGAGGGGCGGCAGGATTGCCTGATCACCCGTCTGCAGGCCGAACGGTGGGATGCGCTCTTGGTGCACCGGCTGGATTGTGACACCTCCGGCGTGATGATCTTCGCGCGGACCAAGGCTGCGCAGGGCTTTCTCGGGCAGGAGTTCGAGCAGCGCCGCGCGCAGAAGACCTACATCGCCCGCGTGGCCGGAGAGATTGCGGGCGACAGTGGCCATATCGACCTGCCGCTTGGCACCGACTGGCCCAACCGGCCGCGGCAGATGGTCAGCCATGAGCATGGCCGCCCCGCCCAGACCGACTGGCAGGTGATCGGCCGCACGCCGGGGGAAACCCGGGTCCGGCTGACGCCGCATACCGGGCGCAGCCATCAGCTGCGGGTGCATATGCTGGAGCTTGGTCACCCCATTCTGGGCGATCCGATCTATGCCAACGGGGCCGCGCGTGATCATGCCCGGCTGATGCTGCATGCCCATACGCTGGCGCTGCATCACCCTTCAGGCGGGGAATGGGTGGAATTCTCGGCGCCTGTCCCGTTCTGACACGAAGCTTGTTAACCATCTGACAAACTTCCTGCATAACTGTCTCCCGACAGAAGGGGAGAGCCATGTCCGCCATCCGCACCGCCTTTCAGCTGCGCTATGCGCTGGTCACATGGCCCGCGATCCTGGCCGTCCTCGGGCTGGTCCTGTGGGTCCTGCTGCCGGGCTGGCGCTGGCCTTTGGGTCTGCTGACCGCGGCGATGGTGGTGATCGTGGGTTTCGGCCTGCGCGACCTGACGCAGGACCGCCACGCCGTCCTGCGCAATTATCCGGTCGCCGCGCAGCTGCGCTTTCTGCTGGAGGGCATCCGGCCTGAGATGCGGCAGTATTTCTTTGAGGATGACAAGGACGGTACCCCCTTTCCGCGCGACAAAAGGGCGATCGTCTACCAGCGCGCCAAGCGCGAGCTGGAGACCCGGCCCTTCGGCACGCAATACGATGTCTATCGTGAACAATATGAATGGCTTCACCATTCCATCGCCCCGCAGCCCGCCGTCACGCATGAAGGGATGCGGGTGCTGATCGGGCCGGGCACGAAACAGCCCTATTCGGCCAGCCTGCTGAACATTTCTGCCATGAGCTATGGGTCGCTTTCGGGGAATGCGATCCGCGCCCTGAACAAGGGGGCTAAGGCGGGCGGGTTCTTCCACGACACCGGCGAAGGGTCCGTCTCGCCCTATCATCGGGAATTCGGCGGCGATCTGGTCTGGGAGCTGGGCTCGGGCTATTTCGGCGCGCGGGCCGATGACGGCAGTTTTGATCCGGGCCGGTTCGCGGCGGTTGCGGCCGATCCGCAGATCCGCATGGTGGAGCTGAAGCTGAGCCAAGGCGCCAAGCCCGGCCATGGCGGCGTGCTGCCCGCGGCGAAGATCACGCCCGAAATCGCGGCGATCCGCGGGATTCCGATGGGGCAGGACTGCGTCTCGCCCGCCTATCATTCCTGTTTCTCCACCCCTACGGGGTTGCTGGAAATGGTCGCCCGCATGCGCGAGCTTTCGGGTGGCAAACCCGCCGGATTCAAGTTGTGCATCGGCCATCCGTGGGAATTCATGGCGATCTGCAAGGCCATGCTGGCCACCGGCATCACCCCCGATTTCATCGTGATCGACGGGAAAGAGGGCGGGACCGGCGCCGCGCCCATGGAATTCATGGATCACGTCGGCATGCCTTTGCGCGATGGTCTGTCCTTTGCGCATAACGCGCTGGTGGGAGTCGGCCTGCGGGACCGCATCCGGCTGGGGGCCTCGGGCAAGATCGTTTCGGCCTTCGACATGGCGCGGGTGCTGGCCCTGGGGGCGGACTGGTGCAACGCCGCGCGCGGTTTCATGTTCGCGGTCGGCTGCATTCAGGCCCAAAGCTGCCACACCGGCGCCTGCCCCACCGGCGTCGCCACGCAGGACCCGGCCCGCGCCCGCGCGCTGGTGGTGCCGGACAAGGCCAAACGGGTGGAGAATTTCCACCGCGGCACGCTGCATGCGCTGGCCGAACTGGTGGCGGCAGCGGGTCTGGCCCATCCGGCGGACCTGCGGCCGCATCACTTCCTGCGCCGCACCGATTCCGACAAGGTCCGGTCCTTTGCGCAGCTCTATGAACACCTGTCGCCCGGCCAGCTTCTGACCGAGGCCGCGGCTTTCCCGATCTTTGCCGAGGCGTGGACGCAGTCGCGCGCCGACAGCTTTGCCCGGGTGGCCTAAGCCAGCGTCACCTGCACCCCCGCCTGCGCCAGCCGCGCCGCCAGAGCCGCATCGGGGGCGGCATCGGTGACAAGGTGGTGGAACGCCCGGTCCGGCGCGATGGTGATGGGCGCGCTGCGGCCGAATTTGGCGGAATCGGCGGCCACAATCACCGTCTCGGCCCGCTCGATCATGGCGCGGCTGAATTCCGCCTCGCGCAGGTCCTGCAGCAGGAACCCGCCCTCGGCGCTGATGGCGGTGGCGGACAGGACCACATGGCTCAGCCGGAACTGCCGGATGAACTCCAGCGCTTCGGCCCCGAAGGCGCCGCCGTCATGGGCGCGCAGCTCTCCGCCCGCCATGAACACACGGTTTCCGTTCACCCCGGCCAAAGCTTGCGCAACGGGCAGGGAGTTCGTCACCACGAACAGCTCGCGCCGGGCGCGCAGGGCCTGCGCCACATAGGCGGTGGTCGATCCCACATCCAGAAACAGTGACACCCCGTCCGGCAGCATCCGGGCCACCGCCTCGGCCACGCGACGTTTGGCGCCCGGACCCACCAGCATGCGCTGCGCGAAACTGGTTTCCGGCCCCCAGTCCTTAAGGTGCACGCCGCCATGCACCCGCGCGACCAGCCCCTGCGCCTCCAGCCGTTTGACATTGCGCCGCACCGTCTCGCCGGTCACGCGCAGCCGTTCGGCCAGCCGCTCGATCCGGGCAGAGCCTTCTTCTTCCAGAAGCTGAAGAATTGCGCGTTCACGTTCGCTGGAGAGCATGGTGCCTTGGGAGTTTTATTGGGATCAGGCCCTATTCTGCGTTGAAATCAACATAATTCAAACGCCTTTCCACAAATTCCCACAAATTCTTTTGACAGGCTGGCGGATTCGGCCGCAGCTTTGGCCATGCTTGTGCAGTTCGGACCAACCGGGCGCCAGAACCGACCAACAGGAGAGGAAGACGATGAGAAACGTGTCGCTGATGGCGGCCGCGCTTGTCACCCTTGGCGGGGCGGCGCTGGCGCAGGTGGAAAGCGAAGACCCGATCAAGCTGACGCTGCATGACTGGACCGGGCAGCTGATCACCACCAACCTGATGGCTGCCGTTCTGGAAGAGGCGGGCTATAACGTCGAACTGGTGCAGGCTGATTATCTGGCCCAGTTTGCCGGGCTGGAAACGGGCGACCTGCATGTCGCCATGGAAATCTGGGAAACCACCGGGCGCGAGGCGATGGATGCCGCCACGGCCACCGGCAATGTCGTGGTGCTGGGCGAAACCGGGATGCAGGCGAAAGAGGAATGGTGGTATCCCGAATATGTAAAGGAAAAGTGCCCGGGCCTGCCGGACTGGAAGGCGCTGAACGATTGTGCCGCGTTGTTTGCCACGCCCGACACGGCGCCCAAGGGCCGTTATCTGGGCGGGCCGGTGACCTGGGGTGGCTTTGATGAAGAGCGGGTGGCCGCGCTTGGCCTGAATTACGAGGTGATCCACGCCGGCACCGATGCCGCGATGTTCGCCGAGCTGGAAGCGGCCTATCAGCGGCAGGACCCGATCCTGCTCTGGGTCTATGCGCCTCATTGGGCACCGCAGAAATTCAAGGGCGAATGGGTGGAATTCCCGCCCTATGAACCGGCCTGCTACACCGATCCGGCCTGGGGGCCGAACCCCAATGCCACCCATGACTGTGGCAAGCCCTTCGGCCCGATCTGGAAAGTCGCCTACAAGGGGCTGGCCGAGAAATGGCCGGGCGCCGCCAAGGCGGTCGAGGCCTTCACCATCGACAATGACACGATGGGCGGCATGATCGCCAAGGTCGATCTGGAGGGCCAGCCCATCGAGGATGTCGTCAACGAATGGATGGATGCGAACGAGGCGGTCTGGTCCGCGTGGATCGGACAATAGCCCGTGGGCGCGGCCGGGCGATCCCCTCGAACCGGCCGCGCCGTCTGAATGCCGCGGATGACTGAAGACCCGATCAAGATGACGCCTCCCGTCAAACTGGCCTGCCGCAATGTCTGGAAGGTCTATGGCCCGCATCCTGAACGGATGCTGTCCGGCGCGCCTCTGACGGCCACCGCCCTGCGGGCCACAGGCCATGTGGGCGCGGTCTGCGATGTCAGCCTTGAGGTGGGCGAGGGCGAGATCTTCGTAATCATGGGCCTCAGCGGCTCGGGCAAGTCCACGTTGGTGCGCTGCCTGTCGCGGCTGGTGGAGCCGACGGCAGGAGAAATCCTTTATGATGGCGAGGATCTGCTGAAGGCCAGCCCGGCGCGGATGATCGAAATCCGCCGCCACCGCATGGGCATGGTGTTCCAGAACTTCGCCCTGTTGCCGCATCTGACCGTGCTGGAGAATGTGGCCTTTCCGCTGGATGTGCAGGGTCAGCCGCGGGCGCTGCGCGAGGCCCGCGCGCGGGAGGTGATCCAGCTCGTCGGCCTTGCCGGACGCGAGGGGCATTATCCCCGCCAGCTGTCGGGCGGGCAGCAGCAGCGGGTGGGCATCGCCCGGTCCCTGGCGGTGGAGCCAGACCTGTGGTTTCTGGACGAGCCGTTCTCGGCGCTGGACCCGCTGATCCGGCGCGAGATGCAGGAGGAATTCCTGCGCATCCAGCGCCAGCTGAAAAAGACCATCGTTTTCATCACCCATGACTTTGACGAGGCGATCCGGCTGGCCGACCGCATCGCCATCATGAAGGATGGTGCCGTGGTGCAGGTGGCCACGCCCGAGGATCTGGTGCTGGCCCCGGCCGATGACTATGTGGCCGCCTTCACCGCCCATGTGGCGCGCGCCAAGGTTGTGACCCTGGGCCGGATCGCCGTGCCCGGACAGCCCGAAGGTGCCGCCGGACCGCTGCCCGCCGCCCTGCGGATCGAGGCGGTCGCGGCCGAGATCGTCACCGCCAACCGCCCCTTTGCGGTGGAGCGTGACGGGCAGATCATCGGCCATGTCACGCCGCAGGCGGTGATCGGCGTGCTGATCGGAAAGGGCGCGGGATGACGGTGCGGCTACGTCTTCTGTTGCCTCTGGCCGTGGTGCTGGCGGCGACGGTGCTGGCGTGGCTGTCGTCGCGGCTGCCGGCCGGCTGGCACTGGCCGCCGCAGGCCATGGTCCTGCCGATGGCCGACCGGATCAGCGCAGCGATGAAATGGCTGACCGACAGCGCGGCGCTTGGCCCGGTCAGCTTCCGCGATCTGACCCGGGGCTTTGCGGCCATGGTCGAGGCGCCTTACAATGCCGTCCGCGTCCTGCTGGTCGAAGGGATCACCCAAGGCCGCGGGCGGCGCGCGGTCACGCTGGTGCCGCCCCTGTCATGGCTTGCCGTCACTGTGGCGGCGGCGGCGCTTGGGCATTATGCGCGCGACCTGAAGCTGGGGCTGATCGCCGGGGCGCTGATGCTCTATCTGGCGGTTTTCGGCCAGTGGGAAAGCGCGATGGTCACGCTGGCCTCCATCGCCATTGCGGTGCCCATCGGCGTGGCGGGTGGGCTGGCCCTTGGGATCGGGGCATGGCGCTGGCGCTGGATGGAGCGGATTTTGCAGCCGGTCCTTGACCTGATGCAGACGGTGCCGACCTTTGCCTATCTGGTGCCGGTGCTGGTTCTGTTCGGTTTCGGTCCGGTGGCGGCGCTGCTGGCGACGGTGATCTATGCCATGCCGCCGATGGTGCGGGTGACGCTGCTGGCACTGCGGGCCATCCCCTCCGAAATCATGGATTTCGCCGCCATGGCGGGCTGCACGCCGGGGCAAAGGCTGCGGCGGGTGATGCTGCCCGTCGCGCTGCCCGATCTGATGGTGGGGGTCAATCAGGTCATCATGCTGAGCCTGAACATGGTGATCATCGCCTCGATCATCGGGGCCGGGGGGCTGGGGTTCGACGTGCTGAACGCGCTGCGCCGGCTGGACATCGGCGGCGGGGTCGAGGCGGGGATCGCCATCACCGCGCTGGCCGTGGTGATGGACCGGCTGGGTCAGGCGCTGGCCGCTAGGTCAGGCCCGCCCGCGGCGCCGCAGGGACCATGGTGGCGGCGCCATCCGCGCACGCTGCTGGTCTTGGTGGCGATCCTTGTGACCGGCGCTTTGGGCTATCTGGTTCCGGCGCTGCAAAGCTGGCCCAAGGACTGGACGCTGACGACCAAAGGTTTCTGGGGCGATCTGGTGAAATGGATCAACGTCACCTATTTCGACCAGCTGGAGGCGGCCCGGACCATGGCGCTGGAATATGTGCTGATCCCGGTGAAACGCTTCCTGCTGGCGCTGCCATGGCCCTTTGTGATGGGGGTTCTGGTGTTGGCGGGGGCGCGTCTGGGGGGCTGGCGGCTGGCGCTGACGGCCGCACTTGCCGGGGGCTATATCGCTGCCACGGGCCTGTGGGAGCAGGCGATGACCACGGTCTATCTCTGCGGCCTGTCGGTGCTGATCGCCATGGCGATCGGTCTGCCGCTGGGCCTCTGGGCGGCCACGCAGGAGACGGCGGGCCGCGTCATCGGCGCGGTGATGGACACGCTGCAGACCCTGCCCAGCTTTGTTTATCTGATCCCGGTGGTCATGCTGTTCCGGGTGGGCGATTTCTCGGCCATGATCGCGGTGGTGCTGTATGCGCTGGCGCCCGCGGTGCGTTATACCGCCCATGGGCTGCGGTCGGTGCCGGCCGGGCTGGTGGAGGCGGGGGTGGCCTGCGGCTGCACCCGCGGCCAGATCCTGCGCCGCATCCGCCTGCCGCTGGCGGCGCCGATGATCCTTCTGGGGCTGAACCAGACCGTGCTGCTGGCGCTGTCGATGCTGGTCATCACCGCGCTGGTCGGCACCCGTGACCTGGGACAGGAGGTCTATATCGCGCTGTCCCGCGCGGATGTGGGGCACGGGATCGTGGCGGGCCTTGCGGTGGCGGCCATTGCCATTCTGGCAGACCGGCTGATCGGCGCTGCGGCCAAGGGGATGAAGGACCGGCTGGAGGGCACGGGATGAGCGGCGCCCCGATGCGGCATGGAATGCACGAGGAGGGCCGCCCATGACCCCCGAAGACCGCGTGCGGGCGCTGTCCTGCTGGACCGGCCCCATCGGCATCGACCCTCTGGGCGGCGGCATCACCAACCGCAATTTCGTGGTGACGGACGGTGCCCGCCGCGCTGTGGTACGGATCGGCGACGATATTCCGGTGCATCAGATTCTGCGGTTCAACGAATTGTCGGCCAGCCGCGCCGCCCATGCCGCGGGCGTCTCTCCGGCGGTGCTGCACCATGAACCCGGTGCGCTGGTGATCGACTTCATCGAAGGGCGGACACTGGCGGCCGGGGATCTGCAGCGCCGTCCGGTGCTGGAACAGGCGCTGGCGCTGGTCAGCCGGGCACACCGGGACATGCCGCGCCATTTGCGCGGCCCGGTGCTGGTGTTCTGGGTGTTCCATGTCTGCCGCGACTATGCCGCCACGCTGGCCCAAGGCGGCAGCCCGCATCTGCCGCTGATCCCGGCGCTGCTGGAGGAGGCGGCCCGGCTGGAACAGGCAGTTGGCGCCATTGACCTGATCTTCGGGCACAACGACCTGTTGCCCGCGAATTTCATCGACGATGGCACCCGTCTCTGGCTGATCGACTGGGATTATGCCGGGTTCAACACGCCACTCTTCGATCTGGGTGGGCTTGCCGCGAACAACGGCCTGTCCCCGGCGGATGAGGCATGGGTGCTGGAGACCTATTTCGGCACCGCCCCGGACGCCGCGCTCTGGCGCCGCTACCGTGCGATGAAGGCCGCCGCCGCCCTGCGCGAGGCGATGTGGAGCATGGTTTCCGAGATTCATTCGGAACTGGACTTCGATTTTGCCGCCTATACGCGGACCAACCTGCAGACCTACCGCGCGGCCTTTGCCGCTTTTGAGGAGTGCCTTTGATGCACCAGCTTCCCACAACCGCCAAGGCGGTGATCATCGGCGGCGGGATCGTCGGCTGTTCGGTCGCCTACCATCTGGGGAAGCTCGGCTGGATCGATACGGTCCTTCTGGAGCGGAAGAAGCTGACCTCGGGCACGACATTCCACGCCGCCGGACTGGTGGGGCAATTGCGCACCAGTGCCAATATCACGCAGCTTCTGGGCCATTCCGTCGCGCTGTACCGCAGTTTGCAGGACGAAACCGGGCTGGAAACCGGCTGGAAGATGAACGGCGGGCTGCGGCTGGCCTGCAATGCCGAACGCTGGACCGAGGTGAAGCGGCAGGCGACCACGGCGCACAGCTTCGGGCTGGAGATGCACCTTCTGACCCCCAAGGAAGCGCAGGAGCTGTGGCCGCTGATGACCATCGACGATCTGGTCGGCGCGGCCTATCTGCCGACCGACGGACAGGCGAACCCCTCGGACATCACCCAAAGCCTTGCCAAGGGCGCGCGGATGGCCGGGGTGAAGATCTTCGAGGATACGCCCGTCACAAGGGTGATCGTGGAAGACGGACGCATCCGCGGGGTGGAGACACCCTTCGGCACCATCGAATGCGAGAAGGTGGTCTGCTGTGCCGGGCAATGGACCCGCACGCTGGCGGCAACCGTGGGCGTGAACGTGCCGCTGGTCAGCGTGGAACACCAATACATGATCACCGAGCGGATCGAGGGCGTGACGACCACGCTGCCCACGTTGCGCGACCCGGACCGGCTGACCTATTGGAAGGAAGAGGTCGGCGGGCTGGTCTGGGGTGGGTATGAGCCGAACCCGAAGCCCTGGGCCACGGCGGGCATCCCCGAAGGCTTTCATTTCGAGACGCTGACCCCGGACTGGGAGCATTACGAACAGTTCATGGAAAACGCCATTGCCCGCGTGCCCGCGCTGGCCACGGCGGGGGTCAAGCAGCTTCTGAACGGGCCGGAGAGCTTTACGCCCGACGGCAACTTCATTCTGGGCGAGGCGCCGGAGCTGCGGAATTTCTTCGTGGGCGCGGGGTTCAATGCCTTTGGCATCGCTTCGGGCGGCGGGGCGGGCATGGCGCTGGCGGAATGGGTGGCGAAGGGAGAGCCGCCCTTCGACCTTTGGCCGGTGGACATCCGCCGTTTCGGCAACCCGCACCGCGACACCGACTGGGTCCGCGCCCGCACGTTGGAGGCCTATGGCAAGCACTATACCATCGCCTGGCCGTCCGAAGAGATGCGGTCCTGCCGCCCCACCCGGCGCAGCCCGCTTTATGCCCATCTGAAGACCGCGGGGGCCAGCTTCGGCGAAAAGCTGGGCTGGGAACGGCCGAACTGGTTCGCCGATCTGGCGGCCGGGGAAACGCCCGCAGACCGCTATTCCTATGGCCGGCCCGGCTGGTTTGACGCCGTGGGACGCGAGCACCGTGCCGCGCGCGAGGCGGCGGTGCTGATCGACCAGACCTCTTTCGCCAAGTTCCGCCTGAAAGGACCGGATGCCGCTGCGGCGCTGGACTGGATCTGCGCCGGCAATGTGGACCGGAAGCCGGGCAACCTGACCTATACCCAGATGCTGAACCGCAAGGGCGGGATCGAATGCGACGTGACGGTGGCCCGGCTGGCCACGGATGAATTCTACATCGTCACCGGCACCGGCTTTGCCACCCATGACTTCGACTGGATCAGCCGCAACCTGCGTGGCGATTGCACGCTGTCCGACGTGACCTCGGGCCATGCGGTGCTGTCGCTGATGGGGCCGAAGGCGCGGGATATTCTGGCCCGGGTCTGCCCGGATGACCTGACGAATGCGGGGTTCCCCTTCGGCACCGCCCGGCGGATTTCTATTGCGCGCTGCCCGGTGCTGGCGCTGCGCGTCACCTATGTGGGCGAACTCGGCTGGGAGCTGCACATGCCGGTCGAGGTGGCGGTGACCGTCTACGAGGCGCTGACGGAAGCAGGGGCCGAGGACGGGCTGACCAATGCGGGTTACCGCGCGATCGAGACGCTGCGGCTGGAAAAGGGCTATCGGGCCTGGGGCAGCGACATCGGCCCGGATCACAGCCCGGTGGAGGCGGGCCTGGCCTGGGCGGTGAAGATGAAATCGAACCGCCCGTTCCTCGGGCGCGAGGCGGTGGAGGCGCAGCTGTCCGGCGGGGTGAAGAAGCGGCTGGCCACCTTCACCGCCGCACCCGAAGTGGTGCTTCTGGGGCGCGAGACGATCTACCGCGATGGCGAAAGGGTGGGCTGGCTGTCTTCGGGCGGCTATGGCCATACGATCGGACGCGCCATCGGCATGGGCTATGTCCGCCATCCCGCGGGCGTGACCGAGGAATTCGTCCTGTCCGGCCGCTATGAGCTGGAGGTGGCGAGCGAGCGCGTCCCGGCCGAGGTCACGCTGGCCCCGCTTTATGATCCGGCGGCGGCGCGGGTGAAGGCGTAGGGGCTGGGGGTTTCACACACCCCGTCCATCGGATCCTTGAACCGATGGCGGACCCGATGGACACCCCGTGGGATATTTATGAACAGATGAAGTCAGCCGCGGCTGACTTCGGCCCGCAGCTTCTGCATCAGCTCATCCAGCACCTTCTGGTAGCGGGCGTCCTTCAGGTGACCCGCTTCGTCAAAGGCAGCGCCGCTGTCGGCCACCATCACCTCGGGTCCGGTCAGCAGGCGCGGCTGGAACGGCGTCAGCATCAGCCGCAGTGCGAATTGCGACCGGTCGCCGCCGCCGCGCCCGCCCGCGGCGGAGAGGATGGCCACGGGCTTGTCTTTCCAGGGATTGCCTTTCAGGCGGCTGACCCAGTCGAGCGCATTCTTGACCACGCCGGGCGGTGCCTTGTTGTATTCGGGGCAGGCGATGACCACGGCATCGGCTGCGGCGATCTGGTCATAAAGCGCGCGCGCCTCTGCCGGTACGCCCTCGTCCTCTTCCAGATCGCCGTCGTAAAGCGGCATCCGCAGATCGGCCTCGGTCTGGGTGGCGGGGCCAAAGGCCAGCCGCGCCTGCGCCAGCAGAAGCCGGTTGGTAGAGCCGGAGCGCAGGGCCCCCGGAATGCCCAGAAGGGTAAGATCAGACATGGCAGCCTTTCACAGAAACCAATGCAGGATGAGAGGGGCGAGGATCGCGGTCAGCATGGCATTCAAGCCCATGCCAAGCCCCGCAAAGGCCCCCGCGGTCGGGTTGACCTGAAACGCCCGCGCCGTGCCGAAGCCATGGGCCGCGACGCCCACGGCAAAACCCCGCGCGCGCCAGTCCCGCAGGCCGAAGGCGTTCAGCAGCGGCGTCACCACCACGGCGCCGCCAAGGCCTGTCAGCATGACCATCATCGCGGTCAGCGTGGGTGATCCGCCCAGCTGTTCGGAGACGCCGATGGCCACGGCGGCGGTGGCGGATTTCGGGGCCATCGAGGCAAGGATCTGCGCGGGCAGGCCGAAGGCCCAGCCGATGGCCAGCACGGTGACGATGCCGGTCACCGACCCCACGACCAGTGCCGCCACAATGGGCAAAGCCGCGCGCCGGACCCGCGGCAGATTGTCATAAAGCGGCAGCGCAAGGCAGACCGTGGCCGGGCCGAGAAGGAAATGCACGAATTGCGCGCCCTCGAAATAGGTGGCGAAGGGGGTGCCGGTCAGATGCAGCAGCAGGGCCAGCATCAGCATGGCCAGAAGCGAGGGGTTGGCGAGGGGCTTCTGACCGGCGGCGCGGAAAAGCGCCAGCCCGATCAGATAGGCCGCCAGCGTGGCGGTCAGCCACAGAAGCGGCTCACGCGAGAGATAGGACCAGATGTCGGTCATGCCGGGTCCTCGTCCCGGTTGCCGGTCAGCCGGGCGACGGCGACGAAGGTCAGGGCGCCTGCAGAGATGGCAAGGACGGTCGAGACGAAGACGGCGGTCAGGATCGGCAGGGTGTTCGCCCCCATCGTGGTCAGGTGACCGGCCGCGCCCACGCCCGCAGGCACGAAGAGGAGAAGCAGGTTGCGCAGGATCCCCTCGCCGACCGGGCGGACCAGATCGCGCAGGCGCGGCGACCAGCGCAACCCCGCCAGCATCAGCGCCATGCCCAGAACCGGCCCGGGCACCGGCAGGCCAAGCGCACGGGTGGTGGTCTCTCCGGCCAGCTGACAGAGAAGGATGGCAAGAAGGGCGGGAATCATCGGGGCCTCGGGCTGGGACTGGCGTCAGGCTGCGGCAGCGGCGCGGCGGGGGAAAGAGGTGTTTCGTCAGACCGGCCTGCGGAAGGTGACCGAGGTGGGTCGCGCATAGCCCTTATGCGCTGTGCGGGCGGTTTCCACAAAGCCGAGCGCGCGGAACGCCGCGTGGTTCTCGGTCAGTTCCACCCGCACGGACAGTTCCAGCGCGGGCAGGCCAAGGCTCTGCGCCCGGGTTTCCGCCAAGGCGATCAGGCGGCGGGCAAGGCCGGTGCCACGGGCCGATGCGGCCACGGCCAGCTTGCCCAGATAAAGGCTGTCCGCCTGCGGGGTCAGGAAAATGCAGGCGCATGGCGGGTTGCCGATGACCCAGACCTCACCCGCCTCGTTCTGGTCGAGGATAGTCGCCCCGCTCAGCCGGTGCATGGAGGAGGGCGGGTCGATCCGCCCGTCCATGAAGGCGAATTCGGCGCGGATCAGCGCAAGCGTGGCGGGGGCATCTTCGGGCGTCAGGCGGCGGGGTGCGGGCAGGGTCATGGGGAAGTCACCAGCAAGGGGCTGGCTGATGCTGCGCAGCATTGCGGGCAAGGGTCAAGATGTTGGGGATAACGGCAGCCCGGCCCGCCACATCGGGGGAGGGCCGGTTGACTCTGCCCGCATCAGGCCAGACCATAGGCCCCTGCAATCTGCGAGGGATATGTGCGGTTTTCCCGGCTGCGTCTGAACGGTTTCAAAAGCTTTGTGGACCCTACGGATCTGGTGATCCATGAGGGGCTGACCGGCGTGGTCGGCCCGAATGGCTGCGGCAAATCCAATCTGCTGGAGGCTTTGCGTTGGGTCATGGGGGAAAACCGGCCCACGGCGATGCGCGGATCGGGCATGGAGGATGTGATCTTCAACGGCGCGGCCACCCGCGGTGCGCGCAACTTTGCCGAGGTGGCGCTGGTCATCGACAATGCCGAACGGCTGGCACCTTCGGGCTTCAATGAGGCCGACCAGATCGAGATCATTCGCCGGATCACCCGCGATGCCGGGTCCGCCTACAAGGCCAATGGCAAGGATGTTCGGGCGCGCGACGTGCAGCTTCTGTTCGCCGATGCCTCAACCGGGTCGCACAGCCCGGCCTTGGTGCGGCAGGGGCAGATTTCCGAACTGATCAATGCCAAACCCAAGGCGCGGCGCCGCGTGCTGGAAGAGGCGGCCGGGATCAGCGGGCTTTATGCCCGCCGGCATGAGGCCGAGCTGAAGCTGCAGGGGACAGAGCAGAACCTGACCCGCGTCGATGACGTGCTGGAGCAGCTGGCGCAGCAGCTTTCGGTGCTGACCCGGCAGGCGCGGCAGGCGGCGCGCTACCGCGAGATTTCCACCGAGCTGCGGCAGGTCGAAGGCGCGCTGCTGTTCCGCCGCTGGCGTGAGGCGGATGACGCCCGCGGTCAGGCCGAAGGGGCGCTGCGCGAGCGGCTGATTGCGGCGGGGCAGGCCGAGACGGCGGCCCGGGCGGCGGGGCGCGCGCGCGAGGCGGCGGAAGAGGCGCTGCCCCCGCGGCGCGAGGCCGAGGCGGTGGCAGCGGCGATCCTGCAACGGTTGGTCCTGCAACGCGACGCGCTTGGCGATCAGGAAAAGCGGGCGATGGCGCTGATCGAAACCCTGCGCGGGCGCATCGCCCAGCTGGGCGCCGATCTGGAGCGGGAGGCCGGGCTGAACCGCGACGCGGGCGAGGTGATCGGGCGGCTGGACTGGGAGATTGCCCAGATCGCCCGCGCCCATGACGGGCACGAGGCGCGGCTGGCCGAGGCGGCGGCGCTGGCGCAGGAGGCGGGGCTGGCGCTGTCGGGCGAAGAGGCGCGCCTGTCGCAGGCGACCGAGGATGCGGCCCGGCTGGCGGCGCGGCACCAGTCGGCGCAACGGCTGGGACAAGAGGCGCAGGCCGGGGTCACCCGTGCCGAGGAGGCCGCAGGCCGCGCGCGTGGCGCGGTGCAGGCCGCGGAAGAGATGCTGGTCGGGGCGGATGAGGCGCATGACGCCGCCGAAGATGCCCGGGAGGCCGCCGCCGAACTGGCCGAGCGGACCGAGGCTGCGCTGGAAGCCGCCGAGGAGGCCCGGGCCGAGGCGCAGACGCGCGAGGCCGCTGCCCGCGCCGCCCGCAGCGAGGCTGAAGGGGAGGCGAACGCGCTTCGGGCCGAGGCGGCGGCTCTGGCCCGGCTGGTGGACCGCGAGGCACAGGCCGGGCATCAGATCCTGGACCGGCTGGTGGTGGAGCCGGGCTATGAAAAGGCGCTTGGTGCGGCTTTGGCCGATGACCTGCGCGCGCCGGAGGTGGTGGCGGGGGGACGGTCCGGCTGGGCTGCACTGGAACCCTATGTGACGCCGCAATCCCTGCCTGCGGGGGCGGAGCCTTTGGCGGACCGGGTGCAGGGGCCGGGCGTGCTGGACCGCCGCCTGTCGCAGATCGGCGTGGTCACGCGCGATGAGGGCTTCCGTCTGCAACCCGACCTGCGGCCCGGGCAGCGGCTGGTCAGCCTTGAGGGCGATCTGTGGCGGTGGGACGGGTTTCGCGCCGGGGCGGAGGATGCGCCCTCGGCCGCGGCGCTGCGGCTCCAGCAGCTGAACCGGCTGTCGCGGCTGAAGGGCGAATTGTCCGAGGCCGAGGCCCGCGCCGATGGGGCGCGGCAGGCGCATGAGGCGCTGCAGGCGCGGCTGGTCGATCTGGGCCGCGCCGATCAGATGGCGCGCGACGCCCGCCGCGCCGCCGACCAGCGGCTGGCCGAGGCGGCGCGAGCGCTGTCACGCGCGGAAAGCGACAAGGCGCTGGCGGCCGGGCGGCTGGAGGCGGCGCGGCTGTCGGTCGCCCGCGCGGCCGATGATCTGGACGAGGCGCGCGCCCGTCTGGAAGAGGCCGCCGCCGCGCAGGAGGATCTGCCCGATCTGGACGCCGCGCGCACCGCGGTGGAACGGGCAAAGCTGACCGTCGAAGGCGCGCGTCTGGCGATGATCGCGCGGCGCACCGCGCATGACGAGGTGCGCCGCGAGGGCGAGGCCCGGGTCCGCCGCCGTCAGGAGGCCACGAAGGAACTGTCCGGCTGGCGGTTGCGGCTGGAGACTGCGGAAAAGCGCAGCGCCGAACTGTCGGAACGCCGGGCCGAGGCCGAGGAGGAACTGGCCGAGGCGACCGAGGCGCCGCAGGAGATTGCCGCCCGGCGCGAGGATCTGTCGGATGAAATCGCCGCCGCCGAGACGCGGCGCACGGCTGCGGCAGAGGCGCTGGTTCTGGCGGAAACCGCCCTGCGTGAGGCGCAGCTTGCGGAACGCGATGCCGAACGGCTGGCCGGTGAAGCGCGAGAGGCCAAGGTCCGGGCCGAGGCGCGGCTGGATGCCGCCCGCGAAGGCGTGGCCGCTGCCGCCGACCGTATCGCCGAGGAGGGCGAGGGCCAGACGCCGCAGGAGCTTCTGGCGATGCTGAAGTTGGACCCGGCGCAGATGCCCGCGGCCGAGGCCCTGGAACAGGACGTGGCCCGCCTGCGCCGCCAGCGCGAGGCGCTTGGCGCGGTGAACCTGCGGGCCGAGGAAGATGCCCGCACGGTGGATGCGGAATATCAGGCGCTTGCCAAGGAAAAGGCCGATCTGGAGGAGGCGGTGCGCAAACTGCGCGCCGGGATCGCCGGGCTGAACAAGGAAGGCCGCGAACGCCTGCTGACCGCGTTCGAGCAGGTGAATGCCAATTTTGGCGCGCTGTTCACCCATTTGTTTGGCGGGGGAGAGGCGCGGCTGGTTCTGGTCGAATCCGACGACCCGCTGGAGGCCGGGCTGGAGATCATGTGTCAGCCGCCAGGCAAGCGGCTGGCGACGCTGTCGCTGCTCTCCGGGGGCGAACAGACGCTGACGGCGCTGGCGCTGATCTTCGGGGTGTTCCTTGCCAATCCCGCGCCGATCTGCGTTCTGGACGAGGTGGACGCGCCCTTGGACGATGCGAACGTCACCCGCTTCTGCGACATGATGGATGAGATGACCCGCCGCACCGACACCCGTTTCCTTGTGATCACGCACCATGCGGTGACCATGGCGCGCATGGACCGGCTGTTCGGCGTGACGATGCAGGAACAGGGCGTCAGCCAGCTGGTCAGCGTCGATCTGAAACGGGCCGAGGCGCTGGTCGCATGATTGCAGAGCTGCGGGCCGCGGGCTTTCCGGGGGTGGAGGCCGAGGGCGACACGATCCATGCGCGGCTGTCGGCGAGCGGGGCCGAGTTCCGGGCCGAGCCGGACGGCGCGGGCTGGCACCTGTCGCTGACTTGGCCGATGCGGGCCAGTGCGGCGCAGATCGCAGCCTGGAACGCGGCGCATCCGGCGGCGGTGATGGACCTGCACCGGGGTGAGACGCGGGTTTCCCTGCGCAGCGAGACCGGCCTGCCGGACCTGATCCTTTGGGCGGCACTGGCCGAAGTGGCGGTGACCGCGCTGGTCCGCTGGCGCCGGGCGCAGCGCGCGCCGGGCGAGGGGATGTGATCAGCCGCGCAGTACGGTGATCGGGTCGCCCATGGCCACCTCCCCGTCCTGTTCCACGGCACAGAGGATACCGCGCAGCCGCAGTTCGGGGTGACCGGGCCGGGTGATCCAGTCCTTGGCGGCCTGCCCGTAGCGCACCTTCCATTTCACGCAGCCGTCGTTGAACACGCCGGACACGCGCAGCACCGCCGTTCCCACGCGCAGCAGCGTGCCGGCCGGCAGGTTGGCCTCCGACGTCTCCAGATCGGCAATGATCGTGTCGCCGGGATGCGGCGTGCCGGGCAGGCAGATCAGGTCATGCACCCGCGCGGGCAGGATCGAGACCTGAATGTCGGGGTCCGGGGTTCCGTCCGCCCGCCGCAGCCACGGCGCGGTCAGCCAGCGTTCGCCCGGCACACCTTCGGCCCGGGTCAGGGTCAGCCGGTCGGGATGCTGGCGCTGGTTGTAGCCCGGCCGAAAGGTCAGCTGCCGCACGGTGCTGTGGTCCTTTGGCGCGGCCAGCACATGGGGCAGGGCGGCCATCAGCGTCTCGGCATCGGTCATACAGAACCTCCTGTCAGGGCAAGAACCTGTGCGCGCAGTGCCAGATCGGTTTCCGCCAGCCGCCCGGCCTTGCGCAGCAGCGCCGCTTGGTCGGCGGTCAGCCTTTGGGTCGTGTCGTAAAACTCGGCAATCTCGGCATCCGTTGCACCCTCCATGAAGGCGACCATCTCGGGGTGATACTGATAGGCGCCGCGGGTCAGCCGGAAGGGCAGCGCCGCCAGCCAGGCCGCCCGGTCCTGCGCATGGAAATGCAGCAGCCGCAGCCGCGGGTCAAAGGCCGGGCCGGGCAGGCGGGTGCCATCCAGAAAAGCGCCATGCAGCCGGACCGACAGGCCGGGAATACCGGTGCGGAAGAACGCCTTTCCGGCGGTGTGGGACAGCATCGCCTCGGGCAGCACAGGCGCGAAGCGGCCCAGAACCGGCGCCCGCAGCGCGGCATGCGGCGGCTTCAGCGGGCCGCGGAACTGGCGGGCGGTGTAGATGTCATCGGGCAGGGCGGGGTCGTGCATCGCCTCGAACGGCTCGGCCCGCAGCATGACCTGATCGGGGTGCAGCGGAGCCAGAATCTCACCGATGGGCTGATCCGGCAGCAGGAATTCGTCCACATCTAGATGTGCCAGCCACGGCAAGGGACAGCGGCGCCAGCAGCGTTGCGCATTGCGGGACTGGCGGTTCTGGTGCCGGTCGGGACGTGATCCGATCTTGGCCCAATGGGCCGCATCGCAGCGGGCAACGGTCACGCCGGGAATGGGTGCCAGCACCTCTGCCGCCGGGTCCTGCGGGTCATCGAAGTAAAGCCAGACCTGTGCCGCGCCCAGCCCCAGATGATGGGCGGCAAAGGCCAGAACCTTTTCGGCCGGGGCCTTCACCGTGGCGACGACGCCCCAGTCCATCAGAGCAGATACAGCAGGTCGGCTGTGGGCCAGCCATCGGCGGGCAGGCCAAGGCGGATCTGTTCCTTCTGCACGGCATCGCGGGTGCCCGCGCCAAGAATGCCGTCGGTCAGACCCACATCATACCCCCGCGCGCGCAGCTTTTCCTGCAAGGTCTTCATCTCGTCCAGCGACAGCTGCGGATCGGGGTTCCCCGCGCGATACGGGGCGGCGCCTTCGATCCGCGTGGCGAAATAGGCGGCTGTCGTCACATAGACGAAGCTCTTGTTCCATTCGAACAGCACGCGGTAATTCGGGAATGCCAGAAAGGCCGGGCCCTTGCGCCCCTGCGGCAGCAGGATCGAGGCGCTGAGGCCCGCGGGCAGTGCGCCGTTCAGCCCGGTCACGCCAAGCGCCTCCCATTCCGCAACCGGGCGTTCGGTGCCAAGCCCGGTCAGGGACCAGTCGAACCCGTCGGGCAGGGCGATCTCGGCCAACCAAGGCTCCCCCGCGCGCCAGCCGTGAAGCTGCAGCATATTGGCGCCGGACAGCAGCGCATCGGCGGGCGAGGTCTTCAGCAGGACCAGCCCGTCGCCGTCGCCATCCACGCCCTTTTCCAGAATATCCTTGGGCAGCATCTGCACCATGCCGATTTCGCCGGCCCATGCGCCCGTGGTGTCGAGCGGGAATTCGTCCAGCGCATGCAGGCGGATGGCGGCAAAGACCTGCGGCTGGAACAGCTCGGGCCGGCGGCAGTCGTGCGACAGGGTCAAGAGGGCGTTGCGGGTGTTGAAATCGCCCTGCACCACGCCGAAGTCGGTCTCGAAGGCCCAGAAGGCCAGCAGGATGCCACGGGAAATGCCGTAATCCACCTCGGCCCGGCGAAAGATCGCGTCCAGTTCGGTGGATTTGGCGCGGGCCTTGTCCAGCCGGTTTTTCGAGATCAGCGATTGCGAGAATTCCAGAAACGGCTTGCGGAAGACGCCCTGCGCCCGGTCGGCCTTCAGCACCTTTGGGTCCTGCACAGCGCCCGCCAGAAAGCTGGCGGTGGCCTCGGGCGGCAGGCCCTGCGCCGCGGCTTCGGCCGCTATCGCGTCCAGAAAAGCGCCGAAATCGCCCCCGCAGGGCACGGCCACGGCGGTTGAGGCGACAGCAAGGGCGGGGACGAGGGAGAGGAAAAGGGCGCGCATGGGGGGGAAGGCTAGAGGAGCCCCACCAGAAGGGCAACGGCCAGCATCGCGCCCCAGGCCCGCCACAGTGCCCCACAGGCGGCGTCGATGTCATCGGGGCCGGGATCGCGCCGCCCCTCGGGCCAGACCCAGGGGTAATCCACCATCCGGCCATTATAGCTGCGCGGCCCGGCCAGCGCGACGTTCAGGATCGGCGCCAGCACCGATTCCGGCCAGCCCGCATTGGGGCTGCGGTGGCGCGGCGCATCGCGCAGCACCGGTGCCGGGTCCAGCCAGCCATGGGTGAGGGCGAGCAGAAGCGCCGTCAGCCGCGCCGGGATCAGGTTCAGCACATCGTCCAGCCGCGCCGCGGCCCAGCCGAACTGCCGGTGGCGCGGCGTCATATGGCCGATCATGCTGTCGGCGGTATTGGTGATCTTGTAGATCAGGATGCCCGGCAGACCCGCCACCAGAAACCAGAAGGCGGGCGCGATCACCCCGTCGGACAGGTTTTCCGCCGCGGATTCGATGGCGGCGCGGGCCACATCCGGCTCCCGCATCGGGGCGGTGTCGCGGCCGACGATCATCGCCACCGCGCGCTTGCCCTCCTCCAGCCCGCGGCGCAGGCCGGTGGCCACCGCGCGGACGTGATCGACCAGCGATTTCTGCGCCAGAAGGATGGCGGCAAGGATCACCTCCAGTACGCCTCCACCGGGCAGGGCGGCGATCAACTCTCCCAGCACGCCGGCGGCCAGAACCAGCGCGGCCATCACAAGAACGCCTTTGGCCCGCCGGGCGGTCCCTTGGTTGAACCGCCGGTCGGCGGCACCGATGATCCGCCCCATCACCACCGCGGGATGCGGGATGCGGCGCCAGAGCCAGTCCGGCTCTCCGAACAAGGCGTCAAGGATCATGGCAAGCGCAAGGGTCATGGCACGAATCGCTTTCGGGTCGGGGCCGGGGCTGTTGGACCGGAAGCCTGTCCGCAGCGCAAGAGAGGGGCCGCGGCGGCCCGGACTCTCCCTGCGCGCGAATATGCCTGCGGCAAAGCTGCAACGTCGTCTTCACATTTCTGCAACAAGCCGGGACCATTCTTAACCTGCCTTGAATTTGCGCAGAAGCGGCGCAGACTTGGCCCCAGAGGAGGGCGTCGTCATGCTGGAATATCTGCCGCAGGATGTGAGGGACGGGCTGGAGGCTGCGCGCCGCCGGCAACAGCGCCGCAAATCCCGTCTGCACCTTCAGCTGGGCGATGCGGTCTTCCCTGTGCTGCGGCTCTGGGGCGACGGGTTCACGCTGGATGCGGGCATGTGCCCGGGGCGCCTGCGCGGGCTGGTCGATCTGTATGACGGGCCGCGCCACATCTTTCAGTGCCTGATCGTCGCCTCGGCCGTCGAAGCGGGCGAGCTGGTTTGCGAGTTCAAGCGCGCCACGCCGGTCGTGGATCGCCCTGCGCTGGATTACTGGCGGGATGAGAATGCGCCCGTGGGCTATCTGCCGCGAATGTAGGGCTCAGGGCCGGATTTCGACCACGGTGCCGAGCGGGGCCACGCTCCAGATCTCGCGGATTTCCGCATCGGTCAGGGCGATGCAGCCCGCAGTCCAGTCGCCGGGCAGGCGGATGCCGTCGGGCAGTTCATTGGGCTGACCATGGATCATGATGTCGCCGCCGGGGTCATAGCCGCCCGCGCGGGCGCGCTTGCGATCCTCTGGCTGCGGATAGTCCAGACCCAGCGACAAATGAAAGGCCGATCCGTCGTTGCGCCGGTCGATGGTGAACCGCCCCTCCGGCGTGCGCCCGTCGCCCTGCCGGTCCTTGTCGCCCTCAGGCGCAAAGCCAAGCGCGACGTCGTAGCGCCGGACGGGCTGGCCGTCGCGGATCAGGGTCAGGCGGCGGGCGGATTTCTCGATCAGGATCAGGTCCACCGGCCCGGTCAAAGGGCCGGTCAGCGGGTCTTCTGTCCCCTCCGGCGGCACCACGGGAACCGGGGGCCGCAGCCACAACGCCGCCCCCGTGCCGATCAGCGCCAGCAGGGCCAGCGCCGCGATGACCCGGGCCAATCGCCTCATTGCAGGTCGGCAAAGGCCCGTTTCAGCCGCTCTGCCGCCTCGGCCACGACGGCGCGCGGCGTGGCAAGGTTAAAGCGCAGGAAGGTTTCGCCACCCTTGCCGAAGATCGGGCCATGGTTGGTGGCGATGCGGGCCTGTTTTTCCACCCGCTCCAGCACTTCGGCCTGTGTCATCCCGGTGCCCGAGAAATCGACCCAGGCCAGATAGGTCGCCTCCAGCGGCATGGACCGGATGCCGGGCAGCGCGTTCAGCGCGTCATCGAACAGGCGGCGGTTGCCGTCCAGATAGTCGGTCAGGGAATCGACCCAGGCCGCGCCTTCGGGCGAATAGGCGGCGGCGACCATCCGCATGCCAAAGGCATTGCCGGAAATGCCAAGCGCCATCATCCGGTCGGCAAACCGCTTGCGGAGGCCCGGATCGGGGATGATCACATTGCCGGTGTGGCAGCCCGCGATGTTGAAGGTCTTGGTCGCGGCTGTCATCATCACCAGCCGGTTGGTGATTTCGGGCGCGGCATTGGCCATCACGGTATGGCGCTGGCCGGGCATCAGCAGATCGTGGTGGATTTCATCCGAGACGAGGATCAAGTCATGGCGGCGGCAGAAATCGGCCACGCCGCGCAGTTCCTCGGCCGTCCAGACCCGGCCGCCCGGATTGTGGGGCGAACAGAGGATCAGCATGGTTTCATGCCCCTTCATCTGCGCATCCCATGTGGCGAAGTCCATTTCATACCGGCCATCGACCAGCGCCAGCGGGCATTCCACCACTTCGCGCCCGGCGGCGCGGATGGTGCGGGCAAAGGCGTGATAGACCGGCGTCATCAGCACGACCCCGTCACCCGGCGCGGTGAAGGCGTCGATGCAAAGGCCCGTGCCGTTCACCAGCCCGTGCGTCGTCAGAATCTGCTCGGGCGGGACGGTCCAGCCGTGGCGGGTCTGCATCCACCAGCCGATCGCTTCCAGATAGGCGCGGTCATCGCCGAAATAGCCATAGACGCCATGGGCCGCCATGTCTTCGACCACGCGCTGCACAGGGGCGGGGGGCGCGAAGTCCATATCGGCCACCCACATGGCAAGCCCTGTGTCGGGCGCAAGGCCGTACAAGCTTTCCATCATGTCCCATTTGACGCAATGGGTGCCGATCCGGTCGATGCGCGTGTCGAAGGTCATGGGGTGTCCAGGGTCAGTTTTCTGATACCCGTCCAATATACGAAACCATGTTCTGTATCAACGATGATTATCATGACGTTGTTCCGGAATTATTGACATAATTGGAATAACGTGGTTTTGGGGCCGCTTCCGGGGCACGGGGTTCCGCCTCTTGCGGAAAAACTCCGCGCTTCGTAAATCGTGACCATGATCCGCGCTATTCTGATCCATCCCGATCCCCGCCTCAAGAAGGTCTGCGATCCCATCTCCGAGATCACGCCGGAGATCCGCCGGCTGGCCGAGGATATGCTGGAGACGATGTATGACGCGCCGGGCATCGGTCTGGCCGCGCCGCAGGTCGGCGTGACGCGCCGGGTCATCGTGATGGATTGCGTCAAGGACGGCCCGGCAGAGCCGATGGTGCTGATCAATCCGCAGGTGCTGTGGTCATCCGAGGATCTGTCCACCTATGAGGAAGGTTGCCTGTCGATCCCCGAGCAATATGCCGAGGTGAAGCGACCGGCCAGCGTGACCGTCGGCTGGACCGATCTGGACGGCACCGCGCAGGAGCGCACTTTCGAAGGTCTCTGGGCCACCTGTGTGCAGCATGAGATCGACCATCTGGACGGCAAGCTGTTCATTGATTTTCTGGGTCCGCTGAAGCGGCAGATGATCACCCGCAAGATGGAAAAGCTGAAGCGGGAACGCGCCCGTCAGGGCTGATCATCGCGAAACGGCGGGGTGACTTTGTCCCGCATCGCGCCTATGTCCGGCGGAAACCGAAAGGGTGTTTCCCGATGATCCTGCCCATCCTGCGCTGGCCCGATCCGCGCCTCTCTGTCCGCTGCGAACCGGCGGTGCTGTCCGATGACCTGCGCACGCTGGCCGATGACATGCTGGAGACGATGTATGACGCCCCCGGCCGCGGGCTGGCCGCGCCGCAGGTGGGGCATCTGGTGCGGATGTTCGTCATGGATGTGACGTGGAAAGAGGGGACGCAGGCGCCGATGGTTCTGGTGAACCCCGAAATCCTGTCCTTTGGGGATGCGCGAGCCATGGGACCGGAGGGATGCCTGTCGATCCCCGGGCCGACCACCATGGTTGACCGCGCAACGGAAATCACCCTGCGCTGGACCACGCTGGACGGCGGTCTGCGGGAAGAGACCCTGACCGGCTTTGCCGCGATCTGCGCGCAGCATGAATATGACCATCTGGACGGCATCCTGACGCTGGATCGTCTGTCGCCCGAGGCGCGGGCTGTGGCTGAGGCGGAGGTGCTGGCATGACCACGCGTGTCTGTGTTCCCTGGCCCCATCCGGTGCTGAAGACCACCGCCGCCGATGTGCCCGCCATCACCGATGAGGTCCGCGCGACCTGGCGCGACATGGTGGATACGATGGAGGCGATGCCCGGCTACGGGCTGGCCGCCGTGCAGATCGGCATTCCGCTGCGGCTGGCCGTGGTCGATTGCAGCGAGGCGCGCGGGCAGGCCGTGCTGATGGCCAATCCCGAAGTGCTGCACGCCAGCGTTCAACCGCGCGAGCATGAGGAGGCGAGCCCGAACCTGCCCGGAGTCTCGGCCGTGGTCAGCCGCCCGCGGGCGGTGACGGTGCGGTTCCTGAATGCCGAAGGCACGGTGGAAGAGCGCGATTTCGTCGGCCTCTGGGCGACCAGCGCGCAGCATCAGATCGACCATCTGGCGGGGAAGATGTATTTCGACCGCCTGTCGCCCCTGAAGCGCAAGATGCTGCTGGCCAAGGCCGACAAACTGCGGAGGCGCGGATGAAGATCGTCTTCATGGGCACGCCGGAGTTTTCGGTTCCGGTGCTGGAGGCGCTGGCCGCCCGGCATGAGGTGGTCTGCGTCTACGCCCAGCCCCCCCGGCCTGCAGGCCGGGGCAAGGCCCTGCGCAAGACCCCGGTGCATCAGCGGGCCGAGGAACTGGGGCTGACGGTCCGCACGCCCCTGCGCCTGCGCGATGCGGCGGAACAGGCGGCCTTTGCCGGTCTGGGGGCCGATGTGGCGGTGGTGGTGGCCTATGGGCTCATCCTGCCGCAGCCGGTGCTGGATGCGCCACGCCATGGCTGCCTGAACATCCACGCCAGCCTGCTGCCGCGCTGGCGCGGGGCGGCGCCGATCCATCGCGCGATCATGGCGGGGGATGCGGAAACCGGCGTCTGTATCATGCAGATGGAGGCGGGGCTGGACACCGGCCCGGTTCTGCTGCGCGAGGCGACGCCGATCGGGCCGGAGGAAACAACGGCCAGCCTGCACGACCGGCTGAGCGCCATGGGCGCGGGTCTGATCATTACCGCGCTGGACCGGCTGGAAACTCTGGTCCCCGAGGTGCAGCCGGAACAGGGCGTGACCTATGCCGCCAAGATCGACAAGGCCGAGGCGCGGGTGGATTTCACACGTCCCGCGGCAGAGGTGGACCGGCTGATCCGCGGGCTGTCGCCCTTTCCCGGCGCCTTCGTGCAGGTGGGGGCAGAGCGGGTCAAGCTGCTCGGTGCCCGCCTGGCAGAGGGAGCGGGCGCGCCGGGGCAGGTGCTGGGCGGGTTCACCATCGCCTGCGGCGAAGGTGCGGTGGAAATCACCCTGGCGCAGCGCGAGGGCAAGCGACCGATGCCCGCGGCAGAGGTGCTGCGCGGGCTGGAGCTGCCCGCGCGGCTTTGACCGTCAGTCGCTGATCGGGACGACCAACAGGATCTCCAGATCCCGGTCGGGGGTGTAATCGGTCTTTTCCACCACAAAGGTGGTGGGGCCGGTCTTCTTTACCCCCTCCGCGCAAAGCGAGATGACATTGGCCGCATCGCCCTTGTCCAGCGTCAGGCGGAAATGGCCGATGGGCCCGGCCCAGCTGTTCGCCGTGCGCAGGACATAGGTCATGAAAAAGGCCGTGCCGTAGTTGTAGACCTCATCCGATGAAGGGTCCTTCCGCTCCAGCGCGCGGGCCATCGCGGCCGAGGTGCCGTCGTCGATGCAGAACTGATCGACATAGGTCTGCAGCCAGTCTGTCTCGTTGGTGACGGGATGGGTCCAGTAGAAGATGCCCCCCGGCGGGCGGTGGTCATATTCGTGATGCACCCGGAGCTCGGCCCCGGCGGGGAAGGTCTGGGTCCAGTGATAGCGCAGCACGACCGACCATGTCGGGAAGGCCTGTTCGGGGATCTGGTTCTGGGTGTCCGCCTCGAAATACTGGGCCAGCCCCGCTTCGGTCACGGCGGCGCGGTCTGCGGGCGACAGCGCCAAAAGCCGGTCCATCGCCGCCTGCGGATCAAGATCAAGAGGCAGGCCATAGCGTTCCAGCTCGGCCGTCACATCACGACCCGGGGTATCGTATTGTTCGTTGAGCGGGCGGTTCTCTTCCCATTCCGGCTCGATCACGGCGATGCGGTCGATCCTGGGCGTGACCGGCTGGCCGTCCACGGTGACGGTGAAATTCAGCAGATTCTCGGGGTAGGGCGGGCCTTCGGGCAGGTTCATCATCTGCTCCCACAGGCTCCACACGCCGATGGGGGGCAGGGGAAAGATCACCTCGCCCGTCACATCCTGATCCGTCAGGTTGCGGAAGACATAATCCACGCGGATCCGGTCCGGGCCGATGAACAGGTCCTCGTCGACCATCGCCACCGCATCCGTCCGGCCGAAGGTCAGCCCTGTGGCGGCCAGACCGCCGAAACCGTCATTCGCGGCGGCCGGGCCTCCGGTCAGAAGCGCGGCCAAGGCCAGCGCGCGGGCGGGGGAAAGGATCATCGGAATCTCCGGTCTGAAATCCCGCTCATCAAGCGGCCCGGCCTGGTGTTTCGCAAGAGAAATCCGAAGGCGGCGCTGTCTTGCACATCGGCGGGGCGGCTGACATGGTCCGGCGGCCCGCGGAAAGGAAGTCCCATGCGCCTTGGCATCGCCAGCCTGATGTTCGGATATGTGCTGTCGCAGTTCTACCGCGCCTTCCTTGCGGTGCTGACGCCGGTGCTGGAGGCGGATCTCGGTGCCACGAAGCAAGAGCTTGCCAGCGCGTCCGGCTGGTGGTTTCTGGCCTTTGGCGCCATGCAGCTGCCCATCGGTGCCGCGCTGGACCGGATCGGTCCGCGCCGCACCGCCAGCGCCTGCCTTGCCATGGGGGCCGGAGGCGCGGCACTGTTCGCCATGGCGACGACGCCCCTGATGCTGAAGGTGGCGATGGCGCTGATCGGGGTGGGCTGCGCGCCTGTGCTGATGGCGAATTACTATATCTTCGCGCGCGAATTCTCTCCCGCCGTTTTTGCCACGCTGGCCGCCGTGACTATCGGCGTGGGCAGCATCGGCAATATCGCGGCCTCGGTTCCGCTGACCGCCGCGGCCGCGGCCTTCGGATGGCGTGAAACTGTCTGGGGTCTGGCCGGGATCACGCTTCTGACCGGGCTGGCGGCCTATCTGATGATCCGCGATCCGGCGCCCGCGCCTGCGGGGCCCAAGGGCTCGGTCCTTACGCTGCTGCGGATGCCTGCGCTCTGGCCGATCCTTGCGATGATGGTGGTCTGCTATGCCCCGCCCGGCGCGCTGCGCGGGCTGTGGCTGGGGCCTTATTTCACCGATGTCTGGGGATATTCCCGGGCCGAGGTGGGGATGGCCGGGCTGTGGATGGGGGTTGCCATGGTCATCGGCAGCTTTGTCATCGGGCCGCTGGACCGCTGGTGGGGCACCCGCAAATGGGTAATCTTCGGCGGCAATGCCGGGATGCTGGTCTTTCTCTGCGGGCTCTGGTTCTGGCCGCAGGTGTCGCCGGGGCTGGCGCTGGTGATGTTCATGGGTCTTGGCTTTTTCGGATCGACCTTTCCCATCGTCATTGCCCATGCGCGGGCGTTCTTTCCGCCGCATCTGGTGGGTCGCGGGGTGACGCTGGTGAATTTCTTCGGCATCGCGGCAGTGGGCATCGCGCAGGAGGCGACGGGCCGTCTGCATGCCGCGCGCGAAGGCGCGGCCGATCCGGCGCTGCCCTTCACCGCGGTTTTCGCCTTCTTCGCCATTGCCGTGGGCGCGGGGCTGCTGGTGTACCTCTTCGCGCAGGACCGCACAGACTGAGCCCTTTCCGCGGAATCCGCTTCCCCCGCGCGGACCTTTGCGCTAAGGGGCCGCGTCCCCCGAACGGTCGGGGGCGGAACTGGAGTTACCCCGATGGGCTACAAGGTCGTCGTCGCGGGTGCCACGGGCAACGTGGGCCGCGAAATGCTGAACATCCTCGCCGAGCGCGAGTTCCCGGTGGACGAGATTGCCGCGCTGGCGTCGCGCAAATCTCTGGGCACTGAAGTCAGCTTCGGCGACAAGACTTTGAAGACCAAAGACCTGGCCACTTTCGATTTTACCGGCTGGGATATCGCGCTTTTCGCCGTCGGCTCCGGCCCGACGAAGGAATTCGCGCCCAAGGCCGCGGCGGCGGGCTGTGTCGTGATCGATAACTCCTCGCTCTACCGCTACGACCCGGATGTTCCGCTGATCGTGCCGGAGGTGAACGCCGATGCGATCATGGGCTATTCCAAGCGAAATATCATTGCGAACCCCAACTGCTCCACCGCGCAGATGGTGGTGGCGCTCAAGCCGCTGCACGATCGGGCAAAGATCAAGCGCGTGGTCGTGGCGACCTATCAGTCGGTCTCCGGCGCGGGCAAGGAAGGCATGGACGAACTGTGGGAGCAGACCAAGGCGGTCTACAACCCCGTGCATGAAGTGCCGCCCGCCAAATTCTCCAAGCAGATTGCCTTCAACGTGATCCCGCATATCGACGTGTTCCTGGACTCGGGCGAGACCAAGGAAGAATGGAAGATGGTGGCCGAGACGAAGAAGATCCTTGATCCGAAGATCAAGGTGACCGCGACCTGCGTGCGCGTGCCGGTCTTCGTCGGCCATTCCGAAGCCATCAACCTTGAATTCGAAGAGCCGCTGGACTGGCAGGAGGCCCAGGACATCCTGCGCGAGGCGCCGGGGATCATGCTCGTCGACAAGCGCGAAGCCGGTGGCTACGTCACCCCGGTCGAATGCGTGGGCGAATATGCGACCTATGTGTCGCGCGTCCGCGAGGATTCGACTGTGGAAAACGGGCTGAGCCTGTGGTGTGTCAGCGACAACCTGCGCAAGGGCGCCGCCCTGAACGCGGTGCAGATCGCCGAAGTGCTGGGAAGCCGGGTGCTGAAGAAGGGCTGATCCCTTCCGCGCCGATCTTTGAAGGGTTCCGGTCAGGTTGGCCGGAACCCTTTTTCATGGCCGCCGCTGCAGGCCGGCGGGGCGTCCGACGCAGCCCGCCGCCCGATCCTTGGATCGGGTATTTCCGCCTTGTCCGGCGGGTTCAGCCGGGCCTAGGCTTCGGGCCATCCGGTTTCCTGCGAAAGGCCCCTGCCATGCGCACCCTGCTTGCTGCCCTTCTGGCCACAACGGCGCTGCCCGCGCTGGCCGATACCCTTCCCGCTACCAGCCGCATCACCGATGTGACTGTCTACCCCCAAGGCGCGAAGATCACCCGTGAAGTGACCTTCACCCTGCCCGGGGCCGGACCGCATGAGCTGCTGGTGACCGATCTGCCAGCCGCCACCGACGCCGCGTTGATGCGGCTGGCGGGGGAAGAAGGGGTGACCTTCGGCGCCTTCTCGCTGCGGGCGGACCGGCTGCCGCCGCGCGACCCGGCGCTGACCCCGGCACAGCAGGCGGCACGGGACACCGTGGATCAGGCCGAAGCGGCGGTCCGAACCGCGCAGGCCACCGTCGATGCCGTCCGTGCCCGCATCCGTGCGGCCGAGGCGCAGGCCGGTTTCCTGACCTCGTTCAGCGGGGCCGTGCCCGACGGGACGACGCCCGAGACCCTGCGCGCCATGGCCGAGGCCGTGGGGGCGGGCACCCTTGCGGCGGCCGAGGCGGTGGCCGCCGCGCAGGCGGATCTGTGGCCCGCCGAAGATGCGCTGAAGGAGGCGCAGGAGGCGCTGGCCAAGGCGCAGGCGGCCTATGACGCTTTGCCCGCGGGCGATCAGGATTACACCGCGCTGGTGGTGGCCGTTGAAGCGCAGGCTGCGGGGGAAACCACGCTGACCATGACCTATTATGTCGATTCCGCGGGCTGGCGGCCCAGCTATGACCTTTACCTGACCCGCCAGGGCGGCGAGGCGCTGACCATCGACCGTTCGGTTCTGGTGACGCAATATACCGGGGAAGACTGGTCCGGTGTGAACCTGACACTGTCTTCCTCGCGCCCGTCGGAGCAGGCGGCGCCCTCCGCGCTCTGGCCGGAGCTGCGCTGGATCGAGAAGGAGCGACCGCCCGCCGATATGGCGCGCGAGATGGCACCGGGGAGTGCAGCCATGCCCGAGATGGAGGCGGTGGCCGCCCCGGCGCCCATCGTGGCCGCGGCGGCGATGGAGGGGGATACGGTCGTCTACCCCTATCCCCGCCCGGTCGATGTCGCCTCGGGGGTGGAAGACCTGCGGCTGGCGCTGGACCGGATCGAGGCCGCGCCGGTGGTGACCGCGGTTGCCGTGCCCCGCTGGGACAAGACCGCCTTCGTGCAGGCGGAATTCGTCAACACCAGCGGCGAGCCGCTGCTGCCCGGCGCGGCGCTGCTGTATCGCGAGGGCGTGCTGGTCGGTGCAGCCGATCTGGGGCTGATCGCCGCCGGGGCCGAGGCGACGCTGGCCTTCGGCGCGCTGGACCAGATCGTGGTGCGTCGTGACATGCCGGTGCGCGATTCCGGTCAGAAGGGCGTCTTCACCACGTCGAACGAACAGACCGAGACGGCGGTGCTGACCATCGAAAATCTGGGAGATGAGGAATGGCCCGTGCGGGTTCTGGACCAGATCCCCTATTCGGAACAGCAGGACCTGCGGATCGAACCCGCGCTGTCCCCGCAGGCGAGCGAGACGGATGTGGACGGCCAGCGCGGCATCCTTGCCTGGGATTTCGAGCTGCCCGGTGGGCAAAAGAAGGACATCTCCGTCAGCTATACGCTCAGCTGGCCCGAGGGGATGGACCTGCGCTAGGCCAGCCGCCCGGCTGACATATGGCGCTTGCCCGCGAAGCCGGGCTGGCGCGTGACGGTGAAGCCTGCCGCCGCCAACGCGCGGCGGACATGGCCCGCGGCGGTATAGGTGGCGAAACTGCCGCCGGGGGCGGTGTGGCGGGCGACCTCTGCCATCAGATCATCTCCCCACATCTCCGGGTTCTTGGCCGGAGAAAAGCCGTCCAGAAACCACGCATCGGCCCGGCCCTGCCAGCGGGGCAGCGCCTCGCGCACGTCGCCGGCGATGATCATGGCCTCGATCCCCGGTAGCCGGATCACCGGCGCGCCTGCCTGCCATTGCGCCAGCAGGGGCGCCGCAATCGCCGCGGCCTCGGGGAAATGGGCCAGCGCGCGTTCCATATCCGCGGGGGCCATCGGAAACGCCTCGAAACTGGTGAAATGCAGCGTGCCGGGGCCGGTCCATGACAGGGCCAGCGTCAGCAGGTTCAGCCCGGTGCCGAAGCCCAGTTCAGCGATACGGAACCCGTCGCACAGCCGCGCGGGCAGGTCATTCCCGGCAAGGAAGACATGCCGCGTCTCCTCCAGCCCGCCGCGCAGGCTGAAATACGGGTCGTCAAAGGCGCGGGCCACCGGGATGACGCCGTCCTTCCAGTCCAGTTCAGGTTGTTGTCCCGCGTGCATCGGCCTAGTCCTTTGCGCAACGGAATGCGGCAGGGGGTGGCGGATGGCAAGCGTGGATGTGACGGTGCGCGGTGGCGGCGTCTTCGGGCTGGCCTGCGCCTGGGCCTGCGCGCGGCGAGGCGCCCGCGTGCGGCTGATCGAACCGGCGCGGATCGGCGCCGGAGCCTCGGGCGGGCTGGTGGGGGCCTTGGCCCCGCATGCGCCCGAAGGGTGGAACCCGCTGAAGGACTACCAACTCCGGGCGCTCTCGTCGGCCGAAGGGTGGTGGGCTGCCGTAGAGGCGGCAGGTGGGGTCGATCCGGGCTATCTGCGGTCGGGCCGGTTGCAGCCTTTGGCCGATGCGGCGGCGGTGGAACTGGCGCAGCTCCGGGCCGCGGCGGCGCAGACCTTGTGGCAGGGCCGCGCGGATTGGCAGGTCGTGCCGGCGACCGGCGCGGAATGGGAACCGGCCTCGCCCTCGGGCTGGCTGGTGCGCGACACGCTGACGGCGCGGCTGTCGCCTCGCCGGGCGGGTGCGGCGCTGGTGGCGGCCCTGCGCGCAAAGGGGGCGGATCTGGTGATCGGGCAGGAGGCGCCGGAGGAGGGCGCCGTCATCCATGCCACCGGCGCCGCGGGGCTGGCCGATCTGTCGGCGGTCTTTGGCCGAACCCTTGGCGCGGGGGTAAAGGGGCAGGCGGTGCTGCTGCGCCACAATGCGGCCAGCTTGCCGCAGATCTATGCGGGCGGCCTGCATGTGGTGCCCCATGCCGACGGGACGGTGGCCATCGGGTCCACCAGCGAGACGACATGGGCCACCGAAGGCCCGGATGCGCAGGCCGATGACCTGATCGCCCGCGCCCGCGCGCTGCTGCCGGTGCTGGCGGGGGCCGAGGTTCTGGAACGCTGGGCAGGCCTCCGCCCGCGGGCGAAAAGCCGCGGCCCACTGGCAGGGGCATGGCCCGGGCGGCCCGGTCATTTCGTGGCGAATGGCGGGTTCAAGATCGGCTTTGCCATGGCCCCCGCCGTCGCCGAGGGGCTGGCCGATCTGGTGCTGGACGGGCAGGAGAGCCTGCCCGCCAGCTTTTCGGTGGCGGCCCTTCTGGGGTAGGGCCGCTCCTCGTTGGCCTTCGGCCCTTGGTCGCAAGATGCGGCGGCAAGGCCGGGTCCGAACAGCGTTGACACGCCTTACTCGGCGGCAGTGAAGCTCCACCCCGCGATGCCCTTGGGTTCAAGGAATTCCTCGATCCCCCAGATGCCGCCTTCGCGGGCGCGGCCGGATTGCTTGACGCCCCCGAAGAACGATCCCGCGCCGCGGGACTTGCCGTTCATCTCGATCATGCCGGCCTGCAGCTGCCGCGCCAGACGGTTGGACCGCGCCGGATCGCCGGACTGGACATAGTTTGTCAGGCCATAGGGCGTGTCATTGGCGATGGTGACGGCCTCGGCCTCGGTCTCGAACGGGATGATCGACAGGACCGGCCCGAAGATTTCCTCGCGTTCGATGGTCATGCCGGGCTTCACATCGGCAAAGATCGTGGGCTTTACATAGAAGCCGCGGTTGAACCCTTCGGGCAGGCCCGGGCCGCCGGTGACCAGACGGGCGCCTTCGTCGATGCCCTTCTGGATATAGCCCTGAATCTGATCCCACTGCCGCTTGTTCACCACCGGGCCGATGTGGCTGCCATGCTCCATCGCCGGGCCGACCTTGATCGTCTCGGCCACTTCGACGGCTTTGGCCACGGTCTGATCATAGACCGAGCGTTCCACCAGCATGCGCGAGGGGGCGTTGCACGACTGCCCGGTGTTTTCCATCATCCGGCGCACGGAGCGTTCCACCGCCTTGTCGTCGGCATCGGCGAAGACAAGGTTGGCGCCCTTGCCGCCCAACTCCAGCACGACCCGCTTCAGCGTCTCCGCCGCGGCCTTGGAGATGGCTTTGCCCGCCCGGGTCGAACCGGTGAAGGAGATCATCTGGACATCCGGATGGGTGGAGAGCTGGCTGCCCACGCCCGCGCCGTCACCGTTCACCAGATTGAACACGCCCGGCGGAATACCCGCGTCATGGCAGAATTCCGCGAACATCATCGCATCCAGCGGCGCCTCTTCCGAGGGTTTCAGCACGCAGGTGCAGCCCGCCAGCATGGCCGGGATGGCCTTCAGCGCCACCTGATTGACCGGCCAGTTCCAGGGCGTGATCAGGCCGACCACGCCGATCGGCTCCATCGCCACGGCGGATTCGGGCGCCTGCGGGCCCAGCGGGCGGACCCATTCGACCTTTTCGAAGGCCTTCAGGAAGTTCTTGGTGTGCCACGGCAGGCAGGGCGCCTGATCGGACAGCGCAAAGTCGATGGGAGCGCCCATTTCCAGCGCGATCACTTCGGCGAATTCCTGAACGCGGGCTTCATACTGATCAAGGATCTTCGCCACCAGCCGGGCGCGTTCGGCGGGTGGCGTGGCCGACCAGCCGGGAAGGGCGGCCTTGGCTGCGGCCACCGCGGCATCGGTATCGGCCTGATCGCCCAGGCTGATGATGGCGCAGGGCTCTTCGTTCGACGGGTTGATGACCTGACAGTCACGCGCCTTGGCGGGGGCGACCCACTGGCCGTTGATATAGAACTCGCGCTTGATCAGCATGGGGACCTCTGGGGGAAGCGGAAATTTGATCAAAGTCTGCGCCACCCCGGACGGGGTTGCAAGCGAAGTTCCGACAGCCCGGCGTCGGAATCGGCGGCAGAATGCCGGGCGAACCGCCGCTATGCCACCGCACGGGGCCAACCGTTTTTCATCGGGCGGTGGCAGGCCGTGGAACATCCGCCCTGTCTGCGGCCTGCATGCCAGAAGCGCGTTCTCTTTTCCGGGCCATCTTGCGGCGGGGGGTGAAATATCCTTCTCAAAGGGCTAGATCAGTGCCAGCGAATCCGAGGAGTTTTCCATGTCCGTCCGCATCAACGACATCGCGCCCGACTTCACCGCCCCCACCACCGCCGGGGAAATCAAGTTCCACGAATGGCTGGGCGACAGCTATGGCATCATCTTCAGCCATCCGCGCGACTTCACCCCGGTCTGCACCACCGAATTCGCCGCCGTGGCGCAGCTGGCGCCCGAGTGGAAGAAGCGCGGCATCAAGGTGATCGGCCTGTCGGTGGACGGCGCCGCTGACCATGAAAAGTGGAAGCGCGATATCGAGGCGTTCGGCGGCAGCCCGGCCGATTTCCCGATCATCGACGACACCTCGCTGACCGTGTCCAAGGCCTATGACCTGCTGCCCGCGGATTACTATATCCCGACCGACGGCCGCACGCCCGCCCATACCGCCACCGTGCGCGCGGTCTATTTCATCGGGCCGGACAAGAAGGTGCGGTTCACGATCTATTATCCGATGTCGGTAGGCCGCAACTTTGCGGAAATCCTGCGGGCCGTGGATGCGGTCCTGCTGACCGATGGCGTCCCGCTGGCCACCCCCGCCAACTGGGAGCCGGGCAAGGACGTGATCGTGGCACTGGCGCTGAACAACGATCAGGCGAAGGAAAAGTATGGCGATCTGGATATCCGGCTGCCCTACCTGCGCTTTGCCAAGCAACCGTCGTAAGTCAGAAAGGGCGCCTTCGGGCGCCCTTTCCTTTCCGTCTCAGCCGCGGGCGGGAATGTTCTTGGCCCGCTGCACCGCCGGGCGGGCGTTGAACCGCTCCTGATAGGCGGGGGCGTTCTTCAGCTCGTCAAAGCCGGTGATCTCTCCGGCCTTGTAGAAACCGGTCAGTGTGTTCAGCCACGGGCCGATGGCCATATCGGCGATGGAATAGTCGCCCGCGATCCACTCCCGCCCCTCCAAAGCCCTGTCCAGCACCTTCAGGATGCGCTCCGCCTCGGCGCGGTAGCGTTCCTTCGGGCGCGGGTCTTCGATCTCTTTCCCGGCAAAGGCGGTGAAAAAGCCCAGCTGGCCGAACATCGGCCCCAGACCGCCCATCTGGAACATCAGCCATTGCAGAACCTCGTAGCGGTTCGCTGCGGGCAGGAACTTTCCGGTCTTCTCGGCCAGATAGATCAGGATCGCCCCGCTTTCGAACAAAGCCAGCGGCTGGCCGCCCGGGCCCTGCGGGTCGATGATCGCGGGGATCTTGTTGTTGGGGTTCAGGCTCAGGAATTCCGGCGTCATCTGGTCGTTCTTGCCGAAATCGACCAGATGCGGGTCATAGGCCAGCCCGGTTTCCTCCAGCATGAGCGAGACCTTGATCCCGTTCGGCGTGGGCAGGGAATACAGCTGAATGGCCTGCGGGTTCACAGGCGGCCAGCGGCGGGTGATCGGGAAATCGGCAAGCGTTGTCATGGCGGTTCCTTTCGCGTCCGGAGCGGGAGTTTGCCGCGAATTTTCCCCATGGGTAAGCCCCGGCCTCTGTGCAATACTTGCCCCGCGCCTGTGCGCCTGCGCGGCAGAAACCACCGGACGAAACTGCCGGGGAAATAGGGAACAGTGACATGCTCAACGAATTCAAGACGTTCATTGCCAAAGGCAATGTGATCGACCTTGCGGTCGGTATCATCATCGGCGCCGCTTTCACCGCCATCGTGAACTCTCTGGTGGCCGACCTGATCAACCCGGTCATCGGTCTGATCACCGGCGGGATCGACTTCTCGAACCTGTTCATCAACCTCAGCGGCACGGAATACACCTCGTTGAAGGCGGCCAAGGATGCCGGGGCGCCGGTCTTCGCCTATGGCTCGTTCATCACCGCGGTGATCAACTTCCTGATCATCGCCTGGGTGGTGTTCCTGCTGGTCAAGGCGGTGAACCGCCTGAAGGATGCGACGGTGAAGAAAGAGGCTGCTGCCGCCGCGGCCGCCCCCGCCGGCCCGACCGAGGTCGAACTGTTGCAACAGATCCTGGTCGAGCTGAAGACCAAGGCCTGACGGAACGAAACGGCCCGCAGGATGACCTGCGGGCCGTTTGCTTTACAGCTTCAGCGCCTCTTCCGGCGCGATGACGGGCAGGTTCAGCGCCGCCCCGACCGCGGCATAGGTCAGCCGCCCCGCATGGACATTCAGCCCCGCCATCAGATGCCGGTCCTCGGCACAGGCGCGGCGCCAGCCCTTGTCGGCCAAGGCCAGCAGGAAGGGCAGGGTCGCATTGCCCAAGCCCTGGGTCGATGTACGGGCCACCGCGCCCGGCATGTTCGCCACGCAATAATGCAGGATGCCGTCCACCTCATAGATCGGGTCCTGATGGGTGGTGGCGCGGCTGGTCTCGAAACAACCGCCCTGATCAATGGCCACATCCACCAGCACCGCGCCGGGCTGCATGGTGGCCAACTGCGCGCGGCTGACCAGCCGTGGCGCGGCGGCCCCCGGCACCAGCACGGCGCCGATCACCATATCCGCGGTGCGGATCAGATCGGCCACCGCGCCGCCGCTGGCATATTGCGTGGTCAGCCGACCCATGAAGATATCGTCCAGATAGGACAGCCGCGGGACCGATCGGTCCAGCACGGTGACATTCGCGCCCATGCCGGCCGCCACCCGCGCTGCCGCCGTGCCCACCACGCCGCCGCCGATGATCACCACATTCGCCGGGCGCACGCCGGGAATGCCGCCCAGCAGGGTGCCGCGCCCGCCGTTGGCCTTCTGCAGCGCCCAGACCCCCACCTGCGGCGCCAGCCGCCCGGCCACCTCTGACATCGGGGCCAGCAGGGGCAGGCCGCCGCGGGCATCGGTCACCGTCTCATAGGCAATACAGGTCGCGCCGCTGGCCAAGAGGTCGCGGGTCTGGTCCGGGTCCGGCGCCAGATGCAGATAGGTGAACAGCAGCTGCCCCTCGCGCAGGCGCGCGCGCTCGGCGGGCTGCGGCTCTTTCACCTTCACGATCATCTCGGCCTTGGCAAAGACCTCCTCCGCGTCGGCGGCAATCGCGGCGCCTGCGGTGCGATAATCGTCATCCGTAAACCCCGCCCCAACCCCTGCGCCGGTTTCCACCAGCACCGCATGGCCATGGGCCACAGCCTCCCGCACGGCATCCGGGGTCATCCCCACGCGGAATTCCTGCGGCTTGATCTCTTTCGGGCAACCGATCTGCATTATGTCCTCCTCTGCGCCGCCTCCCCGCGGCTGATGAGAAAGTTTCCCGCAGAATCTGCGACGATGTTTGCAGATTTCTGTGGCGTTTTAGCCCTGGAACGGGAGTATCTGTCATATTTTGGCGAAATGACCGGAGAACCTTCGATGGAAGCGCAGATTGATGCGACGGATCTCCGTATCCTGGCGGTTCTGCAGAAAGACGGGCGCATCACCAATGCTGACCTGTCCGAGCGAGTGAACCTCTCACCTTCGGCCTGCCATCGCCGGGTGCAGCGGCTGGAGGAAGAGGGGATCATCGCCAGCTATGTGGCGCTTCTGGATGCGCGCCTGCTGGGCAAGCCGACCACGGTCTTTGTCGAGATCACCCTGCAAAGCCAGGCCGAAGACCTGCTGGACGCGTTTGAGCGGGAGGTGGCCCGCATCCCCGATATCCTCGAATGCCATCTGATGGCCGGATCGGCGGATTACCTGCTGAAGGTGCTGGCCCGCGACACCGACGACTTCGCCCGCATCCACCGCCGCGCCTTGTCGCGGCTGCCCGGGGTGCGGCAGATGCATTCCAGCTTTTCGCTGAAAACCGTCGTGCGGACCACGGCGCTGAGCGTCTGACCCACTACCCCCCCGAGGATACGGCGACAAAGCGGAAAGCCAATTCCAGTTTGCACAAATATCCCGGGGGAGTCCCTGCAAGGGACGGGGGCAGCGCCCCCTTTTGCGACGGCAGCGCACCGCGTGACCCTGGCAAAGAAAAACCCCCGGCCTGACGGACGGGGGTTGATCGTGACGGCGGGTTGCCCCGCCCAGCTTTCGCTAACGCCTTAGAGTGCGCCTTCGCGCTGAGCCTTCTTGCGAGCGAGTTTACGGGCGCGGCGGATCGCCTCGGCCTGTTCGCGCGCTTTCTTGACCGACGGTTTCTCGAAATGTTGCTTGAGCTTCATTTCGCGGAACACGCCTTCACGCTGAAGTTTCTTCTTCAGGGCCCGAAGGGCCTGTTCGACGTTATTGTCGCGGACGCTGACCTGCATGTGGTTGTCACCACCTTCCTAAGCTAGAGTTGCACTGATGTGCAGGCCGGTGGCCTATAGCAAAGGCGGGCGGCCCTGTCCACCGCCGCAGCAGGGGAGGCAAGGATGCAAGAGGCGGAAGCACGGCAGAAACTGGTGGCGGCGGCGCTGCCGCATGTGGCCTTCGACGGGTGGACCGCGGCGACGTTCCGCGCGGCGGTGGCTGATTCGGGCGTGACGCCCGCACTGGCCGTGGCGCTGTTCCCGCGTGGCGGCACCGATCTGGCGCTGGCCTATCATGCGGCGGGGGATGCGGCGATGGTGGCCGCGCTGGCGGCCGAGGATCTGTCGGCCCTGCGATTCCGCGACCGGATCGCCCGGGCGGTGCTGATCCGCCTGTCGCTGGCCGACCGCGAGGCGGTGCGTCGCGGCACCACGCTGTTCGCGCTGCCGCATCTGGCGGCAGACGGGGCGCGGGCCTTGTGGTCCACCGCCGATGCGATCTGGACCGCCTTGGGCGACAGCGCCGATGATGTGAACTGGTATACCAAGCGCGCCACGCTTTCGGCGGTCTATGGCGCCACGGTGCTGTTCTGGCTGGGCGATGACAGCCCCGACCAGCAGGCCACCCGCGATTTTCTGGACCGCCGGATCGAAGGCGTCATGCGGTTTGAAAAGCTGAAGGCCGATACCGCCGCCAACCCCTTGGGCAAGGTGCTGCTGGCCGGTCCGATGGCGCTTTTGGGCCGTATCCGTCCGCCCGGCCCTCGCGATGGCCTGCCCGGCCGCCGCGCGCCCCGTCCGTTCTGACCCCCGTCCGTTCTGATCTCTGATACTGCAAGGAATCCGCATGACCCTGTCCTCCTCGATGCTGGCGATGGAGATCGTCGCCCCCGGCGGCCCTGATGTGCTGCAACCCGCGATGGTGCCGGTGCCGGTGCCCGGCCATGGCCAGATCGTGATCCGCATCGCTTGGGCCGGGGTGAACCGGCCCGACGCGCTGCAACGCGCAGGTGCCTATGCGCCGCCGGCCGATGCCTCGCCCCTGCCGGGGCTGGAATGTTCGGGCACGGTGGTGGAGGCCGGGCCGGGCGTCACCCGCTGGCAGATCGGCGACAAGGTCTGCGCCCTGCTGCCGGGGGGCGGCTATGCCGAATATGCGGTCTGTGCTGCAACGCATGCCCTGCCCATCCCCGAGGGTGTGTCGATGAAAGAGGCCGCCTGCCTGCCCGAGACCTGCTTCACCGTCTGGTCGAATGTGGTGATGCGGGGCGGCCTGCGCGCGGGCGAGAAATTTCTGGTCCACGGCGGCACCTCCGGCATCGGGACGACCGCCATCCAGATCGCGAGGGCGCTTGGCGCGCGGGTCTTTGCCACCGCGGGGTCGGAGGAGAAATGCCGGGTGTGCGAGGAATTGGGGGCCGAAAAGGCGTTCAATTACCGCGATGCCGATTTCACCGCGGAGATGCGCAAGCTGGGCGGGGCGGATCTGATCCTCGACATGGTGGGCGGACCCTATATCCCGCGCAACATCAAGGCTTTGGCCGATGACGGGCGGCTGGTGCAGATCGCCTTCCTTCAGGGCGCGAAGGCCGAACTCAGCTTCGCCGAGATGATGACGCGCCGCCTGACCCTGACCGGATCGACGCTGCGCCCGCAGTCGGACATCGCCAAGGCCCGCATCGCCGCCGAGGTGGAGCAGTATGTCTGGCCGATGATCGCCCGCGGCGCGCTGCGGGTGGTGATGGACAGCGAGTTTTCATTGCGCGACGCCCCCAAGGCGCATGAGCGGATCGAGGAGCCGGGCCATATCGGCAAGATCGTCATGAAGGTCGAGGACTGATCGGCCTTTCATACTGGCCGAAATATCCCGGGGGGCCTCCGGCTCTGGCCGGAGGCGGGGGCAGCGCCCCCTCCGCGCGGGCCTGTTTCAGCGCACCGCCTCCAGCACCGCATCGCTCAGCCGGCAATCGCGGATCGTGTCCGCACCGCATTTGCGCGGGTCCAGGTCCTTGGTCAGGCAGATCCGCACCTCCTGGATCAGCCCGCCCTTGCAGGTGACGGTGATCTGGTCCCGCTTCAGCCCGGGGTTGGATTCCAGAAATGCGCCCTCGATCACCTCGGCCGGGACCTTCAGGGTTTTCGACATCTTCGCAAAGACCGGCGGGATACGGATGCTGTCGAAGGCGGCCCGCGCCGTGGCGTAATAATCCGGCGCGGACAGGCCGGAACAGCGGCCATGCTTCTTCCACTGGTAGAAGGCCAGCCCGGCGCCGCCCATGATATCGGCCATGGCGGCGGTCTCGGCCCGGGTCGGGTCCCGCTCGACCGTGCGGCAATAGTCCGGCCAGCCGGTTTCATATTGCGGCCAAAGCCCGTGCAGCACGAAGGTCAGCCCGCGGCCGCGGTCGCATTGCGGATCGTCGCGCGCGTCACCCTCCAGCGCGCACCAGGCCGAAGACCAGGACAGCGACATCACATAATAGTCGAAATCGCCTGCCCGTTCACCCTCGGCCCGCAGGGGCAGGGCGGTCAGGGACAGCAGCAGGACCAGCACCAATCGCAGCAATTTCACTTTCCCTTCCCGGCCGAATGCACTATGGACGACCCAATTCCCCGACATCGGAGAACGGCGGACAAGGGTCCGCAGCCGGTTTCCGGCCGGGAAAAGATGTATTGAGGAGCGATCCGATGAACAAGCCGATCATGGCCCGCGCGACCGCCGTCTGGCTGGTGGACAACACGACCCTGACCTTCAAGCAGATCGCGGATTTCTGCGGCATGCACGAGCTGGAAGTGCAGGGCATTGCCGATGGGGATGTGGGGGGCGGCGTCAAGGGCTTTGACCCGGTGTCCAACAACCAGCTGGACCAGCGCGAGATCGACAAGGGCGAGAAAGATCCGCTCTATCGTCTGCAGCTGAAGAAGAACCCCAATGCCGTGGGCGAGGAAAAGCGCCGCGGCCCGCGCTATACCCCGCTGTCCAAGCGGCAGGACCGCCCGAATGCGATTCTGTGGCTGGTCAAGTTCCATCCGGAACTGGCCGATGGCGCCATTGGCAAGCTGGTCGGAACCACCAAGCCGACGATCCAGGCGATTCGGGAACGGACGCACTGGAACATCAACAACATGCAGCCGATCGATCCGGTCGCGCTTGGCCTGTGCAAACAGTCTGAGCTGGACGCCGCGGTGCAGGCCGCCGTGCGCAAGCGCGCCGCCGAAGGCGTGGTGATGACCGATGACGAACGGCGCAAGCTGGTGTCGACCGAACAGTCGCTGGGCATGGCGCCCGAGGCGCGCGTCCCCGATGCGCTGACCGGGCTGGAGGTCTTTGGTGACGAGGACGACAAGGAAGACGTCCCCTCGCGCGACTTCTCGGATGCGGACAGCTTCTTCTCGCTTCCCGCCGGGGGCGAGGACGAAGACGAGGATGACGACCGCCGCTGATCCGCAGCGCCGTTGCGATGACATCACCCCCCGGGCCCGCGCCCGGGGGTTTTTCATTTCCGGATGACGGTCTTTGTCATTGGACCCCGGCCCCGGTGCCGGGCATAGTCATTTCATCGAAAGACACTGACAACATACTGATTTTATTGGAGATAAGAATGATTGCCTCCCGTTCCGCCGCAAACCGCACCATTCCTGTGCTGGCGGATATCCCCGGGGCCCTGACGACCGGTGCGTTTCTGATCGCGCGGGAAGCGGGGGGCCGCACATCCGGGGCGGGGGTTGGTCTTTTCGCGCTGGCCGCGGCTCATGTGGCCCTGTTCGGACTGCTTGCCGGCGATGAATTGATCCGCCGCATCACGGGCTGACCCGCGTCCCCCCGGTGTCAGCGCCGTAAACCTCCGGGCCGGATTGTCCCACCGGCCCGGAGGTTTTTCTCTGTCCAGACGGCCATATTCCGCCGTAAGCGGGTGCTTATGCCCCGCCGCATCAGCCGTTTGCCAATCGACCAGCGGTCGTGGGCCGGGCCAGACAGGGCCATCGCCGCGGCATCCCGCCCGGCGCAATGGTCCTGAAAGGCCCTGTCATGAAGAAGATGCTTGCTGTTGTCCTTGCCCTGTCCAGCGCTCCTTTCGCTGCGATGGCCCTGCCTGCCGTGGGCGACATGGTCGGCACCAACCCCGATACCGCCAAGGCCGCGCTGGAAAAGGCGGGCTGCATGGTCGACGAGTTCGAGGCCGAGGGCGGCAAGATCGAGGCGAAATGCACCGATGCCGAAAAGAAGATGTGGGAGGTCTACATCGACCCGGCTTCGGGCAAGGTGGTCGAGATCAAGGACAAAGACTGATCATGGCCGTTTCCCGCAAGCGGGAGGAGGGGGGCGCTGTGTCGCCCCCCGATCCCTGGGACCCGCTGATCCGCATCAGCCACTGGTCCGTCGCCGCGGCCGTGATCTTCAACGGTCTGATCCTGAAACCCGGCGGCACCGCCCATATCTGGATTGGCTGGGCGGTTCTGGCGCTTTTGGCGATGCGCCTGATCTGGGGGCTGATCGGCCCCGCCGAGGCCCGCTTTTCATCCTTTCTGCCGGACCCTAAGGCGGCCATCGGCCATCTTTTCGGCCTGTTCCGCCGGGAAAGGCCGCCCGAATACCCGTCGCACAATCCTGCGGGTGCGCTGATGGTCTATGCGCTTTGGGGGCTTCTGGCGGTGGTGGTGGTCACCGGACTGACGATGACCGGGTTCAAAAGCCCGATCACCCTGGCCGAAGAAAAGGCTGCCGTGGCGGCGGGCGACTGGTCTGTCCTTGTGCAGAACGGCGCGGCGGCAGAGAATGAAGGTGAAGGGCTGAGCAGAATTGCCGGAGAGGTGCATGGGGTGGCGGCCAATCTGATCCTGATTCTGGCACTGGTGCATGTGGCCGGTGTCGCCGTGGAAAGCCGGGCGCTGCGGCGCAATCTGGTGCGTCCGATGATCACCGGGCGCGGCAGGCCGGAATGAACCCGCCCGCAGGCAAACCACGGCGCGCGGGGCAGGCTGCCACGCGGCGGGCCACCGCCGCGTTGGCGGCTTTCATGCTGGTGCAGACCGTGGCCGCGGTGTTTTTCGTAGGCGACGCCCTGACCGATCTGGTCATGGATCCCGGAACGCCGCATGCCATTCTGGAAAGTCTGGTGGCGGTGGTTCTGGTGGTGGGCATTTTCGTCGGCGGCTGGCAGCTGCGCCAGATGCTGGACCGGCTGCGCACGCAGGAACGGGCACTGGAAACCGCCCGGGGCGATCTGGGCCGGGTGATCGAGCGGCAGTTTTCCGACTGGTCCCTGACCCCGGCCGAGCGGGATGTGGGCCTTCTGGCGCTGAAAGGGCTGGATGTGGCCGAAATCGCCGCCCTGCGCGGCGCGGCGCAGGGCACGGTGCGGGCACAGCTGACGCGGATCTACACGAAGGCCGGCGTGTCCGGCCGCGCACAATTCGCCGCATGGTTTGTCGAGGATCTGCTGGGCGATCCCGCCGCCCCAGGGGTGAGGGCGGCGGAATAAGGCCTCAGCCGTGCTTCACCATGACATGGCGCACCACGGTGTAATCCTCCAGCGCGTAGGACGACATGTCCTTGCCGTAGCCGGATTGCTTCAACCCGCCATGCGGCATCTCGTTCACCAGCATGAAATGGGTGTTGATCCAGGTGCAGCCGTAGCGCAGCCGCGCCGCCGTCGCCATGGCGCGGCCCACGTCCTGCGTCCAGACGGAAGACGCCAGCCCGTAGTCGCTGTCATTGGCCCAGCCCACGGCCTCATCCACATCGCTGAAGGGCGTGATCGAGACAACGGGACCAAAGACTTCGCGCCGGACGATCTCATCCTGTTGCAGGGCGCCTGCCACGACGGTCGGACGGTAGTAGAAGCCCTGATCCATCGCCTCGCCGCCGGTCGTCACCTCGATATGATTCAGCTCGCGCGCGCGGTTCACGAAGCTGGCCACCCGGTCGCGCTGCCGCATGGAGATGAGCGGCCCGATCTCATTGGTGGTGTCATCCTCGGCCCCTAAGGTGATCGAGGCGGCGGCGGTCGTCAGGTCCGCGACCAGCCGGTCATAGACCTTGCGGCCCGCATAGACGCGGCAGGCGGCGGTGCAGTCCTGCCCGGCGTTGTAGAAGGAAAACGCCCGCAGCCCCTCGACCACGGCGGCCACATCGGCATCGTCGAAGACGATGACCGGGGCCTTGCCGCCCAGTTCCAGATGGGTGCGCTTCACCGTCTTCGCCGCGGCATCCAGCATCTTCTTGCCGGTGGCGACATCGCCGGTCAGGCTGATCATATCCACGCCGGGATGGTTGATCAGATGGTTGCCCACGGTATGGCCGCGGCCGGTGACGATGCTGACCACGCCTTCGGGCAGTTCCTCGGCCAGAATGCGCACCATCTTCAGCGCGGTCAGCGGGGTCTGTTCGCTGGGTTTGAAGACCACGGTATTGCCGCCTGCAATGGCCGGGCCCAGTTTCCACGCCATCATCATCAAGGGATAGTTCCACGGCGCGATACTGGCCACCACGCCCACCGGATCGCGGCGGATCATGCTGGTGTGTCCGGCCAGATATTCGCCTGCCACCTGCCCGTGCATCGTGCGCACGGCGCCCGCGAAGAAGCGGTAGCAATCCACCAGCGCGGGGATTTCGTCATTCAGCGCGGCATTGATCGGCTTGCCGCAGTTCAGCGCCTCCAGCGCGGCAAAGCCCTCGGCCTCCCGCTCGATCCGGTCGGCGATGCGCAAAAGCGCGTTCGACCGTTCCACCGGCGTGGTCCGCGACCATGTGTCAAAGGCCTTGCGCGCGGCGGTGACGGCGCGGTCCACCTGATCGGTCGAGGCCTCGGCCACCTCAAGGATCAGGCCGCCGGTCCGCGGGTTCAGGATCTGCTCGGGCGTTTCCTGCCCGGATTCGACGGTGCCGCCGATCAGCAGGCCGGTGTCGATGGTGGAAAGCGTGTCCATGGGTCTCTCCCTTATTTTCCCATGCCGGCGGTCTCGGACCCGCCGCGGGTGAGGTAATAGGCAATCAGGATCGGGACGAAGGTGGCGGCAAAGACCACGATGGCCACGACATTGGTGACAGGCCGCTGCCGGGGACGGATCAGTTCGGAATACATCCAGATCGGCAGGGTGGATTGCTGACCGGCGGTGAAGGTGGTCACGATCACCTCGTCAAAGGACAAAGCGAAGGCCAGCATGCCCCCCGCCAGAAGCGCCGAGCCGAGGTTCGGCAGCAGGACATAGCGGAAGGTCTGGAACCCGTTGGCGCCCAGATCGGCAGAAGCCTCCATGATCCCGCCGGACAGGCGGCGCATTCGGGCCACGGCATTGTTGTAGACGATGACGATGCAGAAGGTGGCGTGGCCCAGAACGATGGTCCATGTGGAAAACGGAATATCCATCACACCGAAGGCCGACCGCAGCGACATGCCGGTGATGACGCCGGGCAGGGCGATGGGCAGCAGCACCAGAAGGGTGATCTGGTCGCGCCCGAAGAATTTTGCCCGGCTCATTGCCGCGGCGCAGAGCGTGCCAAGGACGATGGCCATGGCGGTGGAAATCGCCGCGACCTTCAGCGACAGCCAGAGGGGAGGCCAGATGTCCGGCCGGTCCGACCAGGCCACGCCGAACCATTTGGTTGTGTAGCCGGGGGGCGGGAACTGAAAGCTCTTCTCCTCGGTCGTGAAGGCGTAAAGGAAGATCAGGAGGATCGGCAGGTGCAGGAACAGCAGCCCTGCAATGGCCGCGATCCGAAGGCCAAGGGGCGCGCGATCAGAGTGCATCGAAGGCCCCCGCGCGCTTTGCCAGACCCAGATAGGCCAGCATGATCAGGATCGGCACCACGGCGAATGCCGCGGCCAAGGGGATGTTCCCGGCGGTGCCCTGAAGCTGATAGACCGCCATGCCGATGAAATTGGCCGAATTCCCCACGATCTGCGGGATGATGTAATCCCCGAGCGTCAGCGAGAAGGTGAAGATCGACCCGGCAATGATCCCCGGCAGTGCCAAGGGCAGGATCACGGTGCGGAAGGTCTGCGCCTTTGTGGCGCCCAGATCTGCCGAGGCCTCGATCATTGCATGCGGCACCCGCTCCAGCGCGGCCTGCATCGGCAGGATCATGTAGGGCAGCCAGACATAGAGAAACACCATGAAGGTGCCGATGGGCGAGGTGGAGAGGGATGAGGACGACAGGCCGGGGATGGCCAGAAGCCCGTCGATCACGAAGGAGGTGCCCGTCGCCTCGGCCGCCCAGTTCAGGATGCCTTCCTTCGCAAGGATCAGCTTCCACGCATAGACCTTGACCAGATAGCTGGACCACAAGGGCAGCATGACCCCCAGATAGAAGGCCGCCTTCCAGCCGCCCTTGGCATAGCGGGCGGCGTAATAGGCGATGGGAAAGGCCACCACGGCGGCGGCCAGCGTCACCGCCGCGGCCATCAGCACGGTGCGCAGGATGATGTCGAGGTTCTGCGCCCGGAACAGCTCGGCATAGGTCTTGAGGGTGAATTCCTCTTTCACCATGCCGGAGAATTCGTCGATGGAATAGAAGGACTGGATCAGCAGCGCCGCCAGCGAGCCGAGGTAGATCACTCCGAGCCACAGGAGCGGCGGCAGGATCAGCAGCACCAGCAAGAGCCCGGGCCAGCGCCAGAACAGGCCGGTCAGCCGGTCTGCCGTGCCGCGGGCGGGCAGGATGGCGGGGGACAGGGCGGCACTCATTTGCGGCGTTCCGCGTGACGCGCCCGGGCAGGGGGGCTGTCTGCCCCCCTCGGCGCAAGGCGCCTCACCCCCCGAGGATATTTTTGAACAGATGAAATCGGCTTGATCATCGGATGAAAGAAAACCACGCGGGTTTCTCCGGTTCGGCAGGCCGAAGGCGGGACGGGCCTGCCTGCGGCCCGGAAGGGATGCGGGGCGGAACGGATCATGCCTCTCCCTCCATCACATGCAGGGCGCCGGGGTCGAAGGTCAGCGCGGCGGGGGCGCCCTCGGCCGGGACCGGCTGGCCCGCGGGGACAAGGGCCGCCACCTCGGTCTCTCCGGTGCGCAGCACGACGCGGGTGCCGCTGCCCAGATAGCGCAACGCGGTGACGGTGCCGGTGATCGGGCCGTGGTCGGCCAGCCGCACCGATTCCGGCCGGAGCGAGGACCAGAGCGCGGGGCCGCCAAGCGCCTGCGTCAGCGCGGGCGGCAACACATTGGAGGAGCCCACGAAATCCGCGACAAAGCGGGTGCGGGGGCGGTCGTAAATCTCTTGCGGGGTGCCGATCTGGGCGATGCGGCCGCGATCGAAGACGGCAAGGCTGTCGGCCATCGACAAAGCTTCGTGCTGGTCGTGGGTGACGAAGACGAAGGTCAGCCCCAGCCGGTGCTGGAGGGCCTTCAACTCGTCCTGCATCGCCTCGCGCAGCTTCAGGTCCAGCGCGCCCAAGGGTTCGTCCAGCAGAAGGACGCGCGGCTTGTTCACCAGCGCGCGGGCCAGCGCCACCCGCTGCCGCTGGCCGCCCGAGAGCTGCGCGGGTTTGCGGTCGCCGTAGCCGTCCAGCTTGACCAGCGCCAGCATCTCTTCCGCCTGCGCCAGCCGCTGTGCCCGGCCCATGCCCTTGACCATCAGCCCGTAGGCCACATTGTCGCGCACGTTCATATGCGGGAACAGCGCATAATCCTGAAAGACGGTGTTCACGTTGCGCAGATGCGGCGGGGTGTTCGACACATCCTCGCCAAAGATGCGGATCGCGCCGCCGGTGGGCTTTTCAAACCCCGAGATCAGCCGCAGGCAGGTGGTCTTGCCCGAGCCGGAGGGGCCGAGCATGGCGAAGAAGCTGCCTTCCTCGATCACCAGATCCACGCCGTCCACGGCTTTCACCGGGCCGAAGTGGCGGGCTACGTTCTGAAATTCAACGGCAGCTGTCATTGGATGCAATGCGCCATGGTGCGGCGGTTGTGGATCCGACGCTTCCCCTGCAAGGGAAGGCGCGGAACCGGGCCGGCCGGAGGGGGAGGGCAGGGGTGAGGAGGCTCCCCTCCCGCAGGGGAGGGGAGAGGGGGGCGTTACCGTCCGCCGATCACGCCGATATAGTCCGAGACCCAGCGGTAGTACGGCACGCAGGCGCCTTCGCCCTGCGCACAATTGGAAACCGGGGTGGTCCAGAACCGGATCTTCTCGAAATCATCCATGCCATTGGCGTGGCAGCTTTCCGCGGTGGACATGCCGCGCCCGTCGGTGCAGGCGGCCGGAACCGAGGGGTTGGCGCCGAACCAGACGGCAAGATCGGCCTGCAGGTTGGACGACAGCTGATGTTCGAACCACATATAGGCGCAGTTCGGATTCTTGGCGTTCACATGCATCATGGTCGTATCGGCCCAGCCGGTGGCGCCTTCCTGCGGGATCGTCGTGGCGATCGGCTGGCCGTCAGCCTTCAGCAGATTGGCCTGGAACGGCCAGGAGCCGGAGGCAACCACGCCTTCGTTCTTGAAGTCGTCGATCTGGATGAAAGCATCGTGCCAGTAGCGGCTGACCAGCGCGCGCTGACCGCGCAACAGGTCCAAAGCGGCCTTGTACTGGTCTTCGTTCAATTCGTAAGGCGAGGTGATGCCAAGTTCCGGCTTGTGGAACATCAGATATTGCGCGGCATCGGCAATGTGGATCGGCCCGTCATAAGCCTGCACCCGGCCCTTGTTCGACTGGCCGTCGGGCAGGGTCATCTCTTCAAAGACCACGTTCCAGGAGGTGGGCGCCTCTTTGAAGACTTCGGTGTTGTACATCAGGACGTTCGGCCCCCACATATAGGGCACACCGTAATGCACGCCGTCCACAGTATGCCAGGGGGCATCTTTCAGCCGGTCGTCCACCGCGGACCACGAAGGGATCAGGTCGACATTGACCGGCTGCACCCGGCCGCCCGCGATCAGCCGCAGCGAGGCATCGCCCGAGGCGGTGACCAGATCGAAGCCGCCTTCGTTCATCAGCGCCACCATCTCGTCCGAGGTGGCGGCGGTCTTCACGCTGACCTTGCAGCCGGTCGAGGCCTCGAATTTGGTCACCCAGTCGAAGGCGGGATCGGTCTCGCCCCGCTCGACATAGCCGGCCCAGGCGACGATGGACAAAGCCCCCTCTCCGGCGCCGAGCTCGGTCATCTGTGCCAGCGCGGGGGTGAGGCCGGTCAGGACGGCAAGGGCCGAAGTGGCCATGATCTTCATGGATTTCATTCTGCAAGCTCCCTGTGGATGGGCCGCACGGGCGGCGGCAGTCGCCGGTCTTCCGGTCATGGGCAAAAGCCTGCGGTGGAGGCGGAGATTTCGCAAATACAAAACGCGGATGCGATGCATCGGAAATTCCGATGGGTTTGGCGGTGTTCCGCCATGTGTGCTGGGGGCCTTCTCGTCCTGTGGATCCGCCTGCGTTAGACTGCCCGGAAATCCGGCAGGAGGATGTTGGATGCGGCAGTCTGGAATCGCGGCGATGTTGGCGGCGCTGCTCTGGGGGACCGGGGCGGTGGCCTGTGACCTGCCCGCCAATGCCGCCGCCACGGAGCAGGAGATTGCCACGTGGATCAATGCGGAGAGGGGTGCAGAGGGTCTGGGTCCGCTGCGGCTGTCCCCGGCGCTGGAGGCGGCCGCGGCGGCCCATGCCTGCGGGATGGCCGCGCGCAACGATCTGTCGCACAAAGGATTTTCCGCGCGCCTGCGCAAGGCGGGCTACCGGGCCTCCACCGCGGTGGAAAACGTGGGCCGCACCAAAGGCGTGGCGGTCACGGCCGCCGCCAGGATGTGGCGCAATTCGCCCGGACACCGTGACAACATCCTGAACCGCAAGATCCGCGAAATGGGGGTGGCGGTGGCCACGGACGGAACCTCGGTCTGGTATGTCTTCATCGGTGGCGCCTCCGGCTGAGCGGGCTCAGCGGCTGGCAATCGCGCCCTGGGCCGAACGGATGAAATTCCGCGCCGGGGCCGACAACGGCGCCCCGCGGCGCCAGGCCAGCCCCACCTGCACCGTGGGCAGATCGCCCGAGACATCCCGCGTCTCGATCCGGTCGCCTTCCAGCGACCACGGCCGGTAAACAAGGCTGGGCAGGATCGCCAGCCCGGCCCCCGTGGCCACCAGCGACCGTACCGCCTCGACACTGCGGGTGCGGAAGGCGATCTGTGGCTTCACCGGCAGGGCCGCGGTCAGGCGGCGGGTCGATTCCTCAATCTCGTCCACCATCAGCTGGATCAGCGGCTGGCCGGCCAGTTCTTCCAGCGCAATATACTCCTGATCGGCCAGCGGATGCCCCAAAGGCAGCCATAGCCGGTAGGGCGAGACCAGCAGCGATTCGACATTCAGCGCCATCCGGTCCTTGACCGAGGATGTCACCAGCACCGCCACATCTAGCTCTCCGCCGATCAGCAGGTGCTGGAGGTAATCGGCATTGTCCTCGATCACCGTCAGTTCGATCTTCGGATAGGCGCGGCGGTAGCGCGACAGGATGTCGGACAGCACATAGCCCGCCACCAGCGAGGTGACGCCCAGCGACAGCCGCCCCGGCGCGGCTTCGGCCTCGTCACGAAAGGCGCTTCGGGCGGTGGAGACATCGGCCAGAATCTGGCGCGCATGGCGCAGGAAGGACTGACCCTTCAGCGTGATCTCCAGCCCGCGCGCCTGCCGGTCGAACAAGAGGACGCCCAGATCATCCTCCAGCGCGCGGATCGCCTCGGTCACCGAGGACTGGCTGATTGACAGGTTGCGCGCGGCGCCGGTGACCGACCCGGCCTCGGCTGCGGCGACAAAGAACTGCAGCTGCCGCAGGGTAAAGGCCATTACATCGCGCCCAGCAGGGCCGCGCGGTGGCGGCGCAGGACCGCATCATAGGCGGCCAGCCGCTCCGGCGTGAAATGCCCCGCCCCGGCCAGAAGATTCAGCGTGCCGGGCACGGTGCCGTCATCTGCCACAACCGGCAGGTTTGCCGCCGCGCCAAGGCCGAGCGATTCGATCAGCGCATGGTCGAAGAACAGATCGCGGAACGCCTCCGGCGTGTTGGCGACGAAGGGCTGCGCACGGCCGATGCACAGGTCATACCATGCGTCGCGCAAGAGGGGCTTCGTGCCATGGGTGGGATATTCCACGGGATGCGAAGTATAGGCCCGCCGGAACAGCCCCGCCGACAGGTCATGGCTGGTGACCGTGAAAAGCCGTGTGCCAAGCGCGGCGCAATCCGCATGGACGGTGGCGAAAATCATGCGCGGGTCCACCGGCCCTGTTCCAGCACCTGCCAGCCTGCAGGGGCATCGGGCGGGGGTGGGCCATCCTGCCAGACATACAGCCTTGCATGGTCGCAAAGGGTTGCGCCCGGTTCGGCCAGCACCTGCCAGACGAGGTTGAACCCTTCGGGGATCAGCCCCTCGGCATAGAACCCGACCTCTTCGGATTCCAGCGCCTCGGACGGGTCGTCGGGCCAGAGCTCCGCACCCCAGAACACCAAGGTCTCCAGCGCCGGGTCACGGCGGAGATGGCGCAGAAGCGGCGCAAGGAAAAGCTCTTCCGGGCTGGGGTCGGGTTTGGCGCGGGCCATGATCTGCCTCTCCTTTGTGGCGCGATCCTGCCAGAACCTGCACCGCTTGTTGAGGGTGAAAGAGAAGGGGAGCTGCCGCGGTGCGGTCCGGCAACGGGGCCGGGGAAAGACACCCCTGCGCAGGTCCTGCTGCGGCATCGGGACTGCGTGGCCAGCGGATCTGTCCGGGCGACACGACCTGTGCGGCGACAGGCTGTTGCCTTCAACGCAAACGGGGCCGCAGGGGCCCCGTTCCATCCGTCTGATGACTGGTGTCAGATCGACAGGCAGATGTATTTCAGTTCGAGGAAATCCTCCATCCCGTGGTGGCTACCCTCGCGGCCAAGGCCGGATTGCTTGATGCCGCCGAAGGGGGCCACCTCGGTCGAGATGATGCCGGTGTTCACGCCGACGATGCCGTATTCCAGCGCCTCCTGCACGCGGGTGATGCGGCCCACGTCACGGGCGTAGAAATAGGATGCCAGACCAAAGATCGTGTCATTGGCCTTGGCCACGACTTCCTCTTCCGTCTCGAACCGGAACAGGGGAGCGACGGGACCGAAGGTTTCCTCGTTCGTCACGATCATGCTGTCGGTCACGCCGGTCAGGATGGTCGGCTGGAAGAAGTTCCCGCCCAGTTCATGCGGCTGGCCGCCAAGGATCACCTGTGCGCCCTTGGAGGTGGCGTCGGCGATATGCTCCTGCACCTTTTCCACCGCGGCATGGTTGACCAGCGGGCCGAATTGCACATCGTCCGCCAGACCGTCGCCCACCTTGGTTGCGGCCACGGCGGCGCGCAGCTTTTCGGCAAAGGCGTCATAGACGCCGGACTGCACATAAATACGGTTCGCGCAGACGCAGGTCTGGCCGTTGTTGCGGAACTTGGATGCCATGGCGCCCTGCACGGCGGCATCCAGATCGGCGTCGTCAAACACGATGAAGGGGGCATTGCCGCCCAGTTCCATGCTGCATTTCATCACCTGATCCGCCGCCTGACGCAGAAGGATGCGGCCCACCTCGGTCGAGCCGGTGAAGGTCAGCTTGCGCACGGCGGGGTTTTCGCAGAACTCCTTGCCGATGTCGGAGGACCGCTTCGAGGTGATGACCGACAGCAGGCCTTTCGGCAGGCCCGCGCGTTCCCCCAGCAGCGCCAGCGCCAGCGCCGACAGCGGAGTTTCCGCGGCCGGGCGCGCGACGAAGGCGCAGCCCGCGGCCAGGGCCGGGCCGCATTTGCGGGTGATCATCGCATTGGGGAAGTTCCACGGCGTGATCGAGGCGACCACGCCGATGGGCTGCTTGATTACCGTGATGCGCTTGTCGCGCTGATGGCCGGGGATCGTCTCGCCGTAAATCCGCTTGGCCTCTTCGCCGAAAAATTCGATGAAGCTGGCACCATAGGCGATCTCGCCCTTGGCCTCGGCCAGCGGCTTGCCCATTTCGGCGCAGAGAATGATGCCCAGATCGTCCTGATTGGCCATCATCAGATCGAACCATTTGCGCATGATGACCGCGCGTTCCTTGGCGGCGCGGGCGGCCCAGTCCTTCTGCGCCTTTTCGGCTGCGGCGATGGCGCGGGCGGTCTCAGTGCGCGACAGGTTCGGCACTTCGGCGATGACATCGCCACGGGCCGGGTTCACGACCGCGAAGGTGGAGCCGTCATCGGCGCCGATCCATTCGCCCGCGACATAGGCCTTCGTGGCCAGAAGCGAAGGGTCCTTCAGAAGGTCGCGAAGATTGGTCACGGCATCAAGCATGGGGGCCTCCGACTATGCAGGAATTGGCCCGAGAGTTAGGGGCGCAGCCCCCCGCTTGTCCAGTTCAACCGTGACGATAGGTCCAGTTCGGGCGCAAACTCGCCCGGGGCTGGCGGCATTCCGGCGCACTGGACCGCCGCCTCGTCGGGCACTGCATGCGCAGCCCGGAAACCCCGCTCCGCTTTGGGGTCCGGGCAAGAAGTGTGCGACGCGCCCGTGTCAGCCGTTCGCGTGCATGCGTTCGATATAGGACCGCATCTCCTCGGCCTCCTGCCTTGCGTCGCGCAGGCCTTCCATCGCGGCGCGCAGCTCGGCCTCGGTCTGCTGGATCTGGTTCGTCAGCTCTGCCTCGCGCTGCTCCAGATAAAGGACGGCCTGATCACGCATCTCCTCGGCCTCGTGCAGGGATTGGGCCAGCCGGTCCATCTCGCCCAGATCGCTGCCGCTGTTGCGGGCAAAGCGGTGCAGCAACCAATGGGTGAACCAGCCCATCGCAAAGGCCAGAAGCAGGATGATGGCGGTGGCGATGACGAATTCGGTGCGGTTCATCTGTGGTCCTTCAACCCTCGCGCGCGGGGCGCGCCTTGGGGCGTATCGTCTTTTCAGTCGGCGCGACAGAGGGGCTGGTGTCGCCCGAGAAATCGGGAACCGCCGCGTCAGCGGCCTCGGCAGCCTCTGCTTCGGCCGCAGGGGCCGGTTCTGCGACCGCAGAAGCTGCGGCCGGCGCATCCGCCGCCCCGGCTTCGGTCCCCGCCTCGCCGTCATCGGCGGGTTCGGCGCCGATCAGCAGGAATTCGATCCGCCGGTTCGCCTCGCGCCCTTCTTCGGTGCCATTGTCGGCGATGGGATCGGCCTCGCCATAGCCCTGCGCCACCATGCCCGAGGTGTCGACCCGGCGGCCCAGAAGCGCCATCATCACCGCCTCGGCCCGGGCCTGGCTGAGCGCGAGGTTCCCCGATTCCGATCCTTGCGAATCGGTATATCCGGCAATTTCCATCCGGATACCGGGGCAATCCTTCAGGATACCGGCCAGGGTCTCGACCACGGGGGCCGCTTCGGGCGCGATTTCGGCGGAGCCGGGGGTGAAGGTGATCTTCTTCGCCGTCAGCGCCACCGTCACCTCGGCCGCGCATTCCTCAGGCGTGGGCAGCGCCGCGAGGGGGTCCAGCTCCTCGTCATAGCGGACATCAACGCGGAAAGTCTGGCCCTGCCCAAGGCGCGAGGACAGGATCTGCGTGATCTTCGCCCGCGCATCCTGCGCTCCGGTGACGCCTTTCACTTCGACCAGATCGCCGCGGACCAGAAGGCTGCCCTGATGCAGCAGGGACAGCGATTCGATCCCCGCCAGCACCCGCACCGGCCAGCCATCCGGCAGATCGCTGTCCAGCCGCGTGGCGACATAGACATCATCGGCGCCGAAGGAGGCGCGGGCAAAGGCGCCCACGGCGGCCTGTTGCGCCTCATCCACCAGACGGCCGCGCAGTTCCACCCGGCCGCTTTCGGCCAGGGTCGCGGTGAATTCCGCCGGGCCCTGCGCGGCAGTTTCCGCTTTGGGCGGGATCGCCTCCAGCGAGAAGACATCGGGAAGCGCGGCGCGCAGATCGCCAAGGGCACGGTCGAAGGCGGCCTGTGTCACGCCTTCACCCGCCGTCAGCGTAATGTCCGCATCCGAGAAGGTGACCGAGCCCGCGCCCATGGCGGCCACCGCGGCAATCGCGGCCCGCGCACCTTCGGACCAGCGCGGGCTGGGCGCGCCAAGGCCCACGGTGCAGGCGGCATTGGCGGCCAGCCCGGCGGCGCGGGCGGCGGAGAGGATGGTGTTCCGCGCCCGGTCGGTATCGGCGGAACAGGCATCGAACCGCGCGCCCTCGGCATCCAGAATGAAGCGCAGGGTGAAGGGGGTGATCACGGGCCGCGGCGCCGAAATCTCCATCCGCAGGGCAACATCCTTGGGTTTCATCCGGCCAAGGTCGGCTTCGAAGCGGCGCTTCTCGGCCTCGCTGTCGGCAATGGCGGTGATTTCCACCCGGGCCGCCGAGACCGAGATCTTGGACCGCTCCAGCATCTCCATCGCGGCAAGGCCGAAGCGCAGCGCCGCGTCCCATGTGGCGGGCGGGGGATAGGCTGCGGCCTGCAACATATCTGTCGGGTCACTGCCGGGCACCAGATCGGCCGCGGCGGCGATCAGCCCCTCGGTCGTCAGCCCGCCTTCGCCGGGACGTTCCGGCACCAGCCCGATCAGCTGGATTCCGTCATCGTTGCGCAACATCTCGACCGAGAAGTCGGGCGCGGCGATGGCAGTGGCGGGCTTCACCTCCAGCCCGTCCAGAATGCGCGAGGAATCGATCAGGCTGCCCACCATGTTCAGCGCACGGAACCGCGCAGCCTCGTTCGGGGCGGTGCCGGTCAGTTGCACCTGCATGCCGTTCGTCTCGACCTGAACCCAGTCCATCCGCGCCTCGCCCAGACGGGTGGTCAGCACGGTGTCGGTGCGGTTCTCGATCACCAGCGCGGCGACGAAGGCCACGCCCAGCATCAGGAGACCGGCGGCGGCAAAGGCCAGAGCGGCCAGCGTGGTCTGCGGCAGTCGAAGAAGGCGGTGCGGCAAGCGGGTGGTATCCTTCGCGGCGCGCGCGGCGGCTGCCGCGATTCCCGAAGGTTCCTAGGCGCCCCCGCGGCCGGGATCAACGCGGCATCGTCACAGCATTGCCGCAACGGCAAGAAATGGCACAACGATCAGCCCGGCATCGCGGTTGGACCGGAAGGCCCGCAGGCAGGAGGCGGGGTCGTCCAGATCCACCTGCCGCATCTGCCAGACCATGTGCCAGCCGAAGGCCCAAACCCCGGCCAGCGCCAGCACCATGGGCCAGACACCTCGCGCGGCGGGCAGGGTGACGATCACGGCGGCGGCGAACAGCAGCACCGCCAGCACAAGGAATACCGCCAGCCAGCGCCCGGTCTGCTGGCCGAACAGCCGCGCGGTGGATTTCACCCCGATCAGCGCGTCATCCTCTTTGTCCTGATGGGCATAGATCGTGTCGTAATAGAGTGTCCAGGCGATGCCCGAGAGGTAAAGGAGCAGCGCGCCCGCCGGCACCTCGCCCGCATGGGCGGCCCAGGCCAGAAGGGCGCCCCAGTTGAAGGCGATGCCCAGAAAAGCTTGCGGCCACCATGTGAAGCGCTTGGCAAAGGGATAGACCGCCACAGGCAACAGCGAAAGGATGCCGAGGCCAATGGCCAGCCGGTTGTAACTGAACAGGATCACTGCGGCGATCAGCGCCTGCACCGCCATCCAGACCGCCGCCTGCCGCGCGGTCACCTGACCGGCAGGAATCGGGCGGCTGCGGGTGCGGGCGACCTGCGCGTCGATATCGCGGTCGGTGATGTCATTCCATGTGCAGCCCGCGCCGCGCATCAGAAAGGCGCCGATCCCGCAGGAGAGGGCGATCCACAGGTCCCACATCCGGAACCCGCTGCCGTTGTTCGCGGCCAAAGCCACGCCCCAGAGGCAGGGGATATAAAGAAGCCACGTCCCGATGGGCCGGTCCGCCCGGGATAGCCGCAGATAGGGCCGCGCAGGGGGCGGAGCCAGCCGGTCCACCCAGTTCCCGGCGACGGCATCGGCCACGCTGCCCTCTGGTTTTCCGTCTGGTTGGGTCATAGGTTCCCCCCATGGCAGCGACCGGCATCAGACTTTGTGTAGATCAGCCGCTTGGTCCGGGGCAAGCCGTCGCCCTGGACGAAGGGCAGGCGAATTATCTTTTCGCCGTCATGCGGCTGGCTGTCGGGGACGGCGTGCTGCTGTTCAACGGCCGCGACGGCGAATGGCTGGCCCGCGTGGCCGAGGCGGGCAAACGGCGCGGCATTCTGGTCTGCGCCGAACAGACCGCCCCGCAGCGGATGCCGCCCGACCTGTGGCTGGTCTTCGCGCCGCTGCGGAAAGAGAAGATGGCCTTTCTGGTGGAAAAGGCGGTGGAGCTGGGGGTGGCGCGGCTGATCCCGGTGCAGACCCGGCGAACCCAGGGCGACCGGCTGCGCGCAGACAAGATGCAGGCCCATGCCCGCGAAGCGGCCGAGCAATGTGGCGCCACCTTCGTGCCCGGGATCGACGAGGTGCAGCCGCTGGATCGGCTGCTTTCCGCATGGCCCGAGGGGCGGCGGTTCTATTGGGCGGATGAGGCGCGCGCTGGTGAGGCAGGGGGTTGGACCGGCCAGCCCGGAGAGGCGGCGGCCATCCTGATCGGCCCCGAAGGCGGCTTTACCGCCGAGGAGCAGGCGCGGCTGGCCGCGCTGCCCTTCGTGCAGCCCGTGGCGCTTGGCCCGCGCATCCTGCGGGCCGAGACGGCGGCGCTGGCGGCTGTCACCCTGTGGCAGGCGCGTTGCGGAGACTGGACATGATCCGCCCCACGGTCCGCGCCTTCCTGTCCCGCTGGGCCGAGGTGGGGGCCGCGCTTCTGGCGCTGGCCCTTGGGCTGTGGACGGCATCCCTGGGCGGGCTGGTGCTGATCCCTTTTGGTCTGGCGCTGGCAGCGGCGGCGGGGGGCTGGGCGCTTCTGGCGCTGCGCCGGGCGCGTTTCCGCGGCGATCCGGGGGCGCCGGGGCTGGTGGAACTGGACGAGGCGCGGCTGCGCTATCTGCACCCGAAACTGGGTGGCGAGATCGCACTTCATGATCTGGCCGAGCTGCGGCTGGTCAGCTTGCGCGGGCGGCAGGTCTGGCACCTGCAGGACCTGTCCGGTCGTGCGCTGCTGATACCGCTGGATGCGGCGGGGGCGGCCGATCTGTTCGATGCCTTTGCCGCGCTGCCGGGGCTGTCCTCGCATGATCTGGTGGCTGCGCTGGCCGGATCCGCCGCCCCGACGGGCAGCACTTTGCCGGCTGTCTCCCTGCGGCAGGTGACCGTCTGGCGGCGCAGCGGCAGCGGGTTGCGCCGGGTCTGAACCGTCATCACCTTTCGTGATGCGACGGGGCGAAGGCTTGACAGCCGCCGCCCGCCGCGACAGGTGTTGGCGCCCCCGGGCCCCCGCCCGGACTGAAGGCCAGCGCAAGATCCGGGAGCGTCCCCATGTCCATTCCTCAATCCGGCGGCGGACCGATCGAAAGCTTCGACCAGCTGGCCGGGCTTATGGAAAGCGGCTGCAAACCGGCCGCCGACTGGCGCATCGGCACCGAGCACGAGAAATTCGGCTGGCTGACCGATACACGTCAGCCGCTGCCCTATGGCGGCGCGCGCTCGATCTCGGCGCTGTTCGCCGGGCTTGCGGACCGCTTCGGCTGGTCCCCGGTGCGCGAGGGTGAAAATGTCATCGGCCTGACCCGGGACGGCGCCAATATCAGCCTTGAGCCGGGCGGCCAGTTCGAACTGTCCGGCGCGCCCTTGGCCACCATCGGCGAGACGGCGGCGGAACTGGAAAACCATCTGGACGAGGTGCGCCAGATCGCGGACCCCTTGGGCATCCGCTTCATGGGGATCGGCGCTGCGCCGGAATGGCGCCATGACCAGATGCCGGTGATGCCGAAAGGCCGCTACCGGCTGATGACCGATTATATGGGCCGCGTCGGCACCCATGGCACGCAGATGATGTACCGCACCTCGACCGTGCAGGTGAACCTCGACTACGGGTCCGAGGCGGATATGGTCAAGAAGCTGCGCGTTGCCCTGGCGCTGCAGCCGGTGGCGACGGCGCTCTTCGCCAGCAGCCCGTTCTTTGACGGCAAGGAAAACGGCCACAAATCGTGGCGCAGCCGCATCTGGCGCGGGCTGGACAACAGCCGCACCGGCATGCTGCCCTTTGCCTTTGACGACGGCATGGGGTTCCAGGCCTATGTGGACTGGGTGCTGGATGTGCCGATGTATTTCGTCTACCGCGACGGCCAGTATATCAACGCGCTCGGCCAGTCGTTCCGCGATTTCCTGAAGGGCGAACTGCCCGCGCTGCCCGGCGAAAAGCCCACGCTCAGCGACTGGGCCGATCACATGACCACCGTCTTCCCCGAAGCCCGGGTGAAGAAATATATCGAGATGCGTGGCGCCGATGCGGGCGACCGGGCGCATCTGGTGGCGCTTCCGGCCTTCTGGGTCGGGCTGATGTATGATGGCGGCGCGCTGGATGCCGCATGGGATCTGGTCAAGGGCTTCGATACGGAAACGCGCGAAGAGCTTCGGGTGGCCGCATCGGTTTCGGCGCTGCAGGCGCAGGTGGGCGATGTAAAGATGGCCGATCTGGCGCAGGCGGCGGTGGCGCTGTCGGCGGCCGGTCTGGCCGCGCGCGGCCACGGCGAAGAGGCCTGGCTGGCCCCCGTGCAGGACAGCCTGTCGCGCGGCGAGGTGCAGGCCGACCGCTGGCTGCGGCTTTACCGCGGAGACTGGGGCGGCGCGTTGGCCCCGATCTATGAGGCCGCCAGCCTGTAACCGGCGACACCTGTCCGTAAGGCATATCCCCGTTGACCAAATTCCGCGGCCCGCGCATGATTCGCGCGGCCGCGTGCCTTTTTCATAAGCATATTGTTCCGCGTCAGGGCCCGGCCCCAAACAATCGTGAAAGGGAATTTGAGAAATGCGTCACGCAATCATCCGGTCGTTCGATGTTCTGGTCTGGCTCATGGCCGCGCTCTTGGCCATTGGCGGGCTTGTCGCAGGCGGCATGGCGATGGGGCAGGGTCAGGGGCTGGCGGGCCTTATGATCATCGTCGGCGGCATCCTTTACGCCATCATCTTCGCCGGAATGCTGTTCCTTGTCGTCGGCATCTACGAAAACACCAAGCGCACGGCCGAAGCGGTGGAGCGGATGGGCGGCCGCTGAGCCTGCCGCCGGTTCTGCCCCGGGGTCAGTTTCGGGGCAGATCCAGCCAGAGCCTGCCATCGCGCCAGCCGCCACGGACCAGCCGTCCGGGCGCGGCCAGTGCGGGGTATTCGGCAATCCGGTCGCGGAAGCGGTCATTGCTGACCAGAATGGCGCCGCTGTCGCGGGCGAAGTCCAGAAGGAACGGGTCCGCCTGCTGTCCCTTGGGCACCACAAGGACATCGCTGGCAGGCAGGCCGACCATTCTGGCCAGCGCGGCATCATCCCCATAGCGGTTGGCCAGCTTGTATCCGGCATTGGCATCGAAGATCACGCCGGGGCGATAGCCCTTGGCGCGCAACAGGGCCACGGCCTGCGTGACCGGCACGGGGTCCGGTGTGTTGTCCTTCCAGTGCATCACATTGGAGCCGTCGATCACCGCATAAGGCCGCTTCTGCCGCGCCCGGCGGCGCAGGAGCGTCCGAAGGACAAGCCAGACCGCGATCAGCCCCAGAAGCCAGACCGCGACCAGCGAGAGCAGCGGGCCGGGCATCGCGGATCAGCCTTTCTTCGCGCCGATCTTCGGCTCGGTCCCGCTGCGGATCCGCGCGATATTGGCGGCGTGACGGATATAGATCAGCAACGTCAGCAGAATGACCAGCACCAGAAGCCGGCCCTGCCCGAAGGTCCAGAGCCAGACGGGAGAGGTCGCCGCCGCGATCAGTGCCGCGGCTGAGGACATCCGCGTCAGCGCCGCCGCGGCGAGCCAGGTGGCGCAGGCGGCCAGACCCACCGGCCAGGCGAGCGCCAGAAGTGTGCCCAGAAAGGTGGCCACGCCCTTGCCGCCGCGAAAGCCCAGCCAGACCGGATAAAGATGGCCCAGAAACGCGGCCAGCGCCGCCACCTGCGCCGCATCCTCGGCCCCGACAATGGCGCGGGCCAGAAGCACGGCCACCGCGCCTTTCGCCCCGTCCAGCAGCAGGGTGGCCAGCGCGGCGCCCTTGTTGCCGGTGCGCAGCACATTGGTCGCGCCGATATTGCCCGATCCGATCCGGCGCAGGTCGCCCAGCCCGAGGGCGCGCGTCACCAGCACGCCAAACGGGATGGAGCCCAGAAGATAGGACAGCACCGCCGTGAGGAGCAGCGTGTCGGTTGCGGTCACCAGTTGCGGCATGTCATCCCTGTCCCTGTTCTTCTTTGCTCGGCGCGGTTTGCCCTGCCTTGTCGTCGGTCTCCGACCGCTCCCCCGATTCTGCGACCGGCGGCGCAGCCGAACGATCAGCCCTATGCTCCGCTGCGGAATACTTCCGCACCGCCGACCCATGTGGCCAGCACCTTACCTTCCATCCGCGCGCCGTCGAAGGGGGTGTTCTTCGATTTCGAGCGGAGCTTGAACCGGTCCATCAGGAAGGGCGCATCCGGGTCGAACAGCACAAGGTCCGCCGGTGCTCCGTCCGACAGCCGCCCCTGCGGCAGGCCCAGCCGGTTCGCCGGGTTCAGCGCCAGCGCGCGGAACAGCTGCGGCAGGCCGATGTGGCCGCCATGGCACAGCCGCATGGCCGCGGGCAGGATCGTCTCCAGCGCCACGGCGCCGGGATCGGCCTCTTCGAAGGGCAGCCGTTTCGATTCTTCATCCGCGGGGGTGTGGAAGCTGGCGATCACGTCGATCAGCCCCTCGGCCAGCGCGGCGATGATGGCCTGCCGGTCATCCTCGGATCGCAGGGGCGGCGTCATCTTGAAGAAAGTCCGGTAATCGCCAACGTCGAATTCGTTCAGCGTCAGATGGTGGATCGAGGTTCCGGCGGTGACATCCAGCCCTGCCTCCTTCGCGCGGCGCAGGGCAGGCAGGCTGCGGGCCGTGGTGATCTGGTCGGCGTGGTAGCGCGCGCCCGTCATCTCGACCAGCGCGAGGTCGCGCTCCAGCCCCATGCGTTCGGCCACCGGCGACACATGCGGGATGCCCCGGAACGAGGCGAACTTGCCCGCGGTGGCCGCGGCCCCTGCGGAAAGCCCCGGCTCCTGCGGGTGGCCCACGACAAGCGCGCCAAGACTGCGGGCATAGGTCAGCGCGCGGGACAGGCCCTTGGTATCGGTCGAGACATGGAAGGCATCGGTGAAGGCGATGGCACCTGCATCCAGCAGAAAGCCGATCTCGGTCATTTCGCGCCCCTGCCGGCCCTTGGTCAGGGCGGCCATATGGCGGATGCGGACGGGGCTCGCCTCGGCCGCGCGGCGGGTGACGAACTCCAGCACCTCGGGCGTGTCGATCGCGGGCAAAGTGTCGGGCCGCGCGATGATCGTGGTCACGCCCCCCGCCGCCGCCGCCAGCCCGGCGGAACGGAAGCTTTCGCGGTGCCGCTCGCCCGGTTCGCCGATCTTGACGCCCCAGTCCACGATTCCGGGAGCAAGGCATTTGCCGCCGCAGTCGATGACCGTGGCCCCCTTAGGCGCCTTGCCGCCGCGGCCAAGGATCGTGCCGTTCTGCACGGTCAGGCTGCCCGGCTCGTCGGTCAGCGCCTCGGGGTCGATCAGGCGGGCATTGGTGAAATGAAGCGCGGTCATGCTGTTCCGGTCTGGCTCTGGCAGAGGCGGCACATCACCCGTTGGCCTGTGGCAATGCGCATCTGGCGCCGCCGGGTGTAGGGCCTGTTGCGGCGGCTGTCCACCGGCGCGGCGGCGGGCGGGCAAAGGCGGGGCTGCGGCGCGCGCGGGGTCATGCCTCCGCTCCGCCGGCAACGGGACGCGGCGGCAGCGCCGCCAATGCCTGACGCAGCAGTCCGAACACCTCTCGCGCATCGGCAATGCGTTCGAACCCCACCCGGCGCCGTTCCGTCCAGGCTTCGCTGTCGCGGAACCCGTGGCGGCCGTTGCCGCGCTTGTGCCGCGCGGCGGGGTGGCGGATCTGCTGGTCGATGAACCAGACCGTGCCGCCGGTCGCGGTTTCCTCCAGCAGCGGCGCCATGTCCGGCTCCAGCGGGTGGCGTTGCAGGCTGCGCTTGTGGCGGGTCTCGGTGGCGATGAAGGCGGCCCGGTCGGTCAGCGTGTATTGCGTGCCGCGCCGGCGCCGCGCATCGGCCAGAATACGTCCTGCGACCAGATGCCAGCCGACCCAGAAGAACGGCAGGCCGAAGAGGAAGAACACCGGCGGGGGTCCGCCCGGACCGGACTGCCCGGCCTGCACCAGCCAGAAAAGGGCAAAGCCGCCGATCCCCAGACCGACCAGACTGCGCGGATCGGCCAATCTGTGCCAGTCGGCCGCCGGATCCGGACGTCCCTGCCACAGAATACGCTCTCCCGGGGCCAGAAGACCCTCCCACCCTTCGGGTATGTCCTCCTCGGCTGACATCGCTCAACCCCCGATCCAGATGAAGACCAGGGTCAGCAGGCCGATCACCACCAGGGCCGCCGTGGCGACCATGCCGCCGGCGCGCATCTCGTCCTTGGTGGGTTTGCGGTCGGGATCGGGTTTCACCGGGCGGCCCTTTCAATGGCGGCGCGGGCGGCTTCGGGATCGGCGAGATATTTGATCAGATGCTTGTCGCCTGCCCGGGTGACGACCAACACATCGCCCAGCACGATCTTGACCTCTGCCACCGAAGACAGCGGGACCAGCCGGCCCTGCGGCCCGCTCAGTTGCGCACGCGTCAGCGTCCAGCGCGCGGCCAGGGCTTCGGACCGCAGATAGGCCGCGCGGACGAAGACGGCCAGAATCGCGGCCAAGGGGCCGGTCCAGACATGCGGATTGCCGATGGCCCAGAGGACCGCTGCGGCAAGGACGGCAAAGACGGCGGCAAGGATCAGATGGTTCTTCCAGTAGATGCCGGGATCGGCCCGCCAGTCCGCCAGAACGGATGCGGCGTCAGACGATGCGGCGGCGTCAGACATAGCTGCCCACGATCTTGCGCCCGCGCTCGGCGCGCAGGTTGCGGGCCAGAAGATCCATACAGGCCATCCGCACGGCTACGCCCATCTCCACCTGATCCTGAATGACCGATCGATTGATGTCGTCCGCGATCTCGCCGTCGATCTCGACCCCGCGGTTCATGGGGCCCGGGTGCATGACGATGGCATCGGGCTTGGCATAGGACAGCTTCTCGGCATCCAGCCCGTAGCGGTGGTAATATTCCCGCATCGAGGGGATGAAGCCGCCATCCATCCGTTCCTTCTGAAGCCGCAGCATCATGACCACATCGGCGTCGCGCAGCCCCTCGCGCATATCCTCATAGACCTCGCAGCCAAGGTCCGCGAAACCGGGCGGCATCAGGGTGGGGGGACCCACCAGCCGCAGCCGGTTCTCCATCTTGCCCAGCAGGATCAGGTTCGACCGCGCCACCCGGCTGTGGGCCACATCGCCGCAGATGGCGATGGTCAGGCGTTGCAGCCGCCCCTTGGCCCGGCGGATGGTCAGCGCATCCAGCAGCGCCTGCGTCGGATGTTCGTGCCGCCCGTCGCCCGCATTCAGAACGGCGCAATCCACCTTCTGCGCCAGAAGGTTCACCGCGCCCGACGAGGCATGCCGCACGACAAGAAGGTCGGGGTGCATCGCGTTCAGCGTCATGGCGGTGTCGATCAGCGTCTCGCCCTTCTTCACGGACGAGGTCGCCATATTCATGTTCATCACGTCGGCGCCCAACCGCTTTCCCGCCAGTTCGAAACTGGACTGGGTGCGGGTGGAATTCTCGAAGAACATGTTGATCTGCGTCATCCCCGCCAGCACATCCGAGGATTTTACCGTGCGCCGGTTCAGATCGACGTAACGCTCCGCCAGATCGAGGATGGTGGTGATTTCCAGCGGCGAAAGGGGCTCGATCCCCAGAAGGTGGCGGGCGCGGAAGGCCATGGGCAGTTCCCCTTCGGATTTCGCCCTCTATGGCAAAGCGCGCGCCCGCGGGCAAGCGCGGATGGGGGCGCTGCCCCCGTCCCTTGCAGGGACTCCCCCGGGATATTTGCGCCAGTATGAAAGCGTAAAGGTCTTTCATACTGGTTCAAATATCCCCGCCGGAGGCACCTGCGGCTGCGGCGGGGACAGGCGGTTGCCTTGCCGGGGCGGGCGCGGGGACCTAGGGTGCGGGCATGGGAATCGCCGAAGACATCGCAGGGGACTGGGACGCCGCGCTGGCCGCGCTGGCGTGGCAGCTGGACTGCGGGGTCGATGAGGTGACGGGCGAGGCGCCGGTCAACCGCTACGAGGTGCGCGCGGCACAGGCCGCGGCGCCGGCGCCTGCTGCACCGCGCGCGGTGGCGGCCGAGGCGACGCCCCAACCGGTGGCCCACAAGACCGATCCAGTGGAGGTGGCGCGCGGGCTGGCGGCAAAGGCCGCCTCGCTGGAGGCGCTGCGCGAGGCGGTGCATGGTTTCGATCTGTGCGATCTGAAGCGGGGCGCCCGGAACACGGTGTTCTCGGACGGCAATCCGAAGGCACGGGTGCTGATTCTGGGCGAGGCGCCGGGCCGGGATGAGGATCTGGAGGGCCGCCCCTTCGTGGGCCGGGCCGGGCAGCTGCTGGACCGGATGTTCGCGGCCATCGGCCTGTCGCGTCAAAACCCGGACACGGAGAAGGCGCTGTATATCACCAACGTGCTGTTCTGGCGCCCGCCCGGCAACCGCGATCCGGAGCCGGAGGAGATTGCCATGATGAAGCCCTTCATCGAGCGGCATATCACGCTGGCCGATCCGGAGGTGGTGGTGACCATGGGCAACACGCCGCTCTTCGCGCTGACCGGGCAGCGCGGGATCAAGCGGGCGCGGGGGCGCTGGACCGAGGTTCATGGCCGTCCGATGCTGCCGATGTTCCATCCGGCCTATCTGTTGCGCCAGCCCGGCGAGAAGCGGGAGGCCTGGGCCGATCTGCTGGCCTTGCAGGCCCATCTGCGCAAAGGAAACCGGGGATGAGCCGGATCGACGACAGCCGCGACTTCATTCCGGTGCGGATTGCCGTGCTGACGGTCAGCGACACCCGGACGCTGGCCGAGGACCGTTCGGGCGATACTTTGGTGGAGCGGCTGACGGGGGCGGGGCATCAGCTGGCCGCGCGGGCCATCGTGCAGGACGACCGGGCGGCGATTGCGGCGCAGCTGCGCGGCTGGATCGCCGATCCGGGGGTGGATGTGATCCTGTCCACCGGCGGCACCGGCCTGACCGGGCGGGATGTCACCGTCGAGGCGCATCGCGATGTCTATGAGAAGGAGATCGAGGCCTTCGCCACGGTCTTCACCATGGTGTCGATGCAAAAGATCGGCACTTCGGCGGTGCAGAGCCGGGCCACGGGCGGAGTGGCGGGCGGCACCTATCTCTTCGCGCTGCCCGGATCGACCGGGGCCTGCAAGGATGCCTGGGACGAGATCCTCGTCTGGCAGCTGGATTACCGCCACCGGCCCTGCAACTTTGTCGAGATCATGCCCCGGCTGGAAGAGCATAAGCGGCGCAAGTAGCGCGGTCCTGACAATAGTCTTGCGACGTCAGGGGCTGGTCCGGTGCCACGGGCGGTGCGGCTTCCGGCCTTGCGGAAAGACCGGGAACCGCAGGCCTGATCAGGGTGGGGCCAGACCCTTGCATCATGCGGGAAGCCCGAAGCCCCTGATGATGAAAGTCCCGCGGTTCCGGCTGCTTTGGTGGTAATCTGGTCCCCGACTCGCCCGCCGGGAGGGGCGCGGCCGAGCGTCAGGGAGAGAGACCATGGCCACGCATTACGCGGGCGGCTGCGATCATGTGCATGTGACCGCCAGCGCCGAGCCGATCGACAACCACGAATGCCATTGCAACGTGTGCAAATCCGTGACCGGACAGCACACCACCCATGTGGCGTTTTTCAACCATGGCGATGTGGCCGTGGACCACCTCGAAAAGCTGAAACGGGTGCCGTTCAACGCGCAGAATCCGAACGGGCCGCTGGAGATCTGCCTTTGCACCGATTGCGGGGCGGTGATCATGCTGGATGACAAGCAGGGCCGCATCCGCGTGGCAGTGCCGAATGTCATGGGCTATGACGATGCCGCCTTTCCGAAGGCGAGCTATCATGCCTTCTGGGATGAGACGAAGGGATACCCGGCGCCGCAGGATGGCCGGCCGGTCTATGCCGGGCTGCGACCTGATTTCGTCTGGCCGCCGGCCTCCTGACCGGGCTGACGGCATCTGTCGTCAAAGTGAAGCCTGTCGCGGACAGGGGGCTTTGCCGTGGCCCCCCGTTTTGCGCTATCGTGCCGGGAAACAGGCCACCGGGAACAGGCGGCTGTGAAACGGGCGGATCGGGCATGACGGGCAGCAGGACAGGATTGGCAGTGGCGGCGGGACTTGCCCTGAGCCTGGCGGTGACCTTGGCCGCGGGTGCGGCGCAGGCGGCGCTTTGCGATTTCCGCCTTTCAGAGCTGATCGGGGCGCGGGCCCCGGCTTTGGCTTCGGAAACCGCGGATCAGTCAAGCTTGAAGGGGCTGGGCGGCAAGTCGCAGGATTTCTTCACTCTGGTCGATCAGGGCGGGCTGACGGCGCTTGGCGCGGTCATGGGTGGCAAGAACGGTGCCTTGGCGGCAGGAGCGGCCGAGGAGGCGGCGAAGGTTCTTGGCATCAGCGGCACGGTCGTCACCAGCCAGACCATCGGCATCGCGGCAGGTGTCGCGGCGCTTGGCGCCGTAGGGCTGGAGGGCGTCTGCCGGTTTCAGGACGAACGCATCACCGATTACTATGAGGTGCTGGCGGTTCTGAGCGCGGTCGCAGAAACCGCCGATCCCCGGATGTTTCAGCTTCAGCTTGGCACCGCGCGCAAGAAAGCGGCGGTGGTGGAAATCTGGGACGCCCAGACCGGCATCCGCCAGCAATACCGGGTGGCCGATCTGTTTTTCGTGAACGGAGAACTGAAGCTGAACCGGATCGGCTTCAACAAGAGCCTGGGCTGGCTGGTGCAGTTCCGGGGCGATACTCCGGCGCTGGACACCCCGCCGCTGGATGCGTTCAAGCCGTAAGAGGTGGGTCACTGGTGTGCGGGTGCTGTCTCATCAGAACTGTTGTCCACCACGATCTCGATCATGAAATTCGGCGTTTCACCCTGCATTCCTGCGACGAAGGGCGGCGCGCCGCTGGCCTCACGGATCTGCTCCAGCGCGATGCGGTCGGCGACGGGATTGCCCGAGGATTGCAGGACCTTTGCATCCAGAATGGTGCCATCCCTGCCGATGACGAACTGAACCAGCACGGTGAACCGGCCGTAGATGCCGTAATGATCCATCGCTGCAGTGTGATCAGGCCGATTGGCCAGCCAGTGTCGTAGCGCGGTCTGATATTCCCGGGGGACACAGACGCGGCTGCGGGTGGGGATTCCGGCGCATCCGTCTGTGCGATGGCCAGCGGCGCTGACAGAAAAAGCAAGGCACACCCCGCGCTCAGGGTCTTGCGGAGCGACGAAGGCTGGATCATGGGCGGCTTATCGTCTTCGGGTTGTCAGGTGAACGGGCTTCGTCTATAGGCGCACGGTGGCCGTCGGGCCGCGACTCAACAAGCAAAAAATGCCGTGTGCCCCCATCCGTCGCTGGCGGGGGTTTTCCGGCCAAGGAGAGCGACATGAAACTGAATGAACTGCGCGACAACGAAGGCGCCGCCCGCAAGCAGAAGCGCGTTGCCCGCGGCCCGGGTTCGGGCAAGGGCAAGACCGCCGGCCGCGGGATCAAGGGTCAGAAGTCCCGTTCGGGCGTGGCTCTGGGCGGATACGAAGGCGGCCAGATGCCGCTCTACCGCCGCCTGCCGAAGCGCGGCTTTAACAAGCCCAACCGTCTGGAATTCGCCGTCGTCAACCTGGGCCTGATCGAAAAGTTCATCGGTCTGGGCAAGCTGGACGCCAAGGCCGAGATCACCGAGGACGCGCTGGTCGCGGCCGGTCTGACCTCGAACAAGCGCGACGGCATCCGCATCCTGAACAAGGGTGACATCAAGACCGCCGTGACCCTGAATGTGACCGGCGCCTCGGCTGCCGCCGTCGAAGCCATCAAGGCTGCGGGCGGTTCGATCACCGTGAAGGCGGCTGCCGCTGAATAAGCTGTTGTGAGCGGCGCGTCCGTCGCTTACATCACCTAGCAGTTTTCCTGCGCCGCCGGACCCGGAAGACGGATCCGGCGGCGCTGTCCATGAAAGAGACCGGACATGGCATCAGCCGCAGAGCAAATGGCTGCGAACCTCTCGTGGGGGGCGCTCGCCAAGGCGACCGACCTTCGCCAACGCATCTTCTTCACCATCGGCGTCCTGATCGTCTATCGCCTTGGCACCTATATCCCGGTGCCGGGCATCGACGGCGATGCGCTGCGTGAATTCATGCGGCAGGCGGGGCAGGGGCTGGGGGGCATGCTGAACATGTTCACCGGCGGCGCAATCTCCCGCATGGGGATCTTTGCGCTGGGCATCATGCCCTATATCTCGGCCTCGATCATCGTGCAGCTTCTGGCCACGATGTATCAGCCCTGGCAGCACCTGAAGAAGGAAGGCGAGATCGGGCGCAAGAAGCTGAACCAGTACACCCGCTATGGCACGGTGGCGCTGGCGATCTTCCAGGCTTACGGCATCGCGGTTTCCCTGCAGGCCGGCGAGATGGCGCATTCCCCGGGCTGGTTCTTCATCGCGACCGCGGTGATCACTCTGGTCGGCGGCACCATGTTCCTGATGTGGCTGGGCGAACAGATCACCGGCCGCGGCATCGGCAACGGTATCTCGCTGATCATCTTCGTGGGGATTGTTGCGGAAATCCCGGCCGCGCTGGCGCAGTTCTTCGCCCAAGGTCAGTCGGGCGCGATTTCGACCCCGGTGATCCTTGGCATTCTGGTGCTGGTCGTCGCGGTCATCATGTTCGTGGTGTTCATGGAACGCGCCCTGCGCAAGATCCATGTGCAGTATCCCCGCCGTCAGGTGGGCATGAAGATCTATGACGGCGGTTCGTCCCACCTGCCGATCAAGGTTAACCCGGCGGGCGTGATTCCGGCGATCTTCGCCTCGTCGATCCTGCTTCTGCCCACGACGCTGGGCACCTTCTCGGGCGGCTCGACCAATCCAATCTTGTCCACGATCACCGCCTATCTGGGCTATGGCCAGCCGCTGCATGCGCTGTTCCTGGCCGCGCTGATCGTGTTCTTCAGCTACTTCTACACCAACAACGTCAGCTTCAAGGTTGATGAGGTGGCCGAGAACCTGAAGAACCAGAACGGCTTCATCCCCGGCATCCGGCCCGGCAAGAAGACCGAGGATTACCTTACCTATGTGGTGAACCGTATCCTCGTGCTCGGCTCGGCCTATCTGGCGGTGGTCTGCCTTCTGCCCGAATTCCTGATCGCGAATATCGGCGTGCCCTTCTACTTCGGCGGCACCTCGGTGCTGATCGTGGTCTCGGTCACGATGGACACGATCAACCAGGTCCAGTCCCACCTGCTGGCGCATCAGTATGAATCGCTGATCGAGAAGTCGCAGCTGCGGTCGAAACGAAAGACGGGCCCGCGCGCCCCGGCCCGGCGCTGAGAGAGGAAGCATGTCCAAGAATATCATCCTCCTAGGCCCGCCCGGCGCGGGGAAGGGCACCCAGGCCACCCGTCTGGTCGAGACCCGCGGCATGGTGCAGCTGTCCACCGGCGACATGCTGCGCGCGGCCAAGACCTCGGGCACCGACCTGGGCCGCCGTGTGGCCGAGATCATGGACAAGGGCCAGCTGGTCACCGATGAGATCGTGATCGGCCTGATCGAGGAAAAGCTGACGCAGGGCGCGCCCGGCGGCTTCATCTTCGACGGCTTCCCCCGCACGCTGAAACAGGCGGATGCCCTGGGCGCGCTGCTGGACCGCAAGGGGCAGACGCTGGATGCCGTGATCGAGCTGGTGGTGGATGATGAGGCGCTGGTCGCGCGGATCGAGACGCGGGCCGAAGAGGCCCGTGCCGCCGGTCAGCCGGTTCGTGCCGACGACAACGCGCAGGTCTTTGCCGACCGCCTGCGTGAATATTACAAGAAGACCGCGCCGCTTCTGGGCTATTACTATGCCAAGGGCGATCTGCAGCAGGTGGATGGCATGGCCGCTGTCGAGGCCGTTGCTGCGGCCATTGCGAAAGTTCTTGACAAAGGGTGAAAACCCCCTCCGCTGCCCTTGACGGGCGGCGCAAATCCCCATATTGCACGGCGTCCCGCACAGGAATCGTCCGTGCAGGGTTTTCCCCGGCATCTGTCGCGCGGAAAGATCGTCGCCCCGGTCCGCCTGGGCGTTGTGAAAAAAGGTTCTGGCAAGACGGAACCGCAACGAAAGGAACGATGACGTGGCCCGTATCGCTGGCGTCAACATCCCCACCCAGAAGCGTGTGCCGATCGCGCTGACCTATATCACCGGCATCGGCCCGCATGTGGCCGAACAGATCTGCGAAGCCCTGTCGATCGACCGTGCCCGCCGCGTCAACCAGCTGTCGGACGCCGAAATCCTCGCCATCCGCGAGCATATCGACGCCAACTACACGGTTGAGGGCGACCTGCGCCGTGAAGTGTCGATGAACATCAAGCGGCTGATGGATCTGGGCTGCTACCGCGGCCTGCGTCACCGCAAGAGCCTGCCCGTCCGCGGCCAGCGCACCCACACCAACGCGCGCACCCGCAAGGGCCCCGCGAAGCCCATCGCCGGCAAGAAGAAGTAAGGGAGCGGTTGACCAATGGCACGTGATCCGAAGGGCGCCGCCCGCACCAAGCGCAAGGAGCGCAAGAACATCGCCGCCGGCGTTGCTCATGTGAACTCCTCGTTCAACAACACCAAGATCCTGATCTCTGACGTTCAGGGCAATGCCATCTCCTGGTCCTCGGCCGGGACCATGGGCTTCAAGGGGTCGCGCAAATCGACGCCCTATGCCGCCCAGATGGCTGCCGAAGACGCCGGCCGCAAGGCGCAGGAACATGGCGTGAAGACCCTTGAAGTTGAAGTCCAGGGCCCGGGTTCGGGCCGCGAATCGGCGCTGCGCGCGCTGGCCGCCGTGGGCTTCACCATCACCTCGATCCGCGATGTCACGCCGCTGGCGCACAACGGCTGCCGGCCGCCCAAGCGTCGCCGCGTCTGAGACATCCAGAAACTGGCCGGGCCGCGCCGTGTTGCGTGGCCCGGTTTTCGGCGTTTGAAAGACCCTCGGGCGCCCTGCCTCTTCGGAACATGGAGGTTGCGGCAAGAATGGAGGCAAGTTCATGATCCACAAGAACTGGCAGGAACTGATCAAGCCGACGCAGCTTGTCGTGAAGCCGGGCGCCGACGCTGCGCGCGTTGCGACCGTGATCGCCGAACCGCTGGAACGCGGCTTCGGTCTGACGCTGGGCAATGCGCTGCGCCGCGTTCTGCTGTCGTCGCTTCAGGGCGGCGCGATCACCTCGGTGCAGATCGACAATGTGTTGCACGAGTTTTCGTCCGTCGCGGGTGTCCGTGAGGATGTGACCGACATCATCCTGAATCTGAAGGGCGTCAGCCTGAAGATGGAAGTCGAAGGGCCGAAGCGCCTGTCGATCTCGGCCAAGGGGCCGGGCGTCGTCACCGCCGGTGCCATCTCGGAAACCAACGGGATCGAAGTCCTGAACAAAGAGCACGTCATCTGCCACCTGGATGACGGCGCCGATGTCTACATGGAACTGACGGTCAACACCGGCAAGGGCTATGTCTCGGCCGACAAGAACCGCCCGGAAGATGCGCCCATCGGCCTGATCCCGATCGACGCGATCTATTCGCCGGTCAAGAAGGTCAGCTACGAAGTGCAGCCCACCCGTGAGGGGCAGGTGCTGGACTATGACAAGCTGACCATGAAGATCGAGACCGATGGCAGCCTGACGCCTGAGGATGCCGTGGCCTATGCCGCCCGCATCCTGCAGGACCAGCTGGGCGTCTTCGTGAACTTCGAAGAGCCCGAAGCCGCCAAGGCCGGGGAAGTGGACACCGGGTTGGAATTCAACCCGCTGCTGCTGAAGAAAGTGGACGAGCTGGAACTGTCGGTCCGTTCGGCCAACTGCCTGAAGAACGACAATATCGTCTACATCGGCGATCTGATCCAGAAGACCGAGGCGGAAATGCTCCGCACCCCGAACTTCGGCCGCAAGTCGCTGAACGAGATCAAGGAAGTGCTTTCGGGCATGGGTCTGCATCTCGGCATGGAAGTCGAGGACTGGCCGCCGGAAAACATCGAAGATCTGGCCAAGCGCTTCGAAGACCAGTTCTGAGGGACACCCCCTCTCCGCCACCGGGCGGGGAGGGGATACTGAATGCCCGGGCTTCCGGGGACCATCTGGGCAATTCCGCCCCAACGACGCCGCGGCAACGCACCGTGGCAACACAAAGCAAAACGTGATAGGAGATCCCCATGCGTCACGCCCGCGGCTATCGCCGCCTGAACCGCACCGCCGAACACCGCAAGGCCCTGTTCTCGAACATGGCCGGCTCGCTGATCGAGCATGAGCAGATCAAGACCACCCTGCCCAAGGCCAAGGAACTGCGTCCGATCATCGAAAAGCTGATCACGCTGGCCAAGCGCGGCGACCTGCATGCCCGCCGTCAGGCCGGCGCGGCGCTGAAGGAAGACAAGGATGTGGCCAAGCTGTTCGACATCCTGGGTCCGCGCTACAAGGACCGTCAGGGCGGCTATGTCCGTGTTCTGAAAGCCGGTTTCCGCTACGGGGATATGGCCCCGATGGCCATCATCGAATTCGTCGACCGCGACACTTCGGCCAAGGGAGCGGCCGACCGGGCTCGCCTTGAAGCCGAGGACGCGGCGGCGGAATAAGGCCCCGCAACGCTTGTTCGACAAGGCCCGCCCCTCGGCGGGCCTTGCTTTTTTGTCAAAGACGCCGCGCAACTCCCTGCCAAACGTAGATTTTCGCTTGAACTCGCGTCGGAGGGGTTGAAAATCAATCTCAAGTAGAATCGCAAGATTCTGGAATCAGGCAGTATGTCGGAACAGAAGGCTGTCAACGTGTTGCTGGAACAGCTGGCCCTACTTGCGCCCATGGGGTACACGGTCGGGCTTCACATCCGCTTTGCCACGCCGCTGCTTTACCGCAGCTCCTATCCGCCTGCCTGGGTGGATTATTACAACTCGCATTCCTATTATTTGCGGGATCCCCTTGTCTTCTGGGGGGTTGGGGTCGAGGGGACGACACGCTGGAGTGCCATTCCCCTCCCCGATCCGTTCGGAGTGATGAAGAAGGCCGCCTCTTATGGCCTGAACTACGGCGCCGTTTCGTCATACGGGCCGATCACGTCCCGTTCGATCGTCGGAGTATCGAGATCGGACCGGGAACTGACCGACGATGAGCTGAACGAGCTGAAGGAACTGACGGTCCGCCTGCATATCGAGGCAAAGCCGCCATCCGAACTCACGAAAGCTCAGATCGAAGCGCTGCAATGTGTTGCAAATGGGGATCGGCATTCGGCGGCGGCGGAGAAACTCGGGATCACGGAAAGTGCCTTCAAGGCGAGGCTGCAGTCGGCGCGTGTCCGGCTGGAAGCGCGCACAAACTCGGAAGCGATCCGCAAGGCACGGGAATACCGGCTCCTCTGACCGAATTGCCCTTTCCCCTTCACAGGTTAACCAATCACCTCGGAAGGAGAGAGAAAAATGGAAGTCACGACCCTTTCTTACCAGAACCTGCACATCCACGGGCAGTTGTTCGCGAATATGTTCAGGGCCCGACACCGAACGTTCATCCAGCACGCCAAATGGGACCTGCCCCAGGCGGACGGGATGGAGTTCGATCAGTATGATACCCCGGCCAGCCGCTGGGTCGCAGTGCACCAGCACGGCGAGGTGATGGCCGGTGTCCGTCTGACGCCCACCACGCACCGCTGCGGCATCTACAGCTACATGATCCGCGATGCCCAGCTGGGTCTTCTGGACACGATCCCGTCGAACCTGCTGAACTTCGAGGCTCCGGTGGACCCGAACATCTGGGAATCCAGCCGCGTTTTCGTGTCGGATGCCGTGCCCGCGTCCGAGCGGCTGCGGGTGCAGATGCAGCTGATCCATGAGATGGTGGTGTCCGCGCGCAACCTGGGTGCGACCACGCTTCTGGGCATCATCCCGGAAAATTCGCCGCGACTGGCGCGCCGGGTGGGGCTGGATTGCATTCCTGTGGGGCCGGTGATGGAATTCGAAGGCGGAATGAACTCTGTCTGCGTGTCGATCTCTATGGCGACGAAGCTGCATTGACCTGCATGTCGGGTGGGGTGTGATCGGGGCCTCCCTGCGGGAGGTCCCTTCTCTTTGCTACTTTCGATTTTCATGACCCGGCCCTAGATTTGAACCATGGCCGACCTTTTCGACTCCGCTCCTTCTGCGCCCGCCCCCGGGACTCCGCGCCCGCTGGCTGACCGGCTGCGGCCGAAGGCGCTGTCCGAGGTGATCGGGCAATCCGCCGTCCTGTCGCCCGAAGGCCCGCTGGGCGCGATGCTGGCGGCCCACAGCCTGTCCTCGCTGATCCTCTGGGGGCCGCCCGGCGTGGGCAAGACCACGATTGCCCGGCTGCTTGCGGATGAGACGGATCTGCATTTCGTGCAGATCAGTGCCATCTTTACCGGAGTGCCTGACCTGAAAAAGGTGTTCGAGGCCGCGAAGATCCGGCGCCAGAACGGGCAGGGGACGCTGTTGTTCGTGGATGAGATCCACCGCTTCAACAAGGCGCAGCAGGACGGGTTCCTGCCGCATATGGAGGATGGCACCATCCTTCTGGTCGGCGCCACCACCGAAAACCCCAGCTTCGAGCTTAACGCCGCGCTGCTGTCGCGTGCACAGGTCATCGTGCTGGAGCGTCTGAGCCTGGCCGATCTGGAACGGTTGGCCCAGCGGGCCGAGAAGGAGCTGGGCCGCGCCCTGCCGCTGAAGGCCCCCGCGCGCGAGTCGATGCTGGAAATGGCCGATGGCGACGGCCGGGCGCTGCTGAACCTGATCGAACAGGTCGCGGCCTGGCGGACGGACAATCCGCTGGACCGCGAGGAACTGGCGAAGCGCCTGATGCGCCGCGCCGCCCGCTATGACAAGTCCGGGGATGAGCATTACAACCTGATCTCTGCCCTGCACAAATCCATCCGCGGCAGCGACCCGGATGCCGCGCTGTACTGGTTCGCCCGCATGCTGGAAGGGGGAGAGGACCCGCGGTTTCTGGCCCGCCGCCTGACGCGGATGGCGGTGGAGGATATCGGGCTGGCCGATCCGCAGGCGCAGGCGATCTGCATCGACAGCTGGCAGACCTATGAACGGCTGGGCAGCCCCGAGGGCGAACTCGCGCTGGCCAATGCCGTGGTCTATCTGGCCCTGGCGCCGAAATCGAACGGGGTCTACACCGCCTACAAGGCGGCCCGGGCCAGCGCGCGCGAGACGGGCAGCCTGATGCCGCCCAAGCATATCCTGAACGCGCCGACGCGCCTGATGAAGGATGTGGGCTATGGCGCCGGCTATGCCTATGACCATGACGCCGACGACGGCTTTTCGGGGCAGGACTACTTCCCCGAAGGCATGAAGCGCCCGGTCTTCTACAGCCCGCCCGAACGCGGCTTTGAACGCGAGCTGAACAAGCGCATCGAATATTTCGCCAAGCTGCGCAGCCGGCGCCATGGCGGCGGCGCTTGACGCAGCCCGATGCCGGGTTTAGGCGCGCCCCATCCTGAAAGGTGGCCCATGCTGGACGACGAGCTCTCCGACGACATCCATCCCCTGTTCCACGGGGCGCCGAAATCGACCGAGTTCCGCAAGCTGCGCAAGCGGCTGGTGCTGAATGTGCGCGAGGCGATCGACACCTATGGCATGGTCCGCCCGGGCGACCGCTGGCTGGTCTGCCTCTCGGGCGGGAAGGACAGCTATACGCTTCTGGCGGTGCTGACCGAGCTGAAATGGCGCGGGCTGCTGCCGGTGGAGTTGCTGGCCTGCAACCTGGATCAGGGCCAGCCCGGCTTTCCGGCGACCGTCCTGCCGGAGTTTCTGACCCGGATGGGGGTGGAGCACCGGATCGAATATCAGGATACCTATTCGGTCGTGACCTCCAAGATCAAACCCGGCGGCACGATGTGCAGCCTGTGTTCGCGTCTGCGGCGGGGGAACCTTTACCGCATCGCGCGCGAGGAGGGGTGTTCGACCGTGGTGCTGGGCCATCACCGCGACGATATTCTTGAGACCTTCTTCATGAACCTCTTCCACGGCGGAAGGCTGGCCACCATGCCGCCGCGACTGGTGAATGAAGAGGGCGACCTGTTCCTTGCCCGCCCGCTGGCCTTTGTGGCCGAGGCGGATTGTGACCGGTTCGCGCGGGCGATGAACTACCCGATCATTCCCTGCGATCTCTGCGGCTCTCAGGAAGGATTGCAGCGGGCGCAGGTGAAAAAGCTGCTGGACGACTGGGAGGTCCGCACCCCCGGCCGCCGTCAGGTGATGTTCCGCGCGCTGATGAATGTGCGTCCCAGCCATCTGGCGGACCCAGGGCTTTTTGATTTCGCAGGGCTGATGCTGGGCGCGTCCGGGGCAATTGAAGAAAATTCTAGGCAACTTCTGATCCCGGATTAAGGAAGCCATCACCTCCTTCGGTCTTTCCTGCCGCTGTAAGACGGCTCAGCACGCCCCCGCGGGCGAAAGGCAGGAAAGATGGCCCGGTCCGGTGTTACCCTCTTCTGGCGCAGGCTGGTTTCCGTTCTGGGCTGGGTCCGACGGCCGGAATTTCTGGTCTTCCTGCCTGCCATCACGCTGGCGGGTTTCTGGACCGGGGGGGAAAGGGTGCTCCTCCTGCTTTCCATCGGCCTGCCGCTGCTCTTCGCCCTGACCGGGTCAGAGCTGCGGCGCCCGGCCGAAGGGGGCGAAGATGGCAGCATGACCGAACGCGCGATCCGGATGATGGATCAGGCCCTGGCCGTGGTAGGCGAAACCGGGCGCAACACCGCCTGTCTGATCGTGCAGTTCGACGATCTGGAGCGGCTTCTGGCCCATCACGGCCGCGCCGCACAGGCAGAGGTCATCGCCCGGTCGGCCGACCGCATCCGCGGCGTGTTGCGGGTGGGGGATCATGTCGTGCATCTGCATGGCGGCACCATCGCTCTCGCGCTGACACCGGTGCGCCGGCTGGATCTGGAATCCATGGTGCAGCTGGGCGCCCGGCTGCAGGCCGCCGTGGCAGAGCCTGTGTCGCTTGGCGGGGCGCATGTCTATATCACCTGCTCGGTCGGCTTCTGCATCGGGGGTCGTGCGCCCCAGTTCAGCGGCCGCGCGCTTCTGGATGCCGCGCAGGCCGCCGCGGATGAGGCCCTGCGCTGCGGGCCGTGCGGATTGCGCGCCTGGTCCCCCGATCTGAGCCGCCAGCGCGAGGCGCAGATCGCCCTGCGCGACGGGCTGGAGGCCGCAATCGAACGTGGCGAGATCATCCCCTTCTTCCAGCCGCAAATTTCCACCGACACCGGAGAGCTTTCGGGGTTCGAGGCCTTGGCCCGCTGGAATCACCCGGAACGCGGCATCGTGCCCCCGTCCGAATTCCTGCCCGCGGTCGAGGATTGCGATCTGTCCGACCGTCTGGGAGAGGCGATGCTGCAGCAATCGCTGGCTGCCCTGGCCGAATGGGACCGGGCGGGGCTGCGGGTGCCCTCGGTCTCGGTCAATTTTTCCGCTTCGGAACTGCGCAACCCCCATCTGCCGGAACGAATCCGGTGGGAGCTGGACCGGATGGAGCTGAAGCCGCAGCGCCTGACCATCGAGATTCTGGAAACCGTGATTGCGGCGGCCGAAAATGACGTGGTCGCCTCGAATATCGCCCAGCTTGCCGCCATGGGCTGCGGTGTGGATCTGGATGATTTCGGCACCGGCCATGCTTCGATCCTGACGATCCGCCGTTTCGTGGTGCGCAGGCTGAAGATCGACCGCAGCTTTGTGACCCGGGTGGATCAGGACCGCGAACAGCAGCGCATGGTCTCGGCCATACTGTCGCTGGCGGAACGTCTGGGGCTGGACACGCTGGCCGAAGGGGTGGAGACGGCAGGCGAACACGCCATCCTGTCGCAGCTTGGCTGCGGTCATGTGCAGGGTTTCGGTCTTGCCCGGCCCATGCCGATGGAAGAGGCCAGCCAGTGGATCAGCCGCCACAATGCCCGGACCGAGCGCATCCCCCGCATCGGCCTGCGCGGGATCTAGGCAAGGCGCGGCAAGATCGAGATACCCCGCCGCGGGAGGGGCAGCCATTCCGCAGCTGCGGTTCAGGAGCCTGTTTCCCGTCCGGCCGGGCCGCCTCGGGTGGGGCCATTGCGGGTTGCACCCCGGCAGGGCGGGATGGCCGCGGGGGCGGTTGTCAGCCTGCCATTGGGCGGCAGCGCAAAGGCCCGTGCCACTGATCACGGCGAAACCGCTTGACCTTTCGCGCCCCCTTCTGTTGAAGACCGCTGATCCCTTTCCCAGCCTCGGCGGTTTTCGCAGATGGACGACAACAACAACAAGAACCTGATCCTGGCCACGGTTCTGAGCTTTCTGGTCATTCTGGTCTGGTTCGTGCTTTTCCCGCCGCCCGAGCCTGCACCTGCGCCCGACACGTCGGAGCTGACGCTGCCGGCACAGCCCGCCGCCCCCGCCACCGCGGAAGGCAGCACGGGCACCGTGGCCGATGCGGAACCGGCAGCCGCGCGCCTGACGGTAGATACGCCCAGCCTTGAAGGCTCGGTCTCGCTGCGCGGTGGCCGGATCGACGATATCTCGCTGAAAACCTATCGCGAAACGCTGGACCCCAACTCGCCCATCGTGCGCCTTCTATCCCCTGCGGGAGAGCCGGAGGCCTTCTATGCGCTGTTCGGCTGGTCGCCCACCGGATCGCTGACGGCGGCGGATGTGCCGGGACCGCGGACGGAATGGACCCAGGTCGAAGGCGGCACGCTGGCGCCCGGCGCGCCCGTCGCGTTGCAATGGGACAACGGCAAGGGGCTGGTCTTTACCCGCCGCATCGCCGTGGATGAAAAATTCATGTTCACGGTGACCGACTCGGTCGTGAACACCTCGGGCGGCGATGTCGCGTTGGCGCCCTATGCCCAGATTGCCCGTCACGGCATCCCGAGCGATCTGCAGAAGATCTTCGTCGTGCATGAGGGCGTGATCTCGCAGGCGGACGGCACCCGGCAGGAGCATGACTATAGCGACGTCAAGGACCTGACCGTGGTCGAGCGGGAACAGAACCCCGCCGAGGTGATCGAGGCCAAGACCGATGGCTGGATCGGCTTTACCGACCATTACTGGATGGCCGTGCTGGTGCCCGAACAGGGCAAACCCTTCACCCAGGTGACGAAATATGTCGCATCGGCCGACATCTTCCAGACCGAGGTGCGTCAGCCGCTGATGACAGTGGCCGCGGGCCAGACCGCCACGACTGAGACCCGCTTCTTCGCGGGCGCCAAGGAATGGGCGACGATCCGCGATTACGAAAACGATCCGGGCTTCATCTCGGGCCTGTTCGGCACCAAAGCCAATCCGGATGAGGCGCCGATCCCGGGCTTCATCAACTCGATCGACTGGGGCTGGTTCTACTTCCTGACGAAGCCGATCTTCGCCATGCTGCACTGGATCCACGGCGCCATCGGCAATATGGGCCTTGCGATCATCGCGCTGACCTTCGTGCTGAAGATCATCGTGCTGCCGCTGGCTTATAAATCCTATGTCTCGATGGCGCGGATGAAGGAACTGCAGCCCGAGATGGAGGCGATCAAGGAACGCGCCGCGGGCGACAGCCAGAAGCTGCAGAAGGAAATGATGCAGCTTTACCGCGACCGGAAGGTGAATCCGGCGGCGGGCTGCCTGCCGATCCTGATCCAGATCCCGATCTTCTTCAGCCTCTACAAGGTGATCTTCGTCACCATCGAACTGCGGCACGCGCCGTTCTTCGGCTGGCTGAAGGACCTGTCGGCGCCCGATCCTTCGTCGCTGTATAACCTGTTCGGCCTGCTGCCGTGGGATGCGCCGATGCCGGGCACCGTGCTGCATCTGATCTTCATCGGCATCCTGCCGATCATCCTTGGCATCACCATGTGGCTGCAGCAGAAGCTGAACCCGGCGCCCGCCGATCCGGTTCAGGCCTCTATCTTCGCCTGGATGCCCTGGGTCTTCATGTTCATGCTGGGTGGCTTTGCCTCGGGTCTGGTGGTTTACTGGATCACGAACAACCTGATCACCTTCAGCCAGCAATACATCATCATGCGCAGCCACGGGCACAAGCCGGACCTGTTCGGCAACATCCGCAAGGGGTTCCGCAAGAAAGAGGCGGCCGCGGCGGCGAATGTGAACAAGCCCCCGGCCGGAAAGAAGAAATGACCGGAACGCTGGCGCATATCTTCCGCCATCCGATCAAGGCCCACGGACGCGAGGAACTCGCGTCCGTTGTGCTTTCGGCGGGGCGCGCGTTGCCGTGGGACAGGCATTGGGCGGTGGCGCATGACCTGTCGAAATTCGATCCCGCCGCACCGGGCTGGGCACCCTGCGTCAACTTTCAGCGTGCGGCCCGGACGCCCGCGCTGATGGCGATCTCAGCCCGCTTTGATGACGAGACGGGGCAGATCACCCTGACCCACCCGAACCTGCCCGACCTGACCTTCGATCCCGAGACCGAGGGCCAGCGGCTGATCGACTGGGTGGCCCCGATCAGCCCGCAGGCGCGGTTCCGCCCGGTGGCGCTGGTGCGGGCACCTGACCGGGCCATGACGGACAGCGCCTATCCCAGTGTCTCGATCAAGAACCTCGCTTCCAATGCGGCGCTTGGTGCGAAGATGAAGCGGGACCTGTCGATCCACCGCTGGCGCGGCAATCTTTGGCTGGACGGGTTCCAGCCGTGGGAGGAAATGCGCTGGATCGGCCGCCGGCTGCGGATCGGCGGCGCGGTGCTGGAAATCCGCGAGCGGGTGGGGCGGTGCCGGGCCACCATGTCAAACCCCGAGACGGGGGTGGTGGACTGCGACACGCTGGATGCGCTGATGGAGACGGTCGGCGTGCAGGATTTCGGCGTCTTCGGGGTGGTGGTCGAATCCGGCCCGGTGGCCCGGGGCGACAAGGTGGAGTTTCTCTGATGGCGATGACCTTTACCCTTGCCCCCGAGGCTGCGGACGACGCGCGCGAGGCGGGCCGCCTGTTGTTCGCAGGGCCGGTCGACTTCGTGAAGGGCGTGACGGCCATGGCCGCGCTGCCCCCGGCGGACCGGGTGGAGGTCTGCTTTGCCGGGCGGTCCAATGTCGGCAAATCCAGCCTGATCAACGCGCTGACCAACCGCAAGAACCTGGCCCGTGCCTCGAACACGCCGGGCCGGACGCAGGAGATCAACTTCTTCGCGCTTGGTGAGGCCCGCTATATCGTCGACCTTCCCGGCTATGGCTTTGCCGAGGCGCCGGTGGCCATCGTGGCCAAGTGGCAGGCGCTGCTGAAGCAGTATCTGCAGGGCCGCCAGACCCTGCGCCGCGCCTTTGTCCTGATCGACATGCGCCATGGCGTGAAATCGGTGGATCAGGAGATCATGGATCTGCTGGACAAATCCGCGGTCACGTTCCAGGTGGTGATGACCAAGGCCGACAAGGTGAACCTTGCCACGCGCGAGGCGAATATCGCCCAGACGATGGAAGCCTTGCAGAAACACCCCGCCGCCTATCCCGAAATCGTTGTGACCAGTTCCGAAAAGGGCGAGGGGATCGAGACCCTGCGCGCCCTGATCGCCACGCTGGAGTAACGCAGAGGCGCGAAAGCGATGCCAAGCCCCCCCGCCAGCCAGTCCGTCCTGTCGCCGCTGCGCTATCCGAATTTCCGGCTGATCTGGACCGCGACCCTGGTCGCCAATCTGGGAACCCTTGTGCAGGGCGTGGGGGCGGCCTGGGCCATGGCGGAACTGACCCCGTCCGAGGCGATGGTGGCCATGGTGCAGGCCTCGACCACATTGCCCATCATGGTGCTGGCGATGGTGGCCGGTGCGGTGGCCGACAATTTCGACCGCCGGAAGGTGATGCTGGCCGCGCAGACCTTCATGGCGCTGGTCTCCGGTGTGCTGGCCGTGCTGGCATGGGCTGGGGTGCTGGGGCCGTGGGGGCTGTTGTCCTTCACCTTTCTGCTGGGGCTCGGCTCGGCCATGCACCTGCCGTCCTGGCAGGCGTCCATGCGCGATCTTGTCCCGCGGGAGGATCTGCCCACGGCGGTCACGCTGAATTCCATGAGCTTCAACCTCATGCGGTCGGTCGGCCCGGCGCTTGGCGGGTTGATCGTGGCGGCGGCGGGTCCGGCGGCGGCCTTCGGGCTGAACGCCTTGTCCTATCTGGCTGTGATCTACGCGCTCCTGCGTTGGCAGTCACCCAAGGAGGACCGCAGCCTTCCGGCCGAGAAGCTGGGCAGCGCGGTCTGGGCCGGGCTGCGCTATGTCTCGCTGTCGCCCAATCTGGTGCGGGTGATGACGCGGGGCTTTCTGTTCGGTCTGGCAGCGGTGGCGGTGCTGGCCCTGCTGCCCGTGGTCACCCGTGACCGGATGGACGGGGGCGCCACCACCTTCGGCCTGATGCTGGGGGTCTTCGGGCTGGGGGCCATCGCCGGGGCGGTGGCCACGCCGCAAATCCGCCGCGTGGCCCGGATCGAGACCATCGTCGCCGTCTCGTTCCTGGGGTTCGCGCTTGGCTCGGTCATCCTGGGCCTCGCGCAATCGGTTCTGATGGCGGTGCCCGGGCTTCTGATGGCGGGGGCGGCATGGGTGCTGGCGCTGTCGCATTTCAACGTATCCACCCAGCTTGCCACCCCCCGCTGGGTGGTGGGGCGGGTTCTCGCGCTCTATCAGACGCTGACCTTCGGCGGCATGGCCGTGGGCGCCTGGCTCTGGGGCGCGGTGTCAGAGGTCTCTTCCGTGCCGGGTGCATTGTTTGCGGCGGCGGCGCTGCTCGTTGCGGGGGCGGTCCTGGGCTTCGTGCTGCCGATGCCGGATCTGTCGGACGCCAACCTTGACCCGGTCAACCGCTTCAACGCGCCGGCGCTGCGGCTGGACCTGAAGCCGCGGTCGGGGCCGATCATGGTGATGATCGACTGGGACATACCGCCGGAAAACACCAATGCCTTTCTGGCCCTGATGGGCGAGCGGCGGCGCATAAGGCGGCGGGACGGGGCCAGTCAGTGGGTGCTGCTGCGCGATCTGGAAAATCCCGACATCTGGGTCGAAAGCTATCATGTGGCGACATGGACGGATTACATCCGCCACAACCAGCGCCGCACGCACCGCGATTCCGAGAATTACGACCGGCTGTTCGTGCTGAACCGCGATCCCGCCGGGCCGCGGGTGCACCGGATGATCGAACGTCACATCGTGCCGGAAAGCGACGACCTGCCGGTCATCCCCCGCACGGACGAACCGCATTAGCCTGCGATCCTCACACGAGTCGAACGGGCCGGGGGCGCCACCTCCTAGACGTGCTGGGCGCCGTTCACCTCGATCTCGGCGCCGGAGATATAGCTCGACTGGTCCGAACACAGGAACCAGATCACATCGGCCACCTCCGAGGGCTGCCCCAGCCGCTGCATCGGCAGCTTTTCCACGATCTTCTCGGTGCCGGGCGACAGGATCGAGGTTTCCACCTCGCCCGGTGCGATGGCGTTGACGCGCACCCCCAAGGGACCGAAGTCATGCGCCATTTCCCGGGTCAGTGCCGCCAGCGCCGCCTTTGACGTGGAATAGGCCGCACCCGCAAAGGGATGGACCCGGCTTCCCGCGATCGAGGTGACATTGACGATGCTGCCCTTTGCCGCGGCCAGCTCGTCCTTCAGCCCGCGCGCAAGGATGACGCTGGCGAAGAAGTTCACATGGAACACATGGCCCCAGGTCCGCAGGTCGGTGTCCAGCGTATTCAGCCGCTTGCCGCCCGGCCCCTTGGGGCTGATCCCGGCATTGTTGACCAGTGCGTGAACCTTGCCGTCGACCTTGGCCTTGATCGTCTCGATGGCGGCGATGGTCATGTTCGGATCGGCAAGGTCGATCTCGATATGGTTCGCCTCGCCACCCGGCCAGGGGCAACGCGGATCGAACGGCTGGCGTGAGCAGGTCAGTACCCGCCATCCCTCGCGTGAGAAGCGTTTGACGGTGGCATGGCCGATCCCGCGGGAGGCGCCGGTCAGGACGACGGTCTTCTGTTCGGACATGGCGCGCACCCTGCTGATTCGGCGGTCAGATGGCCCATGCCTAGCATTCCGCCGCGGTGGCTGCATCCGTCGCGCGGGGCTTGACCCCGGCGCGCGGCTGCGCTTGGTGCCTTGGGCACAGAACCAGTGGAGTACCCCATGGCCGACATCACCGTCAAAGCCGCCTATGCCTCGGTCGTCGAGGATGAGGGCCAGTTGTTCGTGGGCTTTGCCGAGGGCGAGGAGGAGGATGAGCCTTACATCCTGTTCCGCCAGCCGCTGGAGGGCGGGCCGGTCTGGTTCGAGGTTTCAGACGAGAGCCTGGGCGGCGAGGATGTGGTCGAGACGGTGACGCTGGGGCCGAAGGGGCTGGAGATCGCGATTACCGCCGCCGGGGCCGCGCGGGTGGGCTGGGCACGCCGTGTTAACGTGCGAATCGGTGCCGCGACCGAGGGCGCGGAGGAGGCACTGGCGGCGCTGCGCGGGATGCTGGGCGCGCGTTTCGCGGGTTAGCCCGCCAACAGCAGCACCGCCACCCCCGCCAGCAGCACGGCGATCCCGGCCAGTTGCCGCCGGGTGACGCTTTGGCGGAAATGCCAGCGCGACAGCATCAACGCGAAGATCACCTCGCTCAGCGCGACGGTGCGGACATGGGCGGCACTGGCCAGCGCAAAGGACAGGAACCAGCAGGCCGAGGCGGCGGCGCCCAAGGCCCCGGCCGACAGCGAAGGGCGCCATGCGGCAAGGCTGCCCCGCAGGGCCGGTCGGTTGAAGGCCAGCATCCACAGCATCAGCGTGGCGCTCTGGATCGCCAGCGCGATGACCAGGACGGTCAGCGCCCGGATCAGGCTGTCACCCTCGCCCAGGGCCACTATGCCGCCGCGGAAACCGATGGCCGACAGGCCGAAGAACGCCCCCGCCAGAAGGCCAAGCGCTGCGGGCCGCAACTGCGCCAGCTGGTCCAGCGTCATGCCGGGGCGGAGCGACAGGATCAGCACCCCCGCGACTGCGACGCCGATGCCCAGCAGCATGGCGGGCGTCAGCGGATCGCCCAGCACGGCCCAGCCGATCAGCGCGACGATCACCGGTTCCCCCTTCAGCCAGGCGGTCGAGATGCCGAAGCCGTTGGTTTTCATCACGAACAGCATCAGCGCCGTGGCGGCGATCTGCGCCCAACCGCCGAAGGCGGCCCAGAGGATCACCGTCAGATCCGGCCGGGGCAGGGGCTGGCCCGTCACCGCCACGGCCAGCAGCAGAAAGGCTGCGGCAAAGGGCAGGCCGAACAGGAACCGCACCTGGGTGGCGCCGATGGTGCCGATCCGCGCGGTCAGACCGCTTTGCGTGGCATTGCGCAGCGTTTGCAGGGCAGCCCCTGTCAGCGCGATCAGCGGCCAGAGCATGGTCATTCCGCCCCCTTTGCCCAAAGCGCGGGCGTGCTGCGGTCAAAACGGTAGAACAGGTTCGGCTCGGACACGAGGTAGAGCGCCCCGTCCGGCCCGATGGCCAGACCTTCGGCCTGCGGCACATCACGGGTCAGACCGTGCCAGCCCGCCCAAAGCGGCATGATGCTGACCGGGGCGCCATCGGGCGCATATTCCACCACGGCCGAGGTCAGGTCGCTGAGCAGAACCAGATTGCCGGTGGCGTCATGGGCCGAGAGCGACGACAGATCGGCCGCGAAATGGCCGGTCCGTTCCCGCGGTCGCCATTCCCGCACCGTCACATCAAGGCCCGCGCCCTTTAGCGTCTTGTCCAGCCCCTCAAGGATCAGCACCCGCACCGGCCACATCTCCTGCGCGACCAGAAGCTGGCCCCGCGCCTGATCCCAGGTCACCCCTTCAAAGCCCATATTGCCGAAGGCGCCGAAGTTCAGCGTCAGCTGTGGCGTGCCCTCCAGAGGCAGGGTTGTAGTGGCGGGCGTGATCTCAACCCAGTTCAGCCGTTGCAGTCCCTCATCCGCGATGACGAAGGTTGGGCCCGCGACATGGGTGATGCCCTCGGGATCCTCGGCCCCTTCCAGCGGGATCAGCCGCATCAGCTGCCCCTGGGGTGAGATTTCGGCCACGGCGGGCGGGCGGTTGATGACAGCGAACAGCGTGCCGGTATCGGGGCTGAAGGTCAGGCCGGAGGCATTGTCCGAAAGCCCGATGATCGGCCGGGCCTCGATCGTGGCGCTGTAATAGGGCAGCCACAGGCCGCGGTCCTGCCAGTCCTGGGCGGCAGAGCGCATCGCCCAGAAATGCAGCCCCAGCCCGAAAAGCCCGGACAGCCAAAGCCATCCGGCCGCCACGGCCAGTGCCGCGCCCGCGCCCCACAGGAGCCGGTGTTTCATCCCCCGCGGACCGCGTCGATCATCCGGGCCACGTTGTCCGGGCTGGCATCCGGCGTGATGCCATGGCCAAGGTTGAAGATATGCGGGCCGCCACGGAATGCCTGCACCACGCGGCGGGTTTCGCGGATCAGATCCTCGCCGCCGGTGACAAGGTGATGCGGCGCAAGGTTGCCCTGCACGCAGCCATCCTTCTGCACATTCTCCGCCGCCCATTCCGGCGTCACGGAATTGTCCACCGCCACGCAATCGGCCCCCGTGGTGCGGGCAAAGCCGATGTAGCCGTCCCCTGCCTCCCGCGGGAAGGCGATGACCGGCACCTGCGGGTGGCGGACCTTCAGCGCGGCGATGATGCGGGCGGCGGGGGCGACGGCGAAATCGGTGAAATCCTGTCCGTGCAGGCTTCCGGCCCAGCTGTCGAACAGCTTAACCACTTCGGCCCCGGCCTCGATCTGGGCGGACAGATACAGGATCGTCGCCTCGGTGATCTTGTCGATCAGCGCCTGAAACGTTGCGCGGTCCTGCGATTTCAGCGCATGGGCGCCGGCCTGTTCGTCCTTGCCGCGCCCGGCGATCATATAGGTGGCCACCGTCCACGGCGCCCCGGCAAAGCCGATCAGCGTCGTCTCCTTCGGCAGTTCGCGCGACAGGATGCGCAGGGTTTCATAAACCGGGGCCAGCGTTTCATGCACGGCCTCGGCCGGGCGCAGGGCGGCCACCTGCGCGGGCGTGGTCGTTGTCTCCATCCGGGGACCTTCACCGGTCTCAAACCACAGTTTGGGGCCAAGCGCCTGCGGCAACAGCAGGATGTCGGCAAACAGGATCGCTGCGTCAAAGCCGTAGCGGCGGATCGGCTGCAGCGTCACCTCGGCCGCCAGATCGGGCGTATAGCAGAGTGAGAGGAAATCCCCCGCCTGCGCCCGCGTCGCGCGGTATTCCGGCAGATAGCGCCCGGCCTGCCGCATCATCCAGACAGGGGGCACGGGCAGGGTTTCGCCCGCAAGGGCGCGCAGCATCAGTTTGGTCATGCCGGTCTCCGTCTTCTGCGGCCTTTCGGGGTGCGGCCCTGCCTTGCGCGGCTGCGACGGCATGTCAAGGTGCCGCCCGGTCGCCAAACCGTTGAACGGCGGCTTTGTCGCGGGTAAACGGGGGCATGACATCCGATCTGCCCCCCCGCGACCTTCCCGCATCCGACCGGCCGTTGAAGATCGGCACCCGCGGCTCTCCGCTGGCTTTGTGGCAGGCGCATGAGGTGCGCCGCCAGCTGATGGCGGCCTTTTCCCTGCCGGAAGAAGCGTTCGAGACGGTGGTGATCAAGGTCACCGGCGACCAGATCCAGGACAAGGCCCTGCGCGAGATCGGGGGCAAGGGGCTGTTCACGCGCGAGATCGAAGAGGCGCTTCTGGCGGGCGAGATCGACATTGCCGTTCATTCGATGAAGGACATGCCCACGGTGCAGCCCGCCGGTCTGGTGCTGGATTGCTATCTGCCGCGGGCCGATGTGCGCGACGGGTTTGTCAGCCCGCATTACGGTTCCATCGCGGAACTGCCGCAGGGGGCGACGGTCGGCTCCTCCAGCCTGCGGCGGCGGGCACAGCTGGCGCTGCGGCGCCCCGATCTGAAGCTGGTGGAGTTCCGCGGCAATGTGCAGACCCGGATGAGGAAGCTGGAGGAGGGCGTGGCCGATGCCACCTTCCTGGCCATGGCGGGGCTGATCCGGCTGGGGATGGCGGATGTGGCGCGTTCGGCCATCGCACCCGAAGAGATGCTTCCCGCCGTGGCCCAGGGCGCCATCGGGGTCGAACGGCGGGCCGACGATCCGCGCGTGCAGGCGATGCTGGCGCGCATCCATGACCGCGACACCGGGCTGCGGTTGGCGGCGGAGCGGGCCTTCCTTCTGCGGCTGGACGGGTCGTGCCAGACGCCGATTGCCGGTCTGGCAATGGTCGAAGGCGATACGCTCTGGCTGCGGGGTGAATTGCTGCGCCCGGACGGCACCGGCGCTGTGGCCGATCATATCCGCGGTCCGGTGGCGGAAGGCGCCGCTTTGGGCGAAGCGCTGGCGCTGCGGCTGCTGGAGCGGGCAGGGCCGGGCTTCTTCGGCTGATTTTCCGCCGCAACGGGCGGCGTCGCGCCGGCGTGATCGTGCTGTGCTTACAAAACCGATGGCCGGGCGTTACATGGAACGGATCTTCCGTTGTCGCGTTGCAAGGCCGTGCCGCCCGAACCCGTTCCCCCTGAGCCCACCTCTGATGACCTGACCCGAACCGTCCGCGCCGCGCTGGATGGCCCGGTGGAGCGTATCCGCCCGCTGACCCTGCGCGACGGGCGGCGGTTCTGGCTGAAGCGGGTGGAGAAGATGGGTCTGTTCCTGCGGTTGCAGAAGGGCGATCCCGAACGCCAGTTCCGCGCCGAACGGGCGGGGCTTCAGGCCATGTCCGAGGCGGGCATGCCGGTGCCCGAGGTGGCGATGGAAGGCCCCGGTTTCATGGTGCTGGCCGATCGCGGCCCGTCACTCATGACGCTGGTGTCCGATGCCGGGTTTTCGGAGGCCGACCGTCTGGCCGGGTTCCGTGCGGCGGGAAAGGCATTGGCGCTGCTGCACTGGGCGGGGCTGTCGCATGGCCGTCCGGCGGTCAGAGACATCTGCTGGGACGGGCGGCAGGCCACGTTTATCGACCTTGAGAATTTCTCGCGCAAAAGGCGCGGCGGGTTCTGGCAGGCGCGCGACATTCTGGTCTTTGTTCACAGCGCCGAAGTGCAGTGGCCGCAGGACGGCCGCTGGGTCGATGCGGCGCTGGAGGCCTATGCCGCACAGGCGCCGGAGGGGGCGATGGATCGCGCGGTCCGGCTGGCGCGGCAGCTGGCGCCGCTGGGATGGCTGGCGCGGCTTGCACTGCGGCTGAAGCCGAAAAGCCGCAACCTGCGGGCCATTCCGCTGACTCTGGCGCGGATGCGCGGCCGGGCCTGATCTCTCAACCCTGTATCGGTCAGTCCTGCGCGCGCAGGATGCGGGCGGGGCGTGCGGCCAGCGGACGGGCCGCGAACATCAGCCCTGCGGCAACGGTCGCCGCCACGCCGCCCAGCACGATGCCCAGGGCCGAGACCGGCTCGAACCTGTAGGTGGTTTCCATGACGAAGGTCATGACCGCCCATCCCGCGATACCGCCCGCCACCACGGCCACCATGCCCGCCGCCGCCCCCATCAGGGCCGCACGCAGGGCAAAGCTGCCCAGAATGCGCCGCCGTGTGGCGCCCAGAACCTTCATCAGGGCCGATTCGTAGCTGCGGGCACGCTCGCCTGCCGCCGCAGCGCCGATCAGCACGGCAAAGCCGGTGACCAGCGTTCCGGCGGCGGCCCAGGCGGTGGCTGTGGCGATGGCGGACAGGGCCTCGCTCACCCGGTCGATGGTTTCGCCCACCCGGATCGCGGTGATGTTCGGCCATGTCTTCGACACTTCAGTCAGGATCGCCGCCTCTGCCTCGGGCGGGGCGTAGACGGTGGCAATGTGGGTGTGCGGCGCCCCGCGCAGGGCGGCGGCGTTCATCACCATGACAAAGCCCATGCCGCCGGTGGAGAAATCCACCTCCCGGAACGAGGTGAGGGTGGCGGTGATGTCGCGGCCCAGAATGTTCGTGGTGATGGTATCGCCCAGCTTCAGCCCGATCTCTGCGGCCTCGGTCTGGCCAAAGCTGACCTGTGGCGCGCCGGTGTAACCTTCGCCCCACCAGTCTCCGGCCACGATCTTGGTCCCCTCGGGCAGGGAATCGGCATAGCTGACGCCGCGGTCGCCGCGCACGACCCAATGGTCGCCCGCCACCTCTCGCGCCGGTTTGCCGTTGATCTGCGTGATCACCCCCCGCAACATGGGAGAGCTTTCGCGCCGTGTGACGGCGGGATTGCCGTCCATCAGCGCAAGAAACGGGTCGATCTGGTCTGGCTGGATGTCCACGAAGAAAAAGGCGGGCGCGCGGGTCGGCAGGTCACGGTCGATGGCCGCGCGCAGATTGGCGTCGATCTGGCCCACGGCGGCCAGCACGGAAAGGCCAAGGCCAAGGGACAGGACGACCGGCACCACCTCGGACCCCGGGCCGCCGATTGCGGCCAGTGCCGCGCGCAGGGCAGGGCGTCCGCGCCCCGCGCCGGACCGCGCGAGCCGCCGTGCGCCCCAGCGAAGGGCCAGCGCCGCCAGCGCCAGCACGGCCAGTGCGGCCATGACCCCGAATGCCGCACCAAGCGCCAGTTCAGGCAGGCCCGAGGCCCACACCACCACGGTCAGCAGCACCACGACCAGTCCCAAAAGCGTGGCGATCCAGCGTTTGCGGGGCCAGACCCGGCCGGTCGCCCCGCGATAAAGTGCGGCGGCGCGGGTCCGTTCGGCCCGGGCCAGCGGCAGGAGGGTGAAGATCAGTGCCGTCATCGCGCCGTAGAACCCGGCCTCGGCCAGTGCCCGCGGTGACAGGCCGATCTCGGCCGGGAAGGGCAGCGACGCCTCGATCACCGGGGCCAGCAGTGCGGGCAGCCCCGCGCCCAAAGCAAGCCCCGCGGCAATGCCCACGGCGGCCAGTGCGGCGATCTGGATCAGAAATGTGCGGAAGATCAGCCCGGATGAGGCGCCCAGCGTCTTCAGCGTGGCGATGGTCGCCGTCTTGCCGTCCAGCCATGCCCGCACCGCGGCCGAGATGCCGACGCCGCCCACGGCCAGCCCGGCCAGCCCGACCAGCACCAGAAAGCTGCCGATGTTGGTGACGAAGCGGTCGATCCCCGGCGCGGCATTGCGGCTGTCGCGCCAGCGCAGGCCCTTGTCGCGGAACTGGCCTTCGGCCTCGGCCTTCAGGGCGGCCAGATCGGCGCCGGGGGGCAGGGCGAGGCGGTATTTTGTTTCATAGAGCGAGCCGGGCACCAGCAGGCCGGATTGCGCCAGATCCGCCGTCCGCACCACGGTGCGCGGGCCCAGCAGGAAGCCAGCCGCCGCACTGTCCGGTTCACGTAGCAGCGCCGCGGTCAGGCGGAACACCTGCGTGCCCAGACGAAAGGTGTCGCCCGGTTCCAGCCCCAGCCGCGCGATCAGCACCGGGTCCATCACCGCGCCGGGCAGGCCGTCCACCGTGGCCAGCGCCTGATCCAGCGGGATTGCGGGGTCCAGCACCGGCGCGCCGTAAAGCGGCCAGAGGTCATCCACCGCCTTCACCTGCGTCAGCGCGGAATCGCCTTCGATCACCGCCATGGACCGGAAATCCGCGATGCCAGAGGTGCGCGTGGCGATGCGGTCCATGAAGGCCAGTTCGTCCGCATCGGCGAAACGATAGGTGAATTCCATCTCGGCATCGCCGCCCAGAAGCGTGGCGCCCTGATCGGCCAGCGCCCCCTGGATCGAGGCGCGCAGCGTGCCCACGGCGGCAATCGCCGCCACGCCAAGCGCCAGGCAGATCAGGAACACGCGGAATCCGGCGATGCCGCCGCGCAATTCCCGGCGGGCGATGCGGAAGGCAAGGCTCATGCCGCCACCATCCCGTCGGCCAGCCGCACGATGCGATCACAGCGTTCCGCCAGTTCGGGCGCGTGGGTCACAAGGACCAGCGTGGCGCCGTGCCGGTCGCGCAGCGCAAAGATCAGATCCATGATCGCGGCGCCATTCGCGCTGTCGAGATTACCCGTGGGCTCATCCGCCAAAAGAAGCGCAGGCCGCGGCGCGGTCGCGCGGGCCAAAGCCACCCGCTGCTGTTCGCCGCCCGAAAGCTGCGCCGGATAATGGTCGTGCCGGTGCGCCAGCCCGACGGCGGCCAGTTCCTCCTGCGCGCGGGGGAAGGCATCGGCCACACCGGCCAGTTCCAGCGGCAGCGCCACGTTTTCCAGCGCGGTCATGGTGGGGATCAGATGGAACGACTGGAACACCACACCCATCCGGCCCCGGCGAAACGCGGCCAGCCCGTCTTCGTCCAGCGTGGTCAGATCCTGCCCCAGAACCTCGACCCGGCCGCCGGTTGCACGTTCCAGCCCGCCCATCAGCATCAGAAGCGAAGACTTGCCAGAGCCGGAGGGGCCGATCATGCCGACCGTCTCACCCCGGTTGACCTTCATCGAGATGCCTTTCAGGATTTCGACGGGTCCGGCATTGCCCTGAAGGGTCAGGCGGACATCGGAAAGCGAAAGGACGGCCTCGGGCATGCGGGATTTCCTGAAACGAACGGTTCAGATCGGATATGGCGCAATCCGGGCCGGGCGCAACCTCACGTTTGCGTTTGTCTTTTCCGCGGCGGGCTTTTCCGGGGCCGCGCGCGCAGAGCCTGTGCAGATCGTGGCTTTGGGCGACAGCCTGACCGCCGGCTATGGCCTGAACGAAGGCGAGGGGCTGGTGCCGCAGCTGCAGCTCTGGCTGGACGGGCAGGGGGCCGAGGCGGTGGTGCAGAATGCCGGTGTCTCGGGCGATACCACGGCCGGGGGGCTGGCGCGGGTGGATTGGGCGCTTGGCCCCGATGCGGATGCGCTGATCGTTACTTTGGGCGGGAATGACATGCTGCGCGGCCTGCCGCCGGAGGAGGTGCGGCGCAACCTTTCCGCCATTCTGGAGGTGGCGGCGGGGCGCGGTCTGCCGGTTCTGCTGGTGCCGATGAAGGCGCCGTCGAACTGGGGCGCGGATTACAAGACCGCCTTTGATGCGATCTATCCCGAGCTTGCGGCCGAGACCGGCGCGATTCTGGCGCCGGAGTTCTTTTCCGGGCTGATGGCAGAAGGCGCGGACCCGTCCGATCCCGCGTCCATGGGGGCATGGATGCAGGCCGACGGCATCCACCCGAACGCCCAAGGGGTGAAGCTGATCGTGGCGGCGCTTGGCCCTGCGGTGCTGGAGCTGATCGCCGCGGCGCAGGACGGGGCGCCCTGATCAGGGTTTCGGTGCGTCGGGGTTTGAAAACTCTGCCTCGATGAACACCTGAACCTCATCCCCCACGCCCAGCGGCATCTCGGGGGTGGGGATCCCCACGCTCAGCCCGAAGTCAGACCGTTTCAGCGTGGCTTTGGCCGAAAATCCGGCCCGTGCGCCACCCGGGTCCAGCGGCATATGGCCCCATCCGCCATTGTATGTCACCTGCAGCACCACCGGCTTTGTCACCCCGCGCAGGGTCAGGTCGCCCGTCACATCGGCGGTCTTCTCGCCGGTCAGCGCCACCGCGGTCGAGGTGAAGGTGATCTGCGGGAACTGCGCCGCATCCAGAAAATCCGGCCCGGCCAGCTGTGCGTTGAAGTCATAGCTGTCGTCCGGGTAGAACGTCTCCAGCGAGGTGGCGTCGATGCTGGCCGTGACCTTCATCTCCTCGGGCGCGTCCGGGTCGAAGGTCAGCGTGGCATCCCAGCGAGTGAAGGGCGCCATGAAATTGGAGAAGCCCAGATGGTCGATCTGGAACCACAACTTTCCATGGGCGCGGTCCAGAACGTAGGTCCCGGCGGGCGGGCTGCCCAGATCGGACAGGTCCTGCGCGGCCAGAGGCGTGGCCAGAAGGGCGGCGGCAAGGAAAGCGGAGCGGAACATCACGGCACCTATTGTTAGCATATGTGCTAACTGTTGATCGGATGACCCGGAGTGTCAACCCCGATCTGGCCCTTCTGCGGCGGCCCGGCTAGGCTCCGCCCGAATGAGGGAGTGGCGGCGATGGACCTTCTGCAGGAACTGGCCGGGATTGTCGGCGCAGAGCATGTGCTGACCGGCGACGATACCGCGCGCTATGCGACGGACTGGATGCGCCACTATCACGGTGCGCCTTTGTCGGTGGTGCGGCCCGCCTCCACCGCCGAGGTCTCGGCCTGTGTCCGTGCCGCGGCGGCGGCCCGGGTGCCTGTCGTCCCGGTTTCTGGCAACACCGGGCTGGTCGGCGGCACGATGACCACGGGCGGGCTGATGATTGCGCTGGACCGGATGAACCGCATCCGCGCCCTGCGCCCCGACGCGCGGCTGGTCATTGCCGAGGCGGGCGTGATCCTGCAGACCATCCATGATGCGGTGGAGCCGGTGGGCCTCTATTTCCCGTTGTGGTTCGGCGCCCGCGGCTCGGCCATGCTGGGCGGCGCTTTGTCCACCAATGCGGGCGGCTCCAACGTGCTGCGTTATGGTTCGACCCGGGGCCTGTGTCTGGGGCTGGAGGTGGTGCTGCCCGACGGGCGCGTGCTGAACCTGATGAGCGAGCTGCACAAGGACAATTCCGGCTATGATCTGAAGCAGCTGTTCATCGGGGCAGAGGGGACCTTGGGCATCATCACCGCCGCGGTGATGAAACTGGTGCCGAAGCCCTTGGCCTATGCGACGGCGGTGGTGTCGGCCCGGTCGCTGCCCGCGGCGCTGCCGCTCTTGAACCGGATGCAGGCGGCGACGGGAGGTCGGGTGGAGGCGTTTGAGTTCATGCCCGCCAGCTATTCCCGCCGTCTGGCCGAGGTGCGGCCCGATCTGGGCCTGCCCTTTGCGGAGATCCCCGAAGTCTCGATCCTGATCGAGGCGGCAACGACCGTGGCGGAAGAGGCCACGCCCGGCCCGGATGGGCAGGTGCCGCTGGCCGCCCGGCTGGAGGCGGTGCTGGCGGGCATGCTGGAGGAGGGGCTGATCGAGGATGCGGTCGTCGCCACATCGGAGGCGCAGCGTCGCCGCATGTGGGAAAGGCGCGAGGCGGCGGCGGAAATCTGCCTTGGCCTGCTGCCCTATGTCGATACCGACATCTGCCTGCCGCTGGACCGGGTGGAGACCTTCGTGACCACGGCAGAGGCGCGGTTGCAGGCGCTGGACCCCGGGCTGCGCAGCCTGATCGTGGCGCATCTGGGCGACGGTAACCTGCATTACACCCTGTTCCCCACCCGTGCGGATCCCGTCCTGGAAGATGCCGTGCGAGAGACGGTGGAGGATGTGGTGGCGGAACTGGGCGGCAGCTTCAGCGCCGAACACGGGATCGGCCTGTCGAAGCTGCCCTCGATGCGGCGGCGCAAGGACCCTGTGGCGCTGGATGTGATGCGGGCGGTCAAGGCCGCGCTGGACCCGGGAGGGGTGATGAACCCGGGCAAGGTCATCCCCTGACTACTTGGAGCGGGCTGAACTCCAAATTGACGCGAATGCGTGGGACTTACAGACCTCGAATGTAGGGGCGGAGCATTTCCCAAAAAGTCATTGGAGTAGCGATCTGTAGGTTAATTTTCTTCAGAATAGTATCTGCCTGTTTAGGTAGCTTCTTCTCAATTGTTAGGAAGATGTCGCACTGAGTAGCAGCAGCCTCTACCAATAATTTCCTATCTTTTTGGCTGATACTTCCGAACAAGGGATTACACATGATTGATGCCATGCTTGCAGCTTCTTGCTCAGGAGGTTTCTCCGACAAGCACATATCGGTGTGTTCGAGCACTTCCCTAGCGTATCTACTGCGATGAAAATCATTGGCGGCATCGATTTCTGCAAGTGATGCAGGTGAGACTACCCAATCGAAATGTGCTCGATCATCAAACAGAAATATGTCACGCAGACTTTCAAGGATCAGCGCGCCATCAGGTCGCATTATCACCTGAGGCGCTTTGCCAAGCGCGTAATCTTCCACTCGTGGTAGGTCATCTTCCCCAAATACATAGCCTCCGCATTCTTCGATGGCTTGGAAAGTACCTGTATCCAAGTAAACGCGATATGCCAAGGAGCCTCCTCGTTCAGCCATGCCCAAGAAATTGGCTTCTTTTTGGAAAGTATGCTCAAGAGATGAAGTGCTTTCGGCAAAACCGAAAGCACGCATAGGCCGTTCGACGCTTCACTCCGCGCGGGTGCGGACCTCGATCTGCAGGATCATCGGTCCCGGCCCGGCCTCGGTCCCGCCGTCATCCAGCCCGATGGCCCCGCGGGTGGTCTGGCCGAAACCGGCCTCGTCCAGCATCGCATCCAGACCCTGGCCTGCCTCGGGGACGATGGCCCGCACGGCATCCTGCGCCAGATAGCTCAGGTCCTCCACCTTGCTGTGTTCCTTTGCCGGGGTGACGACGACGAACATCCGTTCCTGCCCCAGCGAGCTGTCCGATATCTTGAACAGACCCTTCTTCAGCTCATCCCCGGGCTGCAGGCGGCCGGCATACCAATGGGTGATGGAATAATCCGACCCGATGTAGAGCACGTTCACATCCACCGGCACATCCATGTTGTTGCGGGCCAGCACATGGACCTGATCGTCGGGCACCAGAACCGGAACCTCGGTGGCCGACAGCCCGCGGAGCGTGGTTTCATCCCCGCCCTTCGTCTGCATCTCGACCTCGACATCCAGATTGCCCGGCCCCATGGCGGCGCCCAGCTTCATCAGGTTCAGCACCTTGGCCATGGCGGCCAGCGTATCGGCGGTGTCGGTGACCAGCGCCTTGTCCGTCACACCCGCAATGTCGATGGTGGGTGTGGTCGTTACATCCTCAATCAGGCCGGTGCCGGGCAGGATCCACAGTGCATCGAAGGCGGGGCGCTTGTCGTCCTGCATGGCATCGCGCGCGGATTTCTGTTCCGGGGACAACATATCCTCGGTCACGCTGGCAAGGATCAGATCCGCCTCGGCCCCCGGGGCCACGAAATTCAGCCGCGGGCCGGCCTCAAGCTTGACGTCCTCCAGAACGGCCAGCAGGGCATCGGCAGGCACGCTGCCCGGTTCGGGCAGAGCCACCGTCAGCGAAAAGTCGATGCTCGCCTCCAGCCGTCGCAGGAACAGGCCTTTCGGCAATTCGGCCGGAAGGGTCATCCCGTCCTTTTCAACCGGGGCAGCGGTGGCGGTGAAGGTGTCCAGCGACGTGATCTTCACATAGCCCAGGGCCTTGTCGGTCGTATCCGCCGCCGTGGGCATCACCGCCAGTTCATCGCCAAGCGCCAGCCCGTGGAGCGAGCCTGCGGGGATGGTGAAGGTGCTGCCCTCCACCGTGGCGGCCCATTGCGCCACCCGTTCGCCGGGCTCGGCGCCGAAGACGGTGGCGTCAAGATTGCCCTCGAAAAGAGGCGTGGATTTGGCCAGATTGCCCACGGCATATTTGCGCAGAACCTCCTGCGCGATCTGGCCATAGGTGGCGGCCGGAAATTCGGCCAGCGTCTCGAACAAAGTATAGGTGAACACGCCCTGCGACTTGCGGTCCGGAGAGCCCTTGGGCATCCGCTTCTCCGGCGTCACTTCGGTCGTCTGGGCGGCATAGAAGGCGATCAGCGCGCCCATGCCTTCGCCCTGCGCGGCCTGCGATTCGTCAGCCTGATCCATCGGCACCTCGGCCGCGGGGGCAGAGCCGCCGACGGCGCGGGTGGTCGCCGGAGCGTCCGGAATGCCCAGTTCGGCAATCACCTCATCGGGCAGCTGCCGCATCATCACCTCTTCGTCATCGGCGGTGACGGCGCGGGTTGCGGTGCCGGAATGGCAGCTGTCGAACACCACCCAGACATCGGCGCCCTTGGCGCGCAGCCCGTCGATCAGCGCGCCGATCTCGTCATCGACCAGCGCATTTTCGACCACGCCCACGGTGTTGTTCCATTTGCCGATATCCACCGGCAGGAACAGCTCGTCCAGGCCGTCCAGTTCGGAATCGGGGTCCTTCGCCGGGGCCTGCGTCCCGTGGCCCGAGAAATGCAGATAGACGAAATCCCCCTTCTCGACCGTTGCCTCCAGCTCGGCAAAGGCGGCGCGGATATTGGCCAGCGTGGCGGGATCATAGCCTTCGTCATCGGTCAGCACGGTCACGTTTTCCGGGGCGAAGGGAACCGGTGCCTCGGTCAGAAGATAGGTGCTGACCAGCGTGGCATCGTTCTTCGGTCCCTTGAGCCACCATTTCTCGGCCAGATTCTGGTATTCGCTGGCGGCAACGATCAGGGCGTGGTTCTCGCGCGCGAAGGCGGGCAGGGCGAGAAGCGAAAGTGCAGAGGTGAAAAGGAGATTGCGCAGCATTTCGGGCCTCATGATCAATTGGTCATCAATGTATATTCGGATGCGGCAGGGCTGTCCGCCTGAACGGTCACGGTAAAACTGCCGTCGGCGGCCGGTGTCCAGGTGCAATAGCCGACATGCAGCCCTTCGGTGTCAGCGCAGATCAGGTTTCCGCGCTCATCGCGGACGGACAGGTTCAGATCGGTGCCAAGTGCGGCCTCGACATAGACCTCGGCATATTCGCCGCCCTTGAAATCCAGCGAAAGGCTGTGATCCATCACCCCGGGCGTTAGGGCCGTGATGCGGTAGACCGGGCCGGTGGACACGCCCTTCGGCGCTTCGGCGGCGATGTCGTCGGCCAAAGCCTGCAACGCGCTGTCATCCGCGATCAGCGGCTCCGCCGCGGCCAGCATCGCCTGCCAGTCCAGCGGCAGATCCGCCTCGCCTTCGGCCGGTCGAAGATCAAGATCCTTGCGCAGCCGGGCTGCGGTCAGGATCAGCAGGGCATCGCCCGTCGCAAGACCGCGGGCATAAAGCTCGGCCGAAATCGCGGCCTGCCGCAGGGGCGCCGGGCCTTCCGCCGCGGCGGGAAGCGCTGCGGCAGCCAGAAGGAAAAGGATCGGAAGCGAAAGGCGCATGGACGGAGTCCGGGGTCGGGTTGCGGAATGACCGAAAGATGCGGCCGGGCCATCGGCCTGTAAATGCACAATTTCCCGATGACGGGATTTGTCATGTGACGTTCAGGGGGGTGCCTCCTTACCTTCCGGAGCATCAGGCAATGAAGCCAGGGAACATAACAATATGCTTTCGATGACGACGATTCTTCACGCCGCCCGACTCAGGCTGACCGCATTTTCGGTAACGGGCCTTCTGGTGGCATCGGGGCTTTGTGCCGCCCCGGCCGCAGCCGATACCGCCGTTCTGGAATCCACGATGGACGCCGTTCTGGTCGTCCGCTCCAACGACGCGGAGGATACGTTTCTCGGCTCCGCCTTCCTTTGGGGCGAGGTGGCCGAAGTGGCCGTGACCAACGCCCATGTGGTGGGCGAGGCCGAGGAGGTCCGGCTGATCGACCGCCACGGCAATGAAGAAGTGGGGGAGGTCATCGCCATCGACGCGGTGCGCGACGTGGCCGTCATCGCGCTTGCGGATCGCGGCACTCCGCGCCGCGGGCTGGTTCCGGCCGAGGCGGCGGCGACGCTGGGGCAGGAGGTCTATGCCCTTGGCGCACCTTTGGGCATCGAATTCACCCTGACCGAAGGGCTGGTGTCCTCGACGGCGCGGCAGGTGCAGATCACCGTGCCGATGACCCTGCTGCAGCATGATGCCGCGGTGAACCCCGGCTCTTCCGGCGGGCCGCTGGTCGATGCCGAAGGACGGCTTCTGGGCATGAACAGCCGGATTGCCGACGGCAGCCGCATGTTCGTGGGCATCGCCTATGCCATTCCGGCGGGCGATCTGGACCGGATCGTGACCGGGCTGATCGACGAGACGCTGACCCCTTTCCCGAAGCTCGGTCTTTCGGCCCGCTCGGTGGACCGCAAGGTGGCCGAGGCGCTGGACGTGACGGCCGCGGGCCTTCTGGTCGACAATACCGCGCCGGGCAGCCTTGCCGCGGCGGCGGGTCTGGCTGCGGGCGATATTATCCTTGCCGTCGATGGCGGGGCGCTGGCGCAGGCGGGGGATTTCGTCTTCGCGGTCGAGCGGGCGCTTGACAGCGGCAAGGCCGTTCTGACCGTTCTGCGCGACGGGGCCGAGGTGGAACTGGTGATGGATTTCGCCCCCGTTCTGGCCGAAGAGGCAGACGGCGGGCTGCGCATCCGCGACCTGTCGGGGATGACCACCGAACCGGCCAAGGTGAAAAGCTACCGCCTTGGCGCGCTTGGCATCGTGCTGGGCGAAGAGGGCGCGGTGACCGATGTCACGCTGAACTCTCCGGCGCTGTCGGCGGGGCTGGTCAAGGGGGACCGCATCCTGTCGGTCAACGGCCAGACCATGGACACGGCCGCGTTGGCGGCGCTGGAGATCACCGGCCCCGCGCTGGTTCTGGTGCAGGCCCCGGGCGGCCAGACCCGGCATATCTACCTTGATCCCTGGGGTTCGGCCGATGGGGTTCGTCCGCTGGGCGGCGCGAATGTGCTTGACCCCGCGGTCGTGGTGTTCTGAACCTGTGACCTGATCCGAAAGGCCGAAGAACCGCCATGACCGACCGTATCCTGATCATTGAAGACGATCCCGACATAGCCGCCGCCGTGACCGCCGAGGTCGAGGCGCTTGGCTGTGCCGCCACGCACCGCGACACGCTGGAGGCCGGGATCGACGAGGCGGTGGCGGGCGATTACCGCGTCATCGTGCTGGACCGGATGCTGCCGGGCGGCGACGGGGTCGAGGGGATGGCCCGCATCCGGGCGGGCGGCAGCCGCGCGATGATCCTGATCCTCTCGGCCCTTGGCCGCGCGGCCAACCGGGTCGAGGGGCTGGAGAAAGGGGCGGATGACTATCTGCCCAAACCTTTCGAGGCCGAGGAGCTGCGCGCCCGCCTGCGCGCGCTGCTGCGGCGGGGCACGGTGCAGGTCGCCGACAACGATCTTCTGGCCTTCGGCGATCTGGAGATCCGGCTGAAGGCCCGCACCGTGCATGTGAAGCGCACCCATGTCGCCGTCAGCCCGAAGGAATTTGAACTGATCACCTATTTCGCCCGCAATGCCGGGCAGGTGGTCACCCGGATGCAGCTTCTGGAAAACGTCTGGAACCTGCATTTCGACCCGGGCACCAATGTGGTGGACGTGCATGTCGGCCGTCTGCGCCGCAAGCTGGAGGAGGCGGGCTCGCCTGCGATCCAGACCTCGCGCGGGGAAGGCTATATCTTCGCGCCCCTCCCCGCTGCCGGGGCACAGGGGTGACGGCAGGACGCGGCGGCGCACGGCTGAAGGACGAGCGCCCGATCCGCGCCCGCACCACCTGGCGGCTGGCCGCGCAGATGGCCTGTGCCGTGGCGCTTCTGTCGCTGGTGGCGATGGGGTTGCAATACCGCCTGGTCGGCCAGCGCCTGACCGAGGCGCAAAGGTCGCTGCTGGCGGCCGATCTGGGCGGGCTGGCCGCGCTTTATGAACAGCGCCGGATCATCGCTTTGCGGCAGGCGATAGAATACCGCGCCGCCGCCGGCAGTGCGGAGGAGATGTTCCTGCTGACCGACCGTCAGGGCAGGGTGCTGGCCGGCACGCTGGACGCCCTGCCCGCCGGCGTTGCCGCAGCCGGAGAGGGGTTCGCCCCGGACCCCGCACAGGAGGTGGTGCTGGACGGCACCCGCTGGCTTCTGGTGGTGCGTGAATTGCCCGGCGGATTTCCCCTGCTGGTGGGGCGGTCGCTGGCGCCGGTCGATGATACGCTCGCCGCGCTGCGCCGGGGCATGCTGGGGCTGGTCGCCGTTCTGCTGGGGGCGGGGGCCGCTTTGGGCTGGCTGTCGGCGCGGCAGGTGATGGGCCGGATCGGGCGGATCAATGATCTGGCCGACCGGGTGGCTGCGGGCGATCTGGACGCCCGCCTGCCGGGCGCCCGCAGCACGGATGAATTCGGCCTTCTGGAAACCCATGTCCATGCCATGCTGGACCGGATCGCCAATCTGAACCGTGCCACGCACCGCCTGTCCGACACGATCGCGCATGAGATGCGCACCCCCCTGAACCGGATGCTGCGCAAGCTGGACCAGATTCAGGGGCAGGAAGATGTGGCGGGCGAGGTCAGGGCCGAGATGCGGCAGGCGATCCGCGTCTTCGATTCTCTGCTGGATATCTCGCGGGCCGAGGCGGATCAGGGCACCGGCGGCGGGCTGGTGCCGGTCGACCTGTCGGCGGTCGCCTCCGAGATGTGGGAGCTTTATGAAGCTCTGGCCGAAGACAAGGGCCTGATCCCGGAGGCGCGGATCGAACCGGGGCTGGTGGTGCTGGGCGACCGCAACCTTCTGGCGCAGGTCATCGCCAATCTTCTGGACAATGCGATCAAATATTGTGGCCCGGGCGACAATCTGCGGCTGGTGGCCAAAGGCGGCACCAATCCGGTCCTCAGGGTGGAAGACAGCGGCCCCGGCCTGCCCCCCGGCATGGGCGAAGAGGTGTTCGACCGCTTCACCCGGGCCGAGCGGGACCGCGACCGTGGCATCAAGGGCCATGGCCTCGGCCTCGCCCTTGTCCGCGCCATCGCGCTGCGCCACGGCGCGCGGCTGTCGCTGCCCCGCGCCACAAAGGGTCTGACGGTGGAAATCGCCTTCCCGAAAAGCCCCTCCTGACGCTCCCCATTCATCTGTTCATAAATATCCCGCGGGGGGTCCGGGGGGCGCGAAGCCCCCCGGCTGCCGACAAGGGTCGCCCCGCCGCAAAGAGGGCGATGACAAATTCCGTCATGCGGTGCAGCCCACTTGCCCGATGTCGCGCGGCCTTGCATCTTGGCCTCATGAAACCGCGTCTCACATATGCCCTGCTGACCTCGGTGGCCCTGCTGGCCGCCCCTGCCGCGAAGGCAGAGGTTCTGGCCGTGCTGGTGGGGGTGGGGGAATACCTTTATCTGGACGCCAATCTGCAAGGCCCCGGCAATGATGTGCGGCTGATGGCCGAGACGCTGGAGGCCCGGGGCGTCGCCCCCTCGGCGATGACGGTGCTGACCTCGGATGCGGCGGCCCTGCCGCAGGGTGTGACCACGGCCGCGCCCACGCGGGACGGCATCATGGCCGCGCTGGAGGCGACGGCGGCCAAGGCGCAGCCCGGCGATACGGTGGTGTTCTATTTCTCCGGCCATGGCTCTCAGGCTCCCGACATGTCGGGGGACGAGGGCGGCGGCTATGACGAGATCTTCCTGCCTTCGGATGCGAAGAACTGGAAGGGTGAGATCGGGATGGTCGAAAACGCCATTCTGGATGACGAGTTGCAGGTCTGGGCGCAGTCGCTGCTGTCCCGCGGGGTGAAACTGGTGGGCATGATTGATGCCTGCCATTCCGACACCGGCTTCCGCTCGACCGAGGGGCAGGGCGTGGCGCGGGCACTGGACGAAGGCCTGCTGGGCATTCCTGAAGGCACGCCCTCGGCCCCGGCCACCGCACCGCTGGAACTGACCGGGGATTTCGTCTTCCTCTATTCCTCGCAATCGGATGAGCGGTCGTTTGAATATCCCTTGGGTGATACCGGGCTTTGGCACGGCGAATTCACCCTGCGGCTGGCGCAGACCCTGACCACCGCGCCGGAGGCGAGCTGGCAGCAGGTACTGGCCGCCACCGCCGATGCGATGGTGCAGGGGCCCGCCCGGCAGGAACCGGCGGGCGAGGGGCCGCTGTTGACCGAACAGGTCTTCGGCACCGGAACCGCAGCGGCGCGCTACCGGATCGAGGGCGGCAAGTTGGCCGCCGGGCTTTTGCAGGGGGTGGAGGCGGGGGCGGAACTGGCGCTTTACGCCGCAGGCGCCGGGGGCGACCCCTTGGCGCAGGTCACCGTCACCTCTGCCACCGCGCGCGAGGCGGTGCTGCCTGCCGGCCTGCCCGAAGGCGCGCTCTGGGCCGAGGTGATTGCCGCAGCGCCACCCGCGCCCCTGACGCTGGCGGCGCCGGTGCGGGCCGATGTGGATGATGGGCGCGACTATGCCGCATGGACCGCGGCCCTGCCTGAGCCGGGCGCGAAGCCCGATCTGGTGCCGATCCTTGTCGACGGTACCGTGGCGCTGGCCGGGGCCGATGGCGTTCTGGACCCCGAAGGTCCGGGGTCCACGCCGCGGGTGGAGCGTCTGGGCGGCGAGACCGAGGCCGAGGCGCTGGACCGCGCGCTGACCGTGGCCGCCCATGGGCTGCGCCTGCGCGAAACGCTGGCCGGGGCCACCGGACGCAGCGTGACCGGCAAGGATGCGCTGACCGTCACCATCGACCGCCGCTCTGCCGCGGCGGAGGGGGCGGGCTGCGGCACCGCCGCCGATCCCGCCCCGTGGCGGCCCGATGAGGGCGCCGCGCCCTGCGATCAGCTGTGGCTGACGGTCACCAATACCTCGGGCAAGACGCAGGATGTGTCGGTGCTGTATATGGCCGCCGATTTCGAGGTGCAGCCGATCTGGCCGCGGTCGAACATCGCCAACCGGCTGGCACCGGGCGAAACTATCCGCGTCGGCCTTCAGATCGAGGCGGGTTCGGTCGCCGGGGTCGAGGAGATCTGGGTTCTGGGCGTGCCCGTCGAAGGTGCCACCGGCCAGCGGGTCGATCTGACCCGGCTGGCCACGCCCGGGGGCATCCGCAACCTGGCCGGTGTCCCTGACCCGATGACGGCATGGCTGGACAGCCGCCTTGCCATTGAGGATGAAGAAGCCGGGACGATGCGCGGCTTTTCGCTGAAACCGGCCGCCCTGACGATGATCCGTCAGGTCGTGCGCCTGAAACCCGGGTCCGTGTGATCCCGATTGCAGAAAGGACTTTGGAGATGACCAGACATTTGAAAACCCCTCTCACCCTGCTGGCGGCCCTTGCGCTGACCTCGGGGCTTGCGCTGGCCGAGGACGCGCCTGTGAAGAAGGACGCGGGCGCGCAATCGCCCTGGACCTTCGTCGCCTCGGGCGAAAAGGCCGCGCGCGATGCCGCGGCCGAGGCGGATGATCCCGCCGGGGCCAAGGTCATCGGCGGCAAGGTCGCGCAGGACGGCGCATGGCCGTGGCAGGTGGCGCTGACCATGGCGGAAAAACCGGTCAGCGTGGACAGCCAGTTCTGCGGCGGGTCGATGGTGCTGGACCAATGGGTGCTGACCGCGGCGCATTGCGTGCATTGGGCGGATGAGCAGGGCGTCGGCTTCGACCTGCTGCCGCAGGAGATTGCGATTGTCGTCGGCACCAACAAGCTGGACGGTTCGGGCGACCGTGTTCCGGTCGAGGCGATCTACAAGCATCCCTCCTACAACGTGAACGGGCTGGACTATGACATCGCGCTGATCAAGCTGGCGCGGAAGCCGAATGCCCCCTACCAGACCGTCGAAGTGCCGGACGCCGATTTCGGCACCATGCTGCAGGAGCCGGGGATCACCACCATCGTCACCGGCTGGGGCCTGCAGAACGGCGGCCGTCCCTCGCCCGACCTGCGCGAGGCGCAGATCCAGATGCTGGACCGCAGCATGTGCAACACCGCCATGATGGAGGCCCGGGCCGAAGAGGCGGCGATCGGCTTCTCCTATGCGGTCAATACCCTGTCGGTGGGAGATGAGGCCGCCTATGCGCTGTGGGATCAGCTGATCGCCGCCGCGCCGGAGCCGATCACCGACAACATGATCTGCTCGGGCACGTTCGAGGGGGGCAAAACCTCGTGCAACGGCGATTCGGGCGGGCCGCTGGTCGTGCCGCTGGAAGACGGCAGCTATATCCAGGCGGGCATCGTCAGCTGGGGCCTGACCTCCACCTCGGGCCATGGTTGCGAGGAGCAGGCGATGTTCTCGGCCTATACCGATGTGTCGGCCTTTGTGCCCTGGCTGAACGAGACGATCACCGCGCATCCCTGATCTGATCCTGTGCCCTGATCGGAAACGGAAGGGCCCCGCCGGATGGCGGGGCCTTTGTATTCTGTCTGCCGGACGCCTCAGCGTTTGATCGCGCGGGCACCGAAGATCAGGATGCAGGCGCCCAGCACGCCCGCCACCAGATAGCCCAGCCATCCCCCGAACGAGACGCCCATGATTCCGAACAGGAAGCTGGCCACCGCGGCGCCGATGATGCCCAGCAGGATGTTGACGATGATCCCCGTGTCGCTTTTCATCAGCGACGAGGCGATCCATCCCGCAAGGCCCCCGATGATGATTGCGGCGATCCAGCCCACGCTTGCGTCGTCCATGTTCTGCCTCCGTTGCCAGCCGGAAAAGCTCTCCGGCACCATGGTTCTGCGGTTCAACGGCGGCGGGCCGGGCGGGTTCCCGCCGGTTGCGGCAAAATTTTGCCGAAACGGGCGGAACCGGCGGCCCGGGCCGTGCGTCGACCCGAGGGAGCTGGCGATGCCATGTTCCGCATTGGACGGGGGAATGTCTGACCATGCCGGAACTTGAACCGGGCCGGAACGTCTGGCGGGTCGAGACCGCGGGCCGTTTCTCCTTCGTCGTGGACGGCGCGGATTATTTTGTGGCCCTGCGCCAGGCCATGCTGTCGGCGCAGAAAAGCATTCTTCTGGTGGGCTGGGATTTCGATTCGCGCATCATTCTGGGCGATGCGGCTGCGGATGGCGGGCCCGAGAGGCTGGGCGCTTTCATCCTGTGGCTGGCAAAGCGGCGGCCCGGTCTGGAAATCCGGCTGCTGCGCTGGGACACCGGCGCCATCAAGGCGATGCTGAACCCGTCGAATCTGGCCGCTGTGCTGCGGTGGAAGGCGCATCCGCGCATCACCCTGCGGCTGGATGCGATGCATCCCTTCGGTGGATCGCATCACCAGAAGATCGTGGCCATCGACGATGACATGGCCTTCTGCGGCGGGATCGACATTACGGTGGGCCGCTGGGACACGCGCGAGCATCCGGATTTCGACCCGCGCCGCAATGCGCCGGATGGGCGGGAGCATGGGCCGTGGCACGATGCCACCAGCGCCTTTGACGGTGCGGCCGCCCGTGCGATCGGGGATCTGGCGCGCGACCGCTGGAAGGCCGCGACGGGTGAGACGCTGGCCCCTGTTCAAGGGGGCGGCGATTGCTGGCCCGCCGCGCTGGAGCCGACCTTTCGCAATGTGTCGCTGGGTCTGGCGCGCACCCTGCCGAAACTTGCGGACCGCGCGCCCGTGCTGGAGGTCGAAGCCTCGTTTCTGGAGCTGATCCGCGGGGCGAAACGGTTCATCTATGCCGAAAGCCAGTATTACGCCTCGCGCCGGATCGCCCGGGCCATTGCGGAACGTCTGGTCGAGCCGGACGGGCCGGAGATCGTGCTGGTCAATCCGCAGGCGGTGGAGGGCTGGTTGGAACCGCTGGCGATGGACACAGCCCGTGCGCGGCTGGTCGGCGCCCTGCGGCGGATCGACCGGCGCGGGCGGTTCCGCATCTACTGTCCGCAGACAGAGACCGGGCGGCAGATCTTCGTGCATGCCAAGGTGATGGTGGTGGATGACGCATGGCTGCGGGTGGGGTCATCGAATTTCAACAACCGCTCCATGCGGTTCGACAGCGAATGCGACGTGATCCTTCAGGGCCGGACGGATGGGGAGCGCGCCGGCATTGCCGGGCTGCGCAATGACCTGATGGCCGAGCATCTGGGCACCACCCCCGCCGCCGTGGCCGAGGCTTTCGGGCGGAGCGGATCGCTGATCGCCACGGTCGAGGCGCTGCGGCGCGAAGAGGGCCGCAGTCTGGTGCCCTACCGCATGCCCGAGGTGTCCGGGCTGGCGGCCTGGCTGGCCGATAATGAGATCCTTGACCCCGACGGTCCCGATGCCGTGTTCGAGCCGCTGTCGCGCCGCGGCCTCTTCCGCGGCTGGGGCAGGGTGCGCGCCCGCCTGCATGCCTTCCGCATCGCGCGGCGGGCAAGGCGGCAGGCGCGCCGCATGGATTAGTTGGTCAGCAGCCAGTAGTAATTGCCGCGGCTGCCGTTGTTCAGCACGGCCACGGTGAAGTTGCCGGTCCAGATCGGCGACCAGTCGCAATAGGCCACATCACCAAAGCTGTAGTCGCTGCAGACAAGGTTGCCGTTCTCGTCATAGACTTCCATGTCGAGGTCGGCCGAGCCGTCGCCCGCGATGCCGACTTCGGCAAACTGGTTGCCGTTGAAGGTGATGTCATAGCGGTCCCAGCGTCCGGCGGGCAGATAGGATTCCCAGTATTTCGCACCGCCGGCGGCACCACGGCCGGTTTCGGCGCGGGCATCTTCGATCAGGCCTTTCAGCGCCTCGTCATCGCCGGCCAGTTGCAGCGCCAGATCGAACATCTGGGTCGCGGTGGCGGGCGGGGTGCCTTCGGCGGCAGTCTCGGCCCCGTCACCGCCGGTGGATTTGGTGATCTCGCCCCCGGCTTCGGGTTCGGATTCGGCGGCCAGCTTGGCTGCGGCCAGCACGGTCACCGCATCGCCGTCGGCCTTGCCGATGGCGAACAGCTCCTGCGCCAGCACCTGCGTGGCGGTGGAGCCCGGCTCGGCCTTGGCACCGGCGGTGATGTTGCTGCCGGACTTGTCCTGCGACAGCGCAGGCAGGGTCAGCGCCAGCGCGGCGGTTGCGGCAAGCAAAAGGGAATGTGTGGTTTTCATGGTGCTTCCTTTCAAAAATATGGCCCGGCGGCAGCCCGGCCCCAAGGTTCAGTTGGTCACAAGCCGGTAGGGGTTCCCGGTTTCTCCGGTGTTCAGCACGGTGACGTAGAAATACCCGTCCCATGCGGGAATGAAGTCGCAATAAGCCTGATCGGAGGGGCTGGCCTCATAGCAGATCACATTGCCGTTCTCGTCGGTGACGACCAGATCCAGATTGCCGCTGCCGCTGCCTTCGACGAGGATTTCGGCATAGGAATTGCCCGCGAAGGCGATCTCCCAGACATCGGTCTGTCCTCCGGCGGTCTGCACCTCATATTGCTGCATTCCGCCGATGGCGCCGCGGCTGCTTTCGGCGGCGGCATCGTCGATCAGGGCCAGCAGGGCAGGGTCATCGCCCGCCAGCGCCCGGGCGGAGGCGAACATGTCGTCTGCCGTGGGTGCGGCTGCCCCGGCTGCCTCTGCCGTGCCGGTGCCCGCGTGAACCGTGACCATGGCCACCGGACGTGCGCCGTCGTTCATCATCGGGGCGGGCGCCGCCGGGGCGCCGGGGGCGGCTTTCTTGCGGGTGACCGTGGTGTCATCGGTCGCCTCCAGCATCGCGGCATCCAGCGCGGCCGCCTCGGCCACGGTCACGGAGGTGGCGGCGGCCAGTTTGGCCGCGGTCAGCACGGTCAGCGCATCGCCCGAGGCAAGGCCCGTCGCGTAAAGCTCCTGCGCCAGCGCCAATGTGGCGACAGGGCCGGGTGCGGGCGCCTCGGCCGCGGGGGCAAGATTGGGTCCCGCCGCGCCCTGCGCCAGAACGGGCAGGGACTGGCTGGCCAACGCAGTCGTCATCAAAGCAATGGAAAGGGATTTCAGTTGCATCGCACTATCCTCGTCATGCGCCGGGGGGCGCGTCAATGGCGCAGAGTGTGTCAGGCTGCGGCAGGCTTGGGAAGACGGGAGGCGGTGACAAATGCCGTCATGACTGCATGGGCCATGACGGCATCCCTAGTTCGTGATCAGGAGATAACGGCTTTCCTCTGCACCCGCGCCGGTCAGCGCGACGGTGTAGAACGCGTTTTCGGCCGGGATGAAGCTGCAGAACAGCGGCTCTTCCGAGGGTGTGGCCGCACAGACCTCGGTCCCGTCCGGCCCGGTGATCCGCCAGCCGAACCGCGCTGCGCCATCGGAGAAGACCCCGATCTCGGCCCGCTCCTGCCCGGCCAGTGGCAGGGTCCAGCGGTCGGTCGTGCCCGGAGCCCAGACCGCCTCGGCGGCATTGGCGCTGCCGACCGGGCCACGGGCGCCCGCCGCTTCGGCAGTATCCAGAATTTCGATCAGATCGTCATTGTCCTCGGCCATCAGCCGGGCCGCCTCGGCCGCCTCTCCCAAGATCAGGGCAAGGGCGGATGTGGCGGCGCGGGGGACCTTGCCGCTGCCGGGGGCGGGGGCGGTCGTCCGCTCCCATCCGGTGGCGCGGCGCAGGGTGACGCCATCGGCCATCCGCACCGCGGTGACAACCGACACCGCGTCATCCGCCGCCACCCCCTGCGCATAGAGCCGCGCCGCCAGATCCAGAACGCCCACGCTGCCGCGCGGATCTGTGGCCCCGGCGGGCATAGCGGCAAGAAGAGCAGTCAGGCAGAAAGCGGCGCGCAGCATGGCATGGGGTCCGGCGAAAGGTCTGCCCCATCCTGCCCTGAACCTCGGGCAAGGAACAGGGGCGGGGAATGAGGCCGGGGGTTCCGGTCGGCCTCGCAACAGGCTAGGCATGCGGGCAAGAGAGGTGCCCGATGCAGCCCGATGACACTTTGGCCATTGCCATTCTGGACCGTCTGATCGCCTTTGACACGGTCAGTTCCCGCCCCAATGCCGGGCTGATGGAGTATGTCCGCGATCTTCTGGCCGGGGCCGGGATCGCCTCGGTCCTGATCCCCGATCCGGCGGGCGGCAAGGCGAACCTTTATGCGACGGTCGGCCCGCAGGACCGGGGCGGGGTGATGCTGTCGGGCCATACCGATGTCGTCCCGGTCGAGGGGCAGGCCTGGACCAAGCCGCCCTTCGCCCTGACGCAGGAGGACGGGCGGCTTTACGGGCGCGGCACGGCGGATATGAAGGGCTTTGTCGCCTGCGCCATCGCCGCGATGATCCGCGCCGCAGGCCGTCCGCTGGCGGTGCCGCTGCATCTGGCTTTGTCCTATGACGAGGAAATCGGCTGCATGGGGGTGCGGTCGCTGGTCGACATGCTGGCCGCGGCGCCGGTGAAGCCCGCCATGTGCATCGTGGGCGAACCTACGGCGATGCAGGTCGCCACCGGCCACAAGGGCAAGGTCGCCCTGCGCGCCACCTGCACCGGGCGCGAGGGGCATTCCGCGCTGGCGCCGCTGGCGCTGAACGCACTGCATCTGGCGGCGGAATTCATCGGGGCGATCCGCGCCACGCAGGCCCGGATCGCCACGGAAGGCCCGTTCGACGGCGATTATGACGTGCCCTATACCACCGTTCATGCGGGCAAGATGCAGGGGGGCGTGCAGGTCAATATCGTGCCCAACACCGCCACCATCGATTTTGAGATCCGCTCCCTTGCCGGGGTGGATGTCGAGGCGCTGATCACCGAACTGCGTGCCGGGGCCGAAGCCATCGTGGCCCCCTTGCGCGCCGAATTCCCCGAGGCGGCCATCCGGGTGGAGCGGTTGTGGGATTATCCCGGCCTTGGCACGCCCACAGATGCCCGCGTGGTGCGTTTCGTCCAGTCGCTGACCGGGGCCAACGGCACGATCAAGGTGGCCTTCGGCACCGAGGGCGGGCTGTTCGACGCCCGCCTTGGTATTCCCACCGTCATTTGCGGCCCGGGCAGCATGGCGCAGGGCCACAAGCCCGATGAATTCGTCACCGTCGAACAGATGGAGCGGTGCGGGGCCATGCTCTCCGCCCTTATCGCACGGCTGGAGCAGGGCGGGCCGGTCTGAGCCTGTCTTGCGCGAGCGGCCGTTGCGGCGGATCATCGCGGGATGAGCGAACAGCGCCGCAGCCGTGTCACGATCCAGCAGGTTCAGCGCCTGTCGCTGAACCTGTCGTTGACGGCCTCGATCCGGGTGCTGCGCGCCGATGCCGAGGGGCTGACGGCCTTCCTTGAAGAGCAGGCGGCGGAGAACCCGGCGCTGGTGCTGACCCGGCCGGTGCAGACCGAATGGCTGCCGCGCTGGTCGGATGCGCTGTCGCGGCAGGCCACCTTGCCGGACTGGGCGGAACCCGCCGCCGCTGCGCCCGGCCTTCTGGTCCATGTGGCCGAGGAAATCCGCGCGCTGGATCTGTCGCCCACCGACCAGCGCATCGCCGAGGCGCTGATGGAAGGGCTGGATCCCTCCGGCTGGCTGGTGACCTCGGTCGAGGAGGTGGCCTTTGATACCGGTGTGTCGGTGCCGATGGCGACGCGGGTGCTGCTGCGACTGCAGCGGATGGATCCGCCGGGCCTTTTCGCCCGCGATCTGGCGGAATGCCTGCGGCTTCAGGCCGACGAGGCGGGAGAGCTGGACCCGCCGATGGCGGGCGTGCTGGCCTGCCTGCCGCTGATCGCGGCGCGGCAGTATGACCGGGTTGCCCGGCAGATCGGCGCGACCGAGGCCGAGGTGGAGCTGCGCTTGGCCCGGCTGCGCCGCTATGATCCGAAGCCGGGCGCGCGCTTTGCTCAGGGCGCTGCCCCGGTGGCCGAGCCGGACCTTGTGGTGCAGCGGGGCGCAGACGGCGGGTGGGAGGTGGCGCTGAACCGGTCGTCCCTGCCCACGGTCAGCGTGGCATCGGGGCGCGGCGCGGGCCGGGCCGAAGCACGGGGCATCCTGCGGATGATCCAGGGGCGCAACAGCCTGCTGCTGGACCTCGCGCGCGAGATGCTGCGGCGTCAGCCCGCGGTGCTGGAGGCGGGCTTGGGCGCGCTGTCGCCGATGACCATGACGGATGTGGCGCAAAGCCTTGGGGTGCATCAGACCACGGTCAGCCGGCTGGTGGCGGGCACTTCGATGGACACGCCGCGGGGGACGTGGTGGCTGCGCGCCCTCTTTTCCGCCGCGGTGCGCGAGGACGGGCCGTCCGGTGCTGCGCTACGCGACCGGCTGGCGCGGCTGGTGGCCGAGGAAGACCCGGCCCGCCCGCTGACAGATGAGGCGCTGGCCACGGCGCTGGCTTTGGGCGGAGAGCCGGTGGCCCGGCGCACGGTGGCCAAGTATCGCGCCATGCTGGGCATTCCGCCCGCGCATCGCCGCCGCGGCGTGCCGCGCCGCAAAGCGACGGGCGGGGTCGCTTCCGGCGCGGACCGCGGCTATTGGGGCCGCTAGGCAGAACGGGCGAACAGGACGAAGGACGGGGCATGGCCTATCTTCTGGGGGTGGACACCGGCGGCACCTATACCGATGCGGTGGTGTTGGACGATGGGGCCGACCTTGTGCTGGGCAAGGCCAAGGCGCTGACCAGCCGCCACGATCTGGCCGTGGGCATCGGGCAGGCGGTGGATGCGGCGCTGGCGGCGGCGGGGATTTCGCCCGCGCAAGTGGCGCTGGTGTCGCTGTCGACCACTTTGGCCACCAATGCTCTGGTGGAGGGGCAGGGCGGCCGCGTCGCGCTGGTCTCCATCGGCTTTGATGAGGGCGATCTGGCCCGTGCCGGTCTGGCCGAGGCGCTGAAGGGCGATCCGGTGATCCGGGTGGCGGGCGGTCACAGCCATGCCGGGCTGGAGGCGATGCCACTGGATCTGACCGCGCTGGAGGCAGAGGTGGCCACCTTGGGTGAAGGCGTCATGGGCTTTGCCGTGGCGGCCCGCTTTGCCACCCGCAACCCCGCGCATGAAATCGCCGCGCGTGAGGTGATCCGCCGGGTGACGGGCCGTCCGGTCACCTGTTCGCACGAGCTTTCGGCGCAGCTGAACGGGCCGAAGCGGGCGCTGACTGCGGTGCTGAACGCGCGGCTGATCGGGATGATCGACCGGCTGGTCGCCGCGTGCGAGCGGCATCTGGCCGCCACAGGCATCGCGGCGCCGCTAATGGTGGTGCGGGGCGACGGGGCGCTGATCTCATCGGCCATGGTGCGGGAACGGCCCATTGAAACGATCCTCTCCGGCCCCGCGGCCAGCATCGTCGGTGCGCGCTGGCTGACCGGGGCGCAGGATGCGCTGGTGTCGGACATCGGTGGCACCACCACGGATGTGGCCATCCTGCGTGGCGGCCTGCCCGAGATCGACCCCGAAGGCGCGCAAGTCGGCGGCTTTCGCACCATGGTGGAGGCGGTGGCAATGCGCACCACCGGCCTTGGCGGCGACAGTGAGGTGCATCTGGCGCTGGACGGCCTGCGCGCGGGCCTGCGGCTGGGGCCGCGGCGGCTGATCCCCGTCTCGCTTCTGGCGGTGGACCATGGCACCATGGTGCATGAGGCGCTGGACCGCTGGCTGTCCACCGAAACGGCGGGAGAGATGGACGGCCGCTTTGTCCTGCCGGTGGGCGGCGCCCAGGCGGGCGGATTGTCCGCGCGGGAGGCCACGGTTCTGGCCCGCGTCACCCGGCCGATGCCGATGGCGGCGGCCCTGACCACCCGGCTGGAGGCGGCGGCGCTGGACCGGCTGGTGGCGCGGGGCATGTTGATGATCGCGGGTGTCACGCCGTCGGATGCCTCCCACGTTCTGGGCCGTCTGGCCGACTGGGACGGTGCGGCCGCAGAAAAGGCGCTGCGGTTGTTCGCGCGGCGCCGGACCGGGACAGGAGAGCGCTTTGCCACCGGCCCCGGGCCCCTGGCGCAGGCCATCGTGGACCAGCTGACCGCGCAGACCGCCGATTGCCTGCTGGAGGCGGGCTTTGCCGAAGATCCGCGCTTTGCCGGGCTGGATGCCACCGGGCTGGCCCGCCATCCGCTGTTGCAGGCCGGGCTTCAGGGGCATCGGGGCGTGATGGCGATCTCCGCACGGCTGGCGCTGCCGGTGATCGGGCTGGGCGCTTCGGCCCCGTCCTATTACGGCGCGGTGGGCGAGAGGCTGGGCTGTGAGATGATCCTGCCCGAACATGCCGGGGTGGCCAATGCCATCGGTGCCGTGGCCGGGCAGGTCAGCCAGCGCGTCTCGGGCCTTGTGACCTCGCCCGCGCAGGGCCGGTTCGTGGCGCATCTGGGCACCGCACCCAAGGGCTTTGGCGACCGGGAGGCCGCGCTGGCCGCCATGGAATCCGCCCTGCGCGAAGAGGCAGAGGCGCGGGCGCGGCTGGCGGGGGCGGTCGATCTACGGATCGAGACCCGCCGCGACATCCGCGAGGTGGAGGTGGAGGGCGCGACCCTGTTCGTCGAGGCGACAGTGACCGTCACCGCCAGCGGCCGCCCGCGGGTGGCGCATGAAACCGCCGGAGGGGGAAGCGCGGAAAGCCGGGCGATTGGCTCTTGACGCCCCCCGCGGGGCCGCGTAATTGCCCGGCGCAGTGGCTAGGTAGCTCAGCTGGTTAGAGCGCGCGACTCATAATCGCGAGGTCGAGGGTTCGAGTCCCTCCCTCGCCACCACTTCCTCCTCAGGCGAATGTGCAAGTGATTTCCGCCCCTGCGGCGGGATGCAGAAGTTCTGCGGCATGCGGGGAGGCAGCCGGTGGCGATGACAGACAATATGCGCAGCGTGATGTTGATGAATGTGGCCATGGCCATGTTCACCCTGAACGACGCGGCCATGAAGGCGGTGCTGCAGACCCTGCCGCTGTTCCAGACAATCGCGTTGCGCGGCATCCTGACCACGGCGGGGCTGCTGGGGATCGCCGCGGCGACGGGGGCGCTGGCATTGCGCCTGCCGCGGGGGGATCGCGGGCTTCTGGGGCTGCGGGCCCTGGGAGAGATCGCCGCGACGCTGGCCTTTCTGGCGGCCCTGTCCCACATGCCGATCGCCAATCTCTCGGCCATCATGCAGGTGGTGCCGCTTGCGGTGACGCTGGCCGCCGCGCTGTTCTTCGGCGAGAAGGTGGGCTGGCGGCGCATGTCGGCCATCGCGGTGGGATTCTCGGGCGTCCTGCTGATCGTGCAGCCGGATTCGCGCGGGTTCGATGTCTGGTCGCTGCTGGGGCTGGTCTCGGTCGCCTTTGTGGTGCTGCGCGATCTGACGACGCGGCGCATCAGCCGGGCGGTGCCTTCGGTGGTTGTGGCGGTGCTGACCTCGCTTGCGGTGATGACCATGGGGCTGGTCGGGATGGTGGCAGAGGGCTGGCATCCGCTGGCCCTGCGGGAGGCGGTGCTGATTCTGCTGGCTGCGGGGGCGCTGATCGTGGGCTATCTGACGGTGGTTGCCACCATGCGGATCGGCGATATCGGCGTGGTGGCGCCCTTCCGTTATATGGCGCTGATCTGGGCCATCGTGCTGGGCTGGGCCGCCTTCGATGAATTCCCGGACATGATGACCCTGACGGGTTCTGCCCTTGTCGTGGGCAGCGGCCTTTTCACCGTCCTGCGCGAGCGCAGGCTGCGCGGTGCGGGGCCGCGCTGACCGCAGGGCCCGCGCCTCCCGCGGGGGATGTTCGGCCCGGTCTGAAAGGTCCGGGCCGCGTCAGGCGGGCGGTGCCGGGGGCCGGGTGCTCCGGTTGACACCCCGGACGATTCCACCTATACGCCCGCTCACCCGAAGCCACAGGTCTGTCCTGCGGTTCGGGTCAGAGCGATTGTAGTGGTCATGATCCGGGCCTTTCGCGCCCCGATCCTCTGGGAAGAAGCCGCGGCATCCCCTGTCACGGGAATGTTGCGGTTTTCGTGTTTGCGATGCGCGCAGGCACGGTCGAGAAGCGGCGCACCATAAGGCATAGGGTGCGAGTATCGAAACGAGGAACGTGAATGCCGACGATTCAACAGCTGATCCGGAAACCCCGGGAAGCGAACGTGCGGAAGTCCAAGTCGCAGCACCTGGAATCCTGCCCGCAAAAGCGTGGGGTCTGTACCCGCGTCTACACCACCACCCCGAAGAAGCCGAACTCCGCTATGCGGAAGGTGGCCAAGGTCCGTCTGACCAATGGCTTCGAGGTGATCTCCTACATCCCCGGCGAAAAGCACAACCTGCAAGAGCACAGCGTTGTTCTGATCCGCGGCGGCCGGGTGAAGGACCTTCCCGGCGTCCGTTACCACATCCTGCGCGGTGTGCTGGATACGCAAGGTGTCAAAGATCGTCGTCAACGCCGTTCGAAATACGGCGCGAAGCGTCCGAAGTGATCCTGGGGGAGTAGAGAACAATGTCCCGTCGTCACGCCGCAGAGAAGCGCGAAATTCTCCCGGACGCCAAGTTTGGCGACCGCGTCATCACCAAATTCATGAACAACCTGATGCTGGATGGCAAGAAGTCGGTCGCCGAGTCGATCGTCTACGGTGCCCTTGACCGCGTCCAGACCAAGCTGAAGCGCGAGCCGGTTCAGGCTTTCCACGAAGCTCTGGACAACGTGAAGCCCTCGGTCGAGGTCCGGTCGCGCCGCGTCGGCGGTGCCACCTATCAGGTTCCGGTCGAAGTCCGCACCGAGCGCCGCGAGGCCCTTGCGATCCGCTGGCTGATCACCGCCGCCCGCAAGCGCAATGAAAACACCATGGAAGAACGCCTTGCCGCCGAGCTGGCCGACGCCGTGAACAACCGCGGCACCGCGGTGAAAAAGCGCGAAGACACCCACAAGATGGCCGACGCGAACCGCGCGTTCAGCCACTATCGCTGGTAAGGAGCGCCGTTCATGGCACGCGACTATCCGCTTGAGCGTTACCGCAACTTCGGGATCATTGCCCACATCGACGCGGGCAAGACCACGACTTCGGAACGCATCCTCTACTACACCGGCAAGTCCCACAAGATCGGCGAAGTCCACGACGGCGCCGCGACTATGGACTGGATGGAGCAGGAACAAGAGCGCGGCATCACGATCACCTCGGCTGCCACGACCACGTTCTGGAACCGTCAGGTTGATTCGAATGCCGGCCTTGGCGACAAGTCGACCAAGTATCGCTTCAACATCATCGACACCCCCGGCCACGTGGACTTCACCATCGAAGTCGAACGTTCGCTGGCCGTGCTGGACGGCGCCGTCGTTCTGCTGGACGGCAACGCCGGGGTTGAGCCGCAGACCGAAACCGTGTGGCGTCAGGCTGACCGCTACAAGGTTCCGCGGATCGTGTTCGTCAACAAGATGGACAAGACCGGCGCCGATTTCTTCAACTGCGTCCGCATGATCAAGGACCGCACCGGCGCCAACGCCGTTCCGGTGGTCCTGCCGATCGGCTCGGAAGACAAGCTTGAAGGCATCATTGACCTGGTGACCATGGAAGAGTGGGTCTATCAGGGCGAAGATCTGGGCGCCTCCTGGGTGCGCCAGCCGATCCGTGCCGACCTGAAGGATGCCGCCGACGAATGGCGCCTGAACCTGCTGGAAAACGCCGTCAGCCAAGATGACGCTGCGATGGAAGCCTATCTCGAAGGCAACGAGCCCGCACCGGAGGAGCTGCGCAAGCTGATCCGCAAGGCGACGCTCGCCATCGACTTCATCCCGGTGATGGCCGGCTCGTCGTTCAAGAACAAGGGCGTGCAGCCCCTGCTGAACGCCGTGATCGACTATCTGCCTTCGCCGCTGGACGTGCCGCCCTATATGGGCTTTGCCCCGGGCGACGAGACGGAAGAGCGCAACATCGCCCGTTCGGCCGATGACGATCAGCCCTTCTCGGGTCTGGCGTTCAAGATCATGAACGACCCCTTCGTCGGCTCGCTGACCTTCACCCGGATCTATTCGGGCAAGCTGGCCAAGGGCGATGCGATGATGAACGCGACCAAGCAGCGCAAAGAGCGCGTTGGCCGCATGATGATGATGCACGCCATCGAGCGTGAGGAAATCACCGAAGCCTTCGCCGGCGACATCATCGCTCTGGGCGGTCTGAAGGAAACCACCACGGGGGACACCCTGTGTGATCCGAACGCGCCGGTCGTTCTGGAAACCATGACCTTCCCGGTCCCGGTGATCGAGATCGCGGTGGAACCGAAGACCAAGGCCGACCAGGAAAAGATGGGTATCGCGCTGGCCCGTCTGGCCGCCGAAGATCCGTCCTTCCGCGTCGAGACCAACGTCGAATCCGGCCAGACCATCATGAAGGGCATGGGCGAACTTCACCTCGACATCCTCGTCGACCGCATGCGTCGCGAGTTCAAGGTCGAGGCGAATATCGGCGCCCCGCAGGTGGCCTACCGCGAAACCATCTCGCGCGAGCATGAGATCGACTACACGCACAAGAAGCAGACCGGCGGTACCGGCCAGTTCGCGCGCGTGAAGCTGATCATCACGCCCACCGAGCCGGGCGAAGGCTATTCGTTCGAATCGAAGATCGTCGGCGGTGCGGTGCCCAAGGAATATATCCCGGGCGTCGAAAAGGGCATCAAGTCGGTCATGGACTCGGGTCCGCTGGCAGGCTTCCCTGTGATCGACTTCAAGGTCCAGCTGATCGACGGCGCGTTCCACGACGTCGACTCCTCGGTTCTGGCCTTTGAAATCGCGTCGCGGGCTGCCATGCGCGAAGGTCTGAAGAAGGCCGGCGCGAAGCTGCTGGAACCGATCATGAAGGTCGAAGTCGTCACCCCGGAAGAATACACCGGCGGCGTCATCGGCGACCTGACCTCGCGTCGGGGCATGATCAACGGGCAGGACAGCCGCGGCAACGCGAATGTCATCGCCGCGATGGTTCCGCTGGCGAACATGTTCGGTTACATCAACCAGCTGCGCTCGATGACCTCGGGCCGCGCGGTGTTCTCGATGGAATTCGACCATTACGACGCCGTGCCCGAGAACATCTCGCAAGAGATCCAGAAGCAATACGCTTGATCAAGCGGTGGGCGGGAACGCCCACCCATCCCACCGCTGCCGCGCCCTGCGCGGCCCACAAGACAAGGAGTTGCCACGATGGCGAAGGCAAAGTTTGAACGGAATAAACCGCACGTCAACATCGGGACGATTGGTCACGTTGACCACGGGAAGACGACGCTGACGGCTGCGATCACGAAGTATTTCGGCGAGTTCCGCG
>NZ_JBMSDW010000012.1:0-139357 GCF_049445895.1 Neotabrizicola sp. VNH66
AGGGCCGCATTGTAGGCGGGCCAGTTCGTCGTGCGGTAGCGGGCAGAGGAAGGCTTCGGCATGGACCGAATCTAACGCTCAGGATTCACGACGTGAATCCGCATCACCGATAAGTGCAACAACGTCCCCTGATCCAAGGTTTCCCTTGCGTGGGCATCCGCTGCATATATGCTAATCCTGTAATCGGCGTTTCTGTAAGGTAACAGATATGCTCGAACGTCGGGAGAGGGGCGCGCGGCATGGAGCTTCGGCATCTGAGATATTTCGTGGCGGTCGCGGAAGAGGAGAATATCACCCGGGCCGCGCAGCGCCTTGGTATCCAGCAGCCGCCGCTAAGCCAGCAAATTCAGGCGCTGGAACAGGAACTTGGCGTGACGCTGTTCCTGCGCAGCCCCCGCAGCGTGAAGCTGAATGCTGCGGGCAAGCTGTTTCTGGGTGAGGCGCGCAAGGTCATTGCCGCCGCCAAGGATGCGATGCAGCGGGTGCGGGAATTCGATCTGGGCAAGGAAGGCACGCTGCGGATCGGCATGACCAGCTCGGCCTCGATCCATCAGCGCACGCTGCGGATCATCCGCAACTACCGCGAGGCATTTCCGCTGGTCACCATGAAGGTGGAAGAGGGCGCCAACCACGATCTGCTGATCGCGGTCGAGCAGGAGGGGCTGGACGTGGCCTTCGTCCGGGCCGATACCGAATCCTACACGGATCTGCAGTCCATCTGTGTCGATATGGAACCCGTGCTTGTGGCCCTGCCTGCGGGGCATCCGCTGTCCGCGGCCGAACAGATCCATCTGGCCGATCTTGCGGAAGAGAATTTTGTGCGGTTCCGGCAGGTCAATGCATCCGGCATCTGGAACCAGCTGGAGAAGGCCTGCCTTCAGCAGGGCTTTGTGCCGCGTGTTACTGACGAAACCCCGCGCATCCTTTCGGCCATCCATATGGTGGCGGGCGGGTTCGGGCTGACGATCCTGCCCAAAGCCCTGTCGGCGTTCCAGAACCCCGATGTGGTTTTCCGGCCCTTGCACAGCGACACGACCTTCCACGTTCCGCTGAATATGGTGTTCCGCAAACATACGATTGCGCAGGCCGAACGCCGGTTCGTCGAAATCGCCTCTGCGGCCCGGCACGTCCGGGAACCGGCGGATGCGGCAGGGGTCTCCTGACCCGGGCCGTCCGCCGGTCACTGCTGGATTGCTGACCGTTCATCCGGCCCGGGCCAGTGCCACGGCATCCGGACCTGCCGGATAGTGCAACTGATCCGTTCCGTCGGTCACCGCCTGCCAGACCGCCTCGGCCACATCGCGTTCCTGCGTGACCAGCGGCGGATTGGCGAAAGCGGCAAAGATGGGCCGGGCGAAATCGGCGTAAGGCGCGGGGATCATGTCCTCGATGGCAAAGTCGATGTTCTGAGAGAAGCGCGTGGTCGGGGCATAGCCGGGCTCGACCAGCTTCACCCGTAGGCCGAAGGCTGCCATCTCATGGGCCAGCGATCCGGTGAAGCCGGTGATGGCCTGCTTGCTGGCGGTATAGGCGGCGGCCAGTGGCATCGAGGTCAGCGTCACGCTGGAGGTGACGTTGACGATAACCCCCGCGCGGCGCGCCCGCATCTGCGGGATCACCGCCTGCACCATCGCCATTGTGCCAAAGGTGTTGGTGTCGAATATCTTGCGGATGTAATCCATAGGGGCGGCCTCGAAGGCGCCGACAAGGCCGATGCCCGCATTGTTGACCAGCGCGTCGATGGGGCCTGCGGCGTCGATGGCGGCGACGATGCTGGCCGGGTCGGTGACATCCAGCGCCAGCACCTCGGTGCCTTCGGGCAGCAGCCCGGCGCGCGGGGTCCGCATGGTGGCGATGACGCGCCAGCCTTTGCTGTGGAAGTGACGGGCGGTTTCAAGGCCGTAGCCCGAAGAGGTTCCGGTGATGAGGACGGTGTTCATGGCGTTTTCCTGTTCTGGTTGACAGGACGGATGTAACGCGCATGATCAGGACGATCATCAATCCATGATCCGGAATAGGTTTGCGATAGTCCTGAATGTCCGACCCCCTTACCCAGGTTATCGAATTGTTGCGCCCGCAGGCCGTCTTCTCGAAAGGGATCAGCGGTGCCGGGACCTGGGCGGTGCAATATGCCGATTTCGGCCGCCCCGCTTTTGCGGCGATGACGCTGGGCAGCTGCCGTCTTGCGGTCGAGGGCGAAGATCCGGTGGTGATCGAGACAGGCGATTTCGTGCTGCTGCCCGCCACGCCGACCTTCAGCATCTCCAGCCTGACGCCCGGGCCTGTGCAGCGGATCGCCGCCAGTTCCGCGCCGCCGCAGCATGAGGTGCGGTATGGCCGCCAGACCGGCCCGGATGAGATGCGGCAGGTCGGCGGCTGGTTCGCCTTCGGCATGCCCGATGCCGCCCTGCTGGTGACGCTGCTGCCCCGAATGATCCACATCCGCGGCATTCCCCGGCTGACCCAGCTTGTCCTCATGCTGGGGGACGAGGCCGCGCGGGACGAGGCGGGCAGCCAGCTGATCCTTGAAAGACTGGTCGAGATCCTGCTGATCGAGGCTTTGCGTGCCGCACCGGCGCAAACCGCGCAACCGGGCCTGCTGCGCGGGCTGGCCGATCCGCGCATCGCAGCGGCGCTGCGCGGCCTGCATCGTGACATCGCGCATCCCTGGACCATCCCCGATCTGGCAGGCGAGGCGGGCATGTCGCGTTCCGCCTTTTTCGAGCGGTTCACCCGGCTCGTCGGGACGCGGCCGATGGAATATCTGACCGCATGGCGGATGGCCGTTGCCCGGGATCTGATGCGCCGCGGCGGCATTGCGCTGGAGGCGGTGGCCGCGCGCGTCGGCTATGGCTCGGCCAGCACCTTCAGCACGGCGTTCAGCCGCCACACCGGCCAGCCGCCGGGACGGTTCATGAGGGGCGCGGCGGGAGAGGGATAGACGCGCCCGGCCCCGGCTGCATCATGAAATCCGCCGCATCGGCAGCGTGGCGGCCAGTGCGAAGGCCAGAACGGAAAAGCCGCAGACCGTTGCGAAGACGACGGCGAAGGCGCGCGATATGATGGCTGGTTCATATGCCGCCAGTGCACCGGCCTGACCGGGACCGGCCAGTCGGTCCAGCGCAATCGACAGCGCCACGCCGGCCAGCGCGGTGCCAAGCGCGGCACCGATGTTGCGGCAAAGGTTCACCAGACCGGCACCGATGCCCAGAAAGCCCTCGCCCGCGGTGGCCGAGACGGTGACCTGCACGACGACCATGATGCTGCCGATGCCGAAGGACACCGCCCCCAGCAGGACCGAGACGGTCCCGTTGCCCAGACCACCCGACAGAAGGGTCAGCCCCGCCAGCAACGCCGCCGTCTGCACCATGCCGGTCATGGTGATGGCGGCAGTGCGGCCGCTGCGCCCGACCACCTGACCCCAGATCGTGGCGCCCAGGCCAAGGCCGATGGTCATGGGCAGGATGGCCCAGCCCAGATCCTGCTGCGCCACCCCGCGGGCGGTGCTGAAATACAGCGGCACGAATGCGATCAGCGCACCGACCTGCGCGCCCTGACACAGGGCCAGCAGATTGGCCCGCCACAGGGCGGGATGAACCAGCAACGCCGGGGGGACCAGCGGCGCTGCCGCGCGGCGCTCGGTCCGGACAAAGACCGCCGCGGCCAGAACCGTCACCGCGGGCAGGGCCAGCAGGGCCACCGGCACGGCAGAGAGCGGCGGACGCAGCAGGAACAGGAAGGTCAGAAGCGACACCACCGTCACGGCCAGCAATGCAAAGCCCGTCAGGTCAAACCGGAACCGCTGTCCTTTCGCCGCGCTGCGCGGCAGGCGCAGCACCAGATAGATCGCCACAAGACCCAAAGGCGGTGTCAGCAGGAAGACCGACCGCCAGCCCAGATGATGGCTGAGCACGGCGCCGACCAGCGGCCCGGCCATGTTGGCGGTGATCGACAGGCTTGCGATGAACCCCTGATAGCGGGCCCTTTCCCGGGCGGGAACGCTTTGGTTGACCAGTGCCATGGCCACCGAATGCATGGCGCCGCCCCCCATCCCCTGCAGCGCACGGCTGGCCAGCAGCATGGCAAAGTTCTGGGACATGGCACACAGCAGGCTGCCCGACATGGCAAGGAGAACGGCCACAACAAGGATTTCGCGCCGCCCCTTCGCATCGGCGATCCGGCCGAAGACCGGGGCGGACAGGGCTGCGGCCATCAGATAGGTGACCATCACCCAGACCACTGCGCTGCCGCCTTCCATCGTGCGGGCAATCTCGGGCAGGGCGGTGGCGACGATGCTCTGATCGACCATGCTCAGCAGGATCGGCAGCGCAATCAGCGGAAAGACCCGCAAGAACACGGCCCGGCGTGGGGGCGGTTCAACCTCAGTCATGACGGGCCTGCCTTCGGAACGGAATGCCGGGCCGCGCAGGTGCCGCGCGGCCCGGACAGTTTGTGCAACAAAGGCGGGGGCTTATTCCATACCGGCCGCGACCAGAGCCTGCCACTTGGCATATTCGGTGTTCATGTAGTCCTGAAACGCCTTGGCATCCCAGTCCTCGAACCGAACGCTCTGCGAGGCGGTGAATTCCTTGCCCTTGTCGGTCAGCATGATTTCCGCGGTCAGACGGTTCAGCATCGCGACATCCTCGTCACTGACCCCGGCCGGAGCGAAGAAGCCGAACCATTGCGACGCCTCCACCTCGGGATAGCCCTTTTCGGCGGCGGCGGGCACGTCCGGAAATTCGGGCCGGCGGCCCTCGCCCAGATAAAGGATGCCCACGCCCTGTCCGTCAGTCAGATAGGGGGCCGATGAGCCGACCGAGCCGACATAATAATCGGCCCGGCCTGCAATCACCTCCAGCATGGCCTCGCCCGAGGATTTCATGTGCAGGACGCGCGGCTTCAGCCCCAGCTCGTTCGACACCATCGTTCCCACGAAATGGGTGGATGAGCCGACGCCCGCCGTGGACATGACGACCCCGCCCGCCTGCGCCTTGGCGAACAGATCTTCAAGCGAGGTGATCCCGGCCGAGATCGAGCCGATCACCATGAATTCGTTGAACCCGAGGACGGAGATCGCCTTGAAATCCTTGATCGGATCATAGCCCGCATTGGCATTGGCCGCAGGTGCCGTCAGGAAGGACGAGCTGGAGAACAGCAGCACCGATCCGTCGCCGGGGCCGCGCGCCACTTCGGCCGTGCCGACCACGCCGCCGGCGCCGGGCTTGTTCACCACGATCACCGGCTTGCCCAGCTTCTGCTGCAGCGCATCCGCCAGATAGCGGACGAAGGGATCGGTCGATCCGCCGGGGTTGAACGGCACCACGATCTCGATCTTGGATTGCGAGGCGATGTCGGCCTGGGCCGTGCCCGCCACCGCAAGGGCGCAGGCCATTGCAAAGGTGCGGAAAAGTGTTTTCATCTGAGGGGTCTCCCGGTGTTGCCGCCGCTGCCGTCGTCCGGGCTGCTGGCGGGATGATGGATGATCCGCGGCCTTAGGCGGACAGGATGATCTCTGTCAGCGCATCCGGCTGATCGAGCATGACGTGATGACCGCAATCAAGGCGCGCTGCCGTCCAGCCGGGGCCGGTCTCCGCGGCCGCGGCATAGCGGTCGAACGAGTCGTTCGGATAAAGCGTGCCGCGCACATAGACCTTGCGCGCCACTGCTTCGCGGCCCCCGGTCAGGGTGATCGGTGTCACGGCCACGCCGTTCGGCTGTGGCGTCATCCGGGCGTTGACCCATTCGGCATCTTCGGCGCGCGCCAGCTTGAACACCGCGGCATCCGGGGCGGGGCGGGCGGCCTCTCCCTTGGCCAGCGACTCGTCCAGGATCTGGCGGATCCGGGGCGAGGTCAGGTCGCGCCCGGCCTGTCCCGTCTCGGGCACGAAGGCATCGACAAAGACCACCGCGGCCGTCCGGTCTTGCACCGCATCCAGCGCCCCCGAAACCGGCCAGCCGCCGTAGGAATGCGCCACAAGGGTCACATCTGACAGGTCTTCCCAGCGGTAAAGGTTCACGATGTCGTCGATATGGGTCTGCAGGACGATGTCGCGGCTCATCAGATGCGATCTGTCCGCCAGCCCGGTCAGCGAGGGCGTCAGCACCCGGTGGCCTAGCGCCTCCAGCCGTTCGCGCACGGGTTTCCAGCACCAGCCGCCATGCCAGGCGCCATGGATCAGCACGAAGGTCCGGCCCGCCCCGGCCGCGGATTGCGCGCGGGCAGGGTGGGGCGCGGCCAGTGTGACGGGCAGGGCCGCCACCGCCGCAAGGCCTGCGGCCATGACCCCCCGTCGCCCCATGCGGCGGGGCGTGTCTTCAGGTAACAGCATGCCTTTCTCCTCCCCAGAAAGCTTGCGGTTCCGATTAGGTCCGGCAGGGGTTCAGCGAACAACTGACCTTCGGTTCTGCCTCGCCAAGCTTGGGTTATGACATTGCCGCTTCCCCGGCCCCGCCCTGCCGATGGATCAGCGCATCCACCCCCAGCCCGCCCTGCGGCAGGGCTATGAACGGGTTGATCTCGACGCTTTCGATGGCATCGGGCCGGGCGGCGATGAACTGCGACACCTGCACGATGGCTGCGGCAATGGCCTCCAGATCGGCCTTGGGCTGGCCCCGCGCGCCGTCCAGCACCGCAAAGCTGCGGATCGCGCGGATCATCTCCAGCGCCGTGTCATGGCTGACCGGGGCGGTGCGCAGCACCGTGTCCTTCAGCACTTCGGTATAGATGCCGCCCAGACCGAACATCACCACCGGGCCGAAGGTCGGGTCGCAATGGGCGCCAATGATGGTCTGGGTGCCGCCGGTGATCATCGGCGCCACGGTGACGCCGCGGATATGGGCGCCGGGCATCGCACGGGCGGCGTTCCCGGTCACTTCGGCAAAGGCCGCGCGCACCGCCGCCTCGCCCGAGAGGTTCAGGGCCACGCCGCCGACCTCGGATTTGTGGGCGATTTCGGCCGAGAGCACCTTCAGCACGACCGGCCCGCCGATGGCTGCGGCTGCGGCTGCGGCCTCGTCGGCGCTGGCGGCCACATGTTCGGCGGCAAAGGGCAGACCCGCCGCGGACAGGAGTTCCTTGGACCGCGCCTCATCCAGTGCACCTTCGGACGGGAAGGGGGGCAGGGTGCCGACCTCGGGCACCACAAGCGGCTGGCGGCGCACATCGGACAGGCTGGCCGCGGCGGCCAGCGCCTTCACGCAGAACACCGGGTCTTCAAAGACCAGATAGCCCAGATCCTCCAGCTGCTGGCGATACTCCGGGGTGGTCTGCACGCAAAGCGCCAGCTGCATCGCCGGAAACTCGGCCCGCAGCGCGCGCAGGGGTTCGGCCAGAATTTCCATGTCGCGCGCATTCCGGCCCGCATTGGCAAAGAACAGCATGGCCGATCCATAGGGCCGGTCGCGCAGCACCCGTTCCACCGCGCGGGTCAGCATGGCGCGGTCCCCCACGGTCTGGGCCGTGGTATCCACCGGGTTCAGCCCGACCGCCAGCGGCAGTTCGGTCTGGATCGCGGCCAGCGTGGCATCCGAGACGGGGGGCAGCTCCAGCCCGCTTTCCATGGCGGCATCGGTGGACATCACCCCCACCCCGCCCGAGACGGTGACGATGGCCAGCGTCCGGTCGGGCGGCAGGATGCCCTTGGCGCAGGCATAGGTCACATCCACCATCTCGGTCAGGGTGGCGCAGGACCACGCCCCCGCCTCGCGCAGCACGGTTTCGAACACCTGGAACGATCCGGCCAGCGCCCCGGTATGCGAGGCGGCCACGGTCTGTCCCGCCTCGGTCCGGCCGGATTTGAACACGACCACCGGCTTTTTCATCCGCCGCGCGGTGCGCAAAGCCCGGATCAGCGCCGGACCGTTGCGGCAGCCCTCCATATAGAGCATCAGCACATCGGTATCGGGGTCCTGCGCCATCCATTCCAGACATTCGGCGGCCTGAACATCAGCCTCGTTCCCGGTGGCGACGAATTTGGAAATCGCCATGCCGCGGCTGATGACAAGATTCTGCAGATAAGAGCCGACGGCCCCGCTTTGGCTGACCATGCCCACCCGGCCCACGGCGGGGGTGCCGCGGTCCATCGCGGTGGAGAAGGTCGAGAACACCCGATCCGCCGTATTGAACGACCCCATGGCATTCGGGCCCAGCAGGCGCGCGCCGGACTCGCGGATCATCTTCAGCATCCGCGCCTGTGCGGCGGCACCTTCTTCGCCCGCTTCGGCAAAGCCCGCGCTGAACATCACGATCGACCGCACCCCCGCGGCGCAGGCATCGGCTACCGCCGCCTCGGCCTGACGGGCGGGCACGGCGATGATCGCCTGATCCACCCGGTCCGGGATCGCCGCGGCGGTGGGATAGGCGCGCAGCCCCTGAACCTCGGCCCGGGTCGGGTTGACGGGATAGACCTTCACCGCCGAGCCCGAGGCGATCATGTAGCGGATCGGCCGCCCGCCGATCTTGCGCGGGTCATCCGAGGCGCCGATCACCGCAATGCTTTCGGGGCGGAACAGGGCATCCAGCCCCGTGCTGTCGGTCTTCACGTCCATCTTAAATCCTCCCTTCGGCCCACTGCCCGGCGGGCGCGGCCAGATCCATGAAATAGCGGCGCTGCGCGGTGCTGTTGCCCAGCCATCCGGTCAGGGCGAGGCAGCGTTTCACATGCAGGCTCAGGTCGTTTTCCTCGGTGATGCCCATGGCACCGAACAGCTGGATGCTTTCGCGCATCACCCACAGCGCGGTGTCGTTCAACCGCGCGCGCAGCCGGGCCGCCTGCATGCCGAAAGCCACGGGGTCATCCGGCAGCGCATCCAGCCGTTCCAGACCGGCGGTCAGCACCGCCCGCGCCAGCCTTTGCCGCACGAACATGTCGGCGGCGCGGTGCTGCAGCGCCTGAAAGGCGCCGATGGGCTGGCCGAACTGGCGGCGGGTCTTCAGATGCTCCAGCGTCAGATCCATCATCCGGTCGATATGGCCCATCAGCTCGGCCCCGATCAGGACCGAGGTTTCATCCAGCGCCCGGCGCAGCGCGGCGGCGGCCTGCGGCCCGGCGGCAAGGGGGACGGCTTCGGTCCCGTCCAGCCGCAACCGGCCAAGGGGCGCGCCATCGGCGCGGCGGTCGAAGGTCAGCGTGACGCCCGGCGCATCCACGGCGATCATTGCCAGCACGGTCTGCCCGTCATCCTGCGCGGTGACCAGCATCTGCCGCGCCCCCGGGGCCCCAGCGATCCAGCCCTTGGTTCCGGTCAGCCGCCCGCCTGCCCACCGCATGTCCCGCGGCTGCGGGTGGGCGAAATCCTCCGCCCCCTCTTGCCAGGCCAGCGCCAGAGGTAAGGTCCCCCCGGCCAGCCCCTCGCACAAGGCGGTGTCGCCCCCGGCCAAGGCAAGGCAGCGCCCGGCCAGAAACAGCGCGGGGAACGGATCGGCGGTAAAGCACCCGGCCAGCCCCTCGGCCACCAGCGCGGCGGCGGAAAGGCCAAGACCCATGCCGCCCGCCGCCTCTGGCAGGGCCAGCGCCAGCCAGCCCTGTTCCGCCATCGTGGTCGCATCCGCCGCCTGCGGGCCGGTCGTGCTGTCCCGCGCGGCCCGGATCGCCGGGCCATCGCCATGGCGTTCCGCATGGCGGGCCACGGCGTCACGCAGCATGGCTGCGGTCTCTGGGTCCAGACGGCTCATGTCCGACGCTCCGCCGCGGGCAGGTTCAGCACCTGCCGGGCCAGGATGTTGCGGTGAACCTCATTCGTGCCGGCGAAGATCGTCGGTGCCCGGCTTTCCCAATAGGGTGCCAGCAGATCCGCGGCCCCTTCGCCCAGCATCGCCGCATCGGTGCCGGTCATCTCCAGCAAAAGTTCCGAGACGGTCTGGAACACGCTGGTGGACCAGATCTTCAGTGCGGATATTTCCGTGCCCACCTTGCCGTCGGTGCGGACCAGATCGGCGAAACCCGCGTACATATCCTGCGCATCCTGCGTGTCGAAAATCGCCTGAGCCAGCCGGTCGCGCCACAGGCTGTCGGCCAGCAGGCCCCGCGCCGCCGCCTCGCGCCGCAGCGCGATCAGCACCTTCAGCGCGCGCCGCGGCGATCCGGCCCAGATCCGTTCGAACCCCAGCAAGGACCGCGCCACGGCCCAGCCCTTGTCCCGCTCTCCCAGAATGCAGTCCAGCGGAACGGAGACGGCATCGAAGAACACCTCGCAGAAATCAGGATGGCCCGAGAGGTTTTCGATGGGGCGCACGGTGATGCCGGGCAGCGCCATGTCGATCAGGACAAAGCTGATGCCCTCCTGCTTTGCCCCGCCGCGTGCGGTGCGGATCAGCCCGAACATATGCGTCGCCACATGGGCCGAGGTGGTCCAGATCTTCTGGCCGGTGATGATCAGGCGGTCGCCCTCGACCCGGCCGTCGCATTGCAGGCTGGCAAGGTCCGATCCGGCGGCGGGTTCGGAATAGCCCTGACACCAGATATGCTCTCCCGCATGCATCGCGGGCAGATAGCGCGCCTTCTGCGCCTCCGTGCCCCAGGCGATGATCGCGGGACCAAGGTTGCGCACCCCGGCATCATGCAGCCAAGGGGTTCCGGCGGCCTCCATCTCCTCGATAAAGATCAGATGCCGGTCGGGCCGCAGGCCCATGCCGCCATAATCCACCGGCCAGCCGGGGGCGATCATGTTGCGCCGGTGCAGCGCCTGATACCACGGCATCGTGACCGAGGCGGGGTAGCGGTGTGGATAATGCCGCAGCGCGGGCGGGCAATCGCTGTCGATAACCTGCCGCAACGCCTGCCGGAACTCCGGCTCCGGCATCAGGTTCCAGTCGGGGTTCGGCATGGGTCAGCGGCCGTGATAGACGCCGGGGCGCTTTTCCATGAAGGCTTTGATCGCCTCCTTGTAATCCTCGCTCTGGTTCAGGAAGGACTGGGTATAGGCTTCGACATCCAGATAGGTGTCCAGATCGGTCGAGGTCGCCACCTCGAACAGGTGCCGCGTCATGCCAAGCGCCAGCGTGGGCAGCGTCAGCAGATGGCGGCAATAGGCCTCGGCCTCCTCCTCGATCCGGTCATCGGGAACGACGCGGCTGACCAGCCCCATCTCCAGCGCCTCGGCCGCGCCAAGGATGCGCGCGGAAAACGCCAGTTCCTTGGCCCGCAGCTGGCCGATATGGCGGATCAGGAAATGCACCGCCCCGCCATCCGGGGCCAGCCCGCGCTTTGAAAAGATCATCGAGAACCGCGCCGTGTCCGAGGCGATGACAACATCCGAGGCGAGTGCCAGGGACCAGCCGAAGCCCACCGCCACACCGCGCACGGCGCAGACGACGGGTTTCTCCAGCGCGGCCATTTCGCGCGCCACACCGGCCACACCGCGCTGCATCCGGGCGCGGGCGCTGCTTTGGGTGTCCTTGCCCATCTGCGACACATCGGCCCCGGCGCAGAAATCGCCGCCCTCGCCGCGCAGCAGGATGACGCGGACCTCGGGGTCAAACCGCAGGTCGTGCAGCATCCCGGCCAGTTCGTAGCGTTCTTCGGGCGTCAGCGCATTCTTGCGGCCCGGCTTGTCCAGCGTGATGCGGCCGATGCCGTCGATCTTTTCCAGACGAATGCCCATCACGGGTGATCCTTTCGCAGCACGGTGGCACGGTCGGCCCGTGCACGGTCAAAAGCGTCTTCGGCAGCGCGGAACTCCGCCGCCAGTTCGTCGACAATGGCAGAGACCGGCTGCACCGTGCGGATCAGGCCGATGCCCTGCCCGGCGCCGCGGATGTCGCTCCAGGCCTTGGCTTCGGAGCGCCCGCCCGCCTTGTAACGGTCCTTGTCGCGGCTGGCATTGGCCACCTCTTCGGGGTCCAGCCCGGCGGCCACGATGCTGGGTCGCAGGTAATTGGCGGGCAGGCCGCTGAAGAACGGGGTATAGACCACATCCTTCAGTGCCGAGTTCACCACCATGTCGCGGTAATCCTGCGGCGCGCGGCTTTCTTCGGCGGCGATGAAGCGGCTGCCCATATAGACCATATCGGCCCCAAGGCTCAGTGCGGCATGGACGCCCGCGCCGGTGCCGATGGCCCCGGCCAGCACAAGCGGGCCGGACCAGAACCGCCGCACCTCGGCGACGAAGGCAAAGGGATTGGCCGTCCCCGCATGCCCGCCCGCGCCGTTGCAGACAAGGATCAGCCCGTCCACCCCCTGTTCCAGCGCCTTTTCGGCATGGCGGACCGTGGTTACGTCATGGAACACCAGCCCGCCATAGCCATGCGCGGCCTGCACCAGATCGCCCGGCGGCGACAGCGAGGTCAGAAGGAGCGGCACCTTGTTGTCCACGCAGACCTGCGCGTCATGGTCGAACCGCCGGTTCGACTTGTTCGAGATCAGGTTCACCGCAAAGGGTGCGGCGGGCGTGTCGGGATGGGCGGCATCATGCGCGGCCAGCCCTTCGGCAATGATGTCCAGCCAGACCTGAAGCTCGCTTTCCGGGCGCGCATTCAGCGAGGGGAAAGAACCGACGATCCCCGCCTTGCACTGGGCGATGACCAGTTCATGCCCCGAGACAAGGAACATGGGCGAGGCGATGACCGGCAGGCGCAGGCGGCCGCGGAACGGCAGGGGCAGGGTCATGCGGTTTCCTCCAGCACGGCATAATCGGGTGCGGCGTGGCCATCGCCCAGAAGCGCGCGCCCCGCGTCAAGCACGGTGACATTCCGCGCCTCGACCCGGGCGCGGAAATGGGCGCGGTCCGGCCCGGTCCAGATCTGGAACCGCACGGTTTCCCCCGGAAAGACCGGGCGCGAGAACCGGCATTCGACCGAGCGGATGGCCGCGACATCGCCCCCCGCGGCCGTGGGCAGCAGCGCCCGCACTGCCAGCCCGTAAGTGCACAGCCCGTGCAGGATCGGCCGGTCGAACCCCGCCTTGGCCGCATAGGCCGGATCGGCATGCAGCGGGTTGCGGTCATTGTTCAGCCGGTAGATCAGCGCCTGCTCGGGGCGGGTGACCACATCGACCTCGGCATCGGGGGCGCGGTCGGGGCAGGGGGTGGCGTCCGGCACAGGGCCGAAGCTGCGGCCAAAGCCGCCATCCGCCCGGCAGAAGGTGGAATGCAGGACCGAAGCCACCGGCGCGCCGGTCTCCGCATCGAACATCGTCCGCGCGGCATGGATCACTGCCCCCTTCTCGCCCTTGTCCTCGACCGCGGCGACGCGGGCCCGGGCAACCAGCCGTCCCTCGGGCGCCAGCGGGCGGTGCAGGAAGACCCGCTGTTCGCCATGCACCACCTTGGCCAGCGTGACGCCCAGTTCGGGCGCGGCGGTCCAGCGGCCCGGATGGCACAGGATCGTCGCCATGGTGGGCACCGCCTTCAGCCCCTTTTCAAAGACGAAGGGCAGGTCCTGAGCGGACAGCGGGTCCTGGCCAAAGCCCAGGGACACGGCGTAAAGCAGGCTGTCGGTTTCGGTATAGCTCTGGGACAGCGACGGGAACCGCCAGCCTTCCAGCGCATCGACATTCAGCGGCATCGCCCGCCCTCCCTGTTCAGATAGGATCCCAGCCGATCACATCCTTGGTCCGCTCGGCCGGGGTGAAGGCCGATGCCCAGGCATTTGGGAGCCGTTCGGCCAGGGCATCGACCGTCCAGCCATCGTCGCGGTGCATGGTGCGGATGGGACGCGGCTGGTTGTAGAGATAGACCTCGTTCCCGCGGGCGCCGAAGATCTGGCCGGTGATCCCCGCCGCCGCGTCCGAGCAGAGGAACGCCGCCAGGGGGGCGATCTGGTCGGCACGGGTCTTTGTCCGGCGTTTCTCCATCTCGCGCTCCTGCTCTTCGGGGGTCTTGCCGGGGATGCTTTCGATCATCCGGCTGAAGGCATGCGGCGCGATGCAGTTCGACCGCACCTTGAACCGCGCCATATCAAAGGAAATTCCCCGGCTGAGGCCGACGATGCCCATTTTCGCCGCCGCATAATTCGCCTGCCCGAACGATCCGATCAGGCCGGAGGTGGAGGTCATGTGGACGAAGGCCCCGCCCTCCTGCGCCTTGAAATGCGGCGCGCAGGCATGGCTGATGTTGAAGGCGCCGAACAGGTGGACCCGCAGCACCGCCTCGAAATCGGCGGGAGTCATGCGGTGGAAGATCACGTCGCGCAGGATGCCTGCGCTGTGAACGGCACCGTCGATCCGGCCAAAGGACGACAAAGCGGTGCCGACCATGGCCTGCGCGCCTTCGGCCGTGGCCACGGAATCGCCGTTGATGACGGCCTTTCCGCCTTCGGCCACGATCAGGTCCACCACTTCCCGCGCGGGTGAGGCATCGGTGCCTTCGCCGGTCAGCGAGGCGCCCAGATCGTTCACCACGACTTTGGCCCCGTTTCGGGCGGCGCAAAGCGCGATCTCGCGGCCGACCCCGCGGCCCGCGCCGGTGACGAGGATGACTTTGTCTTTCAGAAGCTGGGCGGTCATGTCTGGGTCCGTTTCGTCAGAGTGTGGATTGCGTGCCAAGGATCAGCGTGGCCTGTCCGGCCAGAACGCCGCCGTTCCCATGGGCGATGGCAGTGTCGTGGCGGGCGACCTGCCGGTCCCCGGCCTCGCCCCGCAATTGCCGGGTGGCCTCGACCATGGTGAACAGGCCGAACATGCCGGGGTGGCAGTAGGACAGCCCCCCGCCCGAGGTGTTCACGGCCAGCCGCCCGCCGGGGGCGATGCCGCCATCCTGCACGAAGCGCCCGCCCTCACCCTTCGGGCAGAAGCCGAGGTCTTCCAGGAACAGAAGCGTGGTGATGGTGAAGGCGTCATAGACCTGCACCAGGTCAATCTCCGCGGCTGTCAGCCCGGCCATGGCATAGGCCTGCGCGCCGGATTGGGCGGCGCCGGTGACGGTCAGGTCGGGCATCTGGCTGATGGAATGGTGCTGCTGTGCCTCCCCCGTGCCCAGAAGATAGACCGGCGCCTTGCGCAGGCTGGCGGCGCGGTCGGCCCGCACCATCACGACAGCGGCCCCGCCATCGGTGACAAGGCAGCAATCCTTGACCCCCAGAGGCGACGAGACCATGGGCGCCGCCAGCACATCCTCGCGCGTCAGCGGGCGGCGGTCGAAGGCCTTGGGGTTCAGCTGCGCCCAGCCCCGCGCGGCCAGCGCGATATCGGCCAGATCGCTGCGGGTGGTGCCGTAAAGATGCATGTGCCGGGCCGCCGCCATGGCATAGCCGGTCACCGGCAGCCGCGGCGCATAGGGCGCATCGTATTCGTTCATGTCGCGCTGCGGGGTGAAACTGCCCCGCGCACTGCGCTGCGTCGATCCGTAGGCGATGACCGCGACATTGCAGAGCCCGGCCTCCAGCGCCAGCGCGGCATGGGCGGCAAGGCTTTGGAACGATGCCCCGCCGATGAAGCTGGAATCGAAGTATTTCGGCTGCAACCCCATGTATTCACACAGCGACAGCGTGGGCATCCGCAGCTGGCTGGCCGCGCAGAAAACGCCGTCCACCTCGGCCAGCGACAGGCCGCAATCCTCCAGCGCGGCAGTCACCGCCTGCGCCATCAGATCCAGCGGGCTGGTGCCCGGGGCCACGGTGCCAAGGTCGCTTTCGGCCACGCCGACAATCGCGCTGCCGCCGCGCAGGGGGGCCGCCCTCATGCTGCGCCCTCCCAGATGAACACCGGCAGCGGTGCCGCGCCTTCGGCGGCGGCGGGGCGCAGGGTCACCCGGACCCGGCGGCCGATCTCTTCCGGCTCTCCTGTGGCGCCATCGACGGTGGACATCATGCGAAAGCCTTCATCAAGGTCGATCAGCGCCACCGGATAGGGATCGCCCTTCACCGGATGCACGCGAGAGATGGAATAGACCGTCCCGAGCCCGGCGCTGACCCGCCATTCCAGCGGCGCCTTTCCGCCATGCGGGCAGACGAGGCGCGGATAGAACACTGCGCGCCCGGTGTCGGGGCTGAACTGATAGGCCAGATGGCCCGCGCGCAGATAGTCCTGCCACTGGATCAGCGGCGATCGTTCGATGCTGTTCATGTTCCCCCCCGGGCCCGTGCCGGTGGACAGGTCCGCAGCGGCATGGCCATTGCGTCGCGCTGTCCTCTCCCTCTGACCCCCGAGAATAGGGGTTTGAGGCAAAGGCGCAACTTGGCTCCGCTCACCCATGCCTAATGTTTTGTTATAGGATGTGCCGCGTGACGGGCGCCGCCGCCCGAGCAAAAAATCCGGTCAGCGCGGCGGAAAACCTGTCCGGATTCTCGATATTGACCGAATGGCCGCCGTCCAGATCGGCGACAACCAGATTTGGCCATAGTGCGGCCAGCGCGGCGCGGTCAGGCTGGAAGGCACGCTCATGCCGCCCGTTGATCAGCAGCGTCGGCACCGCCGGCGCCGAATCCGGCAGATGGCGCAGCGAGATTTCCGGCCCCACATGCGCGATCAGGCGGAAATAGGTTGCAAGGTCGATCCGGTCGGCATCCTCGGACAAAGCCGCGCGCAGGCCGGGGGGAAAGCGGCGGGCGTGGCGGGGGTGGAACACCTCGCGCCGCAGCGCCTCCACCCCGTCGCGCGCCAAAAGATCCAGACGGCGCGCACGGGCGGCGGCCTCCTCCGGATTGTCGGCAGCGCGCAGGATCACGCGGGCATTGGTGAAGGCCTGCGCGATCACCCGGTCAGGATGGCGGCGGGCATAGTGCAGGGTCAGCCCGGCCCCGAAGCTTTGCCCACAGACAAACCAGCGCGGGATCTCCAGATGCGCCCGCAAAGCCTCGATCCCGTCCAGCAGAGCCGCCAGCGTGAGCGCGCCGGGATCGGCGGGCGGCGGGCTGGTGCCATGCCCGGGCAGGTCGATCCGGACCAGATTGAACCGCGGGGCCAGCGCGGCCAGATTGGGCTGCCAGTGGCGGGCATTGGTCAGCATGCCATGCACCAGAAGAAGCCAGGGCCGCTCCGGCCCGGTGAACCGCACGATCGCGCGCATCGGATGAATCCTTTCCCCGCAGACAGGAACGGGCGCGGCCCGTGCCACGCCCGCCCGTCGTTTTCCTGTCGCAGGCGTCACTCGTCCGCGAACATGTCGTCGCGGTTGGCACGCGCCTTGGGCAGCAGCATCAGCACCACCAGCACCACCGCCAGACCCAGCATCACCGCCGGCACCGCACTGTCGATGAAGGTCAGCAAAGAACCATCCGACAGGACCAGCGCCCGGTTGAAGTTCTCTTCCAGCATCGGACCAAGGACAAAGCCCAGAACCAGCGGCGCCGGTTCGAAGCGCAACAGCTTCAGCACCACGCCGATCACCCCGAAGACCGCGGTCAGATAGAGGTCGAACGAGGCGAAGCCCGAGGCATAGACGCCGATGCAGCTGAACATCACGATGCCGGGGAACAGCAGCCGGTAGGGCACGCTGAGGAGTTTGACCCAGATCCCCACCAAGGGCAGGTTCAGCAGGATCAGCATCAGGTTGCCGATCCACATGCTGGCGATCAAGCCCCAGAACAGTTCGGGCCGTGAGGTGATGACATTCGGCCCGGGCTGGATGTTGTGGATCATCAGCGCCCCAAGGATCAGCGCCATGACCGGGCTGCCGGGAATGCCCAGCGTCAGCGTCGGGATGAAGGCGGTCTGCGCCGCGGCATTGTTGGCGGATTCCGGCCCGGCCACCCCTTCGATGGCGCCCTTGCCGAATTCCCCCGGGTGGCGCGAGACCCGCTTTTCCACGCTGTAGGAGATGAAGGAGGACATCGAGATTCCCGCCCCCGGCAGCACGCCCAGGATGGCGCCGATGCCGGTGCCGCGCAGGATGGGGGCCGCCATGCGCCGGAAATCCTCGCGCCCGGGCCAAAGCCGGTTGATCGGACTGGATTTCGCATCCGGTGTGGTGCCGCCCGCAAGGGTCGAGAAGATTTCGCCGAAGGCGAACAGACCCACGGCCAGAACGATGAAGTCGATCCCGTCCCACAGCGGCATCAGCCCGAACGTATAGCGCAGCATGCCGGTGTTGGAATCCGTCCCCGCCAGCCCCAGAAGCAGACCCAAGAGCACCATGGACACCGATTTCAGCATTGACCCCGAGGCCAGCGAGACCGCCCCCACCAGTCCCAGCGTCATCAGCGCAAAGTAATCCTTCGGACCGAAGCCAAGCGCCACCTTGGTCAGCGGGGCGGCAAAGGCCGCGATCAGCAGCGTGCCCACGGTCCCCGCGAAGAAAGAGCCGATGGCCGCGGTGGCAATCGCCACCCCCGCCCGGCCCTTCCGTGCCATCTGGTAGCCGTCCAATACGGTGACGGTCGAGGCGGTCTCTCCCGGCAGGCTCATCAGAATGGCGGTGGTCGATCCGCCATAGGCCGATCCGTAGTAGATGCCCGCCAGCATGATCAGCGCGGACAACGGCTCCAGCCCATAGGTGAAGGGCAGGAGGATGGCGATGGTGGCCAGTGGCCCCAGCCCGGGCAGCACGCCGATCAGCGTGCCCAGAAGCGCACCGGCCAGCGCATAGCCCAGATTGACCAGCGTCCCGGCATGGCTGAAGCCCATCAGGATGTTGTCCCACATGATCTCAGCCTCCCCAAGGCCAGGCCGGAACCTGAAGGTCCAGCAGATAGCGGAACAGCACCACCGCGATGGCGGCCAGCACCGCCGAGGTCGCCAGCGCGGCCAGCGGGGACAGCAGCCGCGACCCCGCCCCGATGGCCGTGATCGACACGAGACAGGTCAGGAACAGCCCCGCCACCGGCAGAAGAAGGCCGAAGAGGACAAAGCCCGAGGCGATCACCACCAGACACCACAGGTGCCAAAGGCTTGGCCGCAGGGGCGGTTCGGGCGTGGCGGTGCCGGTGCGATCAAAGCCGCCCCACAGGATGCCACCGCCGCTTAGCGTCAGAAGACCCGACAGGAGCAGCGGAAAGAACCCCGGCTCCGTCTGGCTGGGCGTGCCGATGCCATAGCCGATGGCCGCGGCCCCGGCGGCGATGCCGGTGCAGACCAGTAGCCCGCCGCCGATGACATCGCGCATATCCCTGATGATCATTGTTTCCCCTCCCCCCTTTTCCGTTCCCGGTCCCGGCGCTGCCGCAGCGGCGGCAGAGCGCGGATCACGCCCCGGGGACGGCCACGTTCAGCAATGCGTCCAGCATGATCACGCCCTCTCCCTCGGGCAGGATCAGCAGCGGATTGACCTCGGCCTCGGCAATCTCTGGCGCAAGGGCCAGCCGCGACAGATCGGCCACCGCCTGTGCCAGCGCGTCCAGATCGCCGCGCGGGCGGTTGCGGTAGCCTGAGAACAGCGCCATGCCCCTGACCTCGGCGATCATGTCCCGTGCGGTGGCCGGATCGACCGGCGCCGGGCGCACCGCGCTGTCGCGGTAGATTTCGGTCATGATCCCGCCCATGGCCAGCGTGACCATCGGCCCGGCCACCGGATCGCGGGTCAGGCCCACCAGCACCTCGCCCAGACCGCGGCGCATTTCCTGCACCAGAATGCCGGTCAGCCGGTAGCCGGGCCGGTAGGCGGCGGCAGATTGCTTCATCGCGGCGATCGCCTCGGCCAGCGCGGCGGGGTCGGTTACGCCCACCCGGATCGCCCCGGCTTCGGTCTTGTGCGGCAGGTCGGGCGAGATGAGCTTGACCACCACGGGCCAGCGCAAGCCGTGATCGGCCGGAAGCGTGCCCTCCGCGGACAGAACCACCGCGGCAGGGCCTTGCAGGCCAAGCGTGGCCAGCACCGCCGCCGAAGTCGCCTCATCCTGCGGGCCTTCGGGCAAGGCGGCGATGCGGGCCTGCGTCTCTGTGGGCAGATCGGTGTCGACTGCCGGGGCAGGCGGATCGCGGAACAAAGCCGCAATCGCCTCGGCACAGGGGCCGACACTGCGGAAGGCGGGGACGCCGCCTGCCTCCAGCATCGACAGGCTTTCGGGCGCATGCGGCAGTGGAAAGGCCAAGACCGGTGCCGCGCCCGGTGCCGCCTCGGCATGGGCATCGACGATGGGTGCCACCGAAAGCTCGGGGTTGAACTGCGCCGACGATCCGATGACCACCAGCAGAAGCCCGGTTTCCGGATCGGCCGTAAGGGTGCGGACGACATCTTTCATCGCCGCATAGCGGGTGCCTGCCAGCGTCACATCCACCAGCTTGCCATGGCCCAGCGGAATGCCCTGCGCCGACAGGCGGTCGCGGGATACAGCGGACAGCCCGGCAATGGGCACGCCGCGCAGCGCCAGCTGGTCCACCACCATCGCCCCGCCGCCACCCGTGGTGGACACCACCGTCACCGCCCGCGGCCGCTCCGCCTGCCGCGCCACACGCGACAGGGTGGCGGCCACGGGGATCAGCGATTCGAACATCTCGACCTCGCAGATGCCGACCGAGGTCAGGAAGGCCGAGACCGACCGCGCCGCGCCGGTCAGCGCCCCGGTGTGCGAGACGGACAAGGCCTGTCCCTCTTCACTGCGGCCGATCATATAGGCCACGACCGGCTTGCCGCGGGCTTGCGCGCCGCGGGCGAATTCGGCCAGCGCGTCGCGGTCGCGGATGGTTTCCAGAAACAGGATGAAGCCATCGGTGCCCGGATCGTCCAGCAGAAGCTGCCCCAGCCGCCCCACGCCCGCGCCCGCCTCGTTCCCGGTGGAGATCAGCGCCGAAAAACCCACGCCATCGGCCGCGCCGCGCGACAGCATGGTGCCGATCACGCTGCCGCTTTGCGACAGGACGGCCAGCCGTCCCTTGCGCATACCTTCTGCGCGGAAGGCCGCGTTGGTGGTGCAGACAAAGCCCGTGGCGGTGGCCACAACCCCGGTGGAATTCGGCCCGATCAGCAGGATGCCCGCGCGATCCGCAATCTCCATCAGCCGCGCCTGCCGCGCCCGGCCCTCCTCGCCCGCCTCGGCAAAGCCATCGGCCAGAACCGAGACGACCTTGACCCCGGCCTTTGCGCAATCCTCCAGCGCCTCGATGGCGGGTTCGGCATTCAGCAGCAGATAGGCGTGATCCACCCCGCCCGGGATGTCCGAGACGCGCTTCCACGCCTTCAGCCCACCAATCTCATGACGCGTGGGGTTGACCGGGCAAATCCGCCCCTGCCAGCCGTTGGCCTGCAGGAACTCCAAGGGTCGCGCGGTCAGCTTGCCCGGCGTGCCCGACACGCCCACCAAGGCCACGCTTTGCGGCGCGATCAGCGCCTGCCGCAGTTCGGCATCGGTAAACCCTGTCACGACCTTGCGCCCCCGCGCTGGTCGAAGCGGCGGTCGAAGATGCCCTCGGCAATGCGGTTGCGCAGGATTTCCAGCGAGCCACCGGCGATCATCCAGCCGCGGGTGCGCCGCAGGCAGTATTGCGCGGTGCTTTCCTCGGAGAAGCCAAGGCCGCCCAGAATCTGCACCGCCTCATTCGCGGCAAAGAACCCGGCTTCGTTGCAGGCCAGCTTGGCCAGCGCGGTATCCTGCGCCGAGGGCAGCCCGCCCGCATCGGCCGCATTCACCGCAGCGCGCATCAGCAGCAGTTCGGCCGCGGTCAGCTTCAGCTCCATATCGGCGAATTTCCACTGCAGGCCCTGGAATTCGGCCAGCGGGCGGCCGAACTGGCGCCGCACCAGCGCATGGTCGCGCGCAAGGTTGAAGGCATGCCGCCCCACCGCCACCGCCCGCGCCGAGTTGCCCAGACGTTCGACGTTGAACCCGGCGATCTGCTTCTTGAACCCGCCCGCACCCAGCAGGACATTCGCCTTCGGGATGAACACGTTGTCGAAATAGAGCGGCGACCACGACTCGCCGTTCATGAACTCGGACGGGCGGCCGATGGTGAACCCCTCCATCCCGCGTTCCACCAGGACCGAGCCGATGCCGCCCGTTCCCGGCCCGAAGCGGGCATAGACCAGATAAACCCCGGCCTCGACACTGTTGGTGCCGAAGATTTTCGACCCGGTCAGCCGGAATCCGTCGCCATCCGGGGTCAGCGCGCTGGTAAGCTCGGTGACCGCGGATCCGGCATCCGGCTCTGACATGCCCAGAGAGATCAGCGCCTTGCCGGCCAGCAGGCCGGGTAGGAACCGCTCTTTCTGGTCCGGTGTCGCATATTCCACGAAAGTGCGGATCGGACCGAAGTTGCAGGCCTGGATCACATCGCCCGACCGGGGGCAGACCTCGGCCACGGCACGGATGGCCAGAACCGCATCGACCAGAGAGCCGCCGGCCCCGCCGTCCGCCTCGGGGAAGGTGATGCCCAGAAGGCCCATCCGGGCGAACTGCTGCGCCACATCCCACGGATATTCCCGGGCCGCAGCCCGCTGCGCGGCGCCCTCGGCCAGCTCGGCCACGGCAAAGCGGCGCACAGAATCGAAGAAGAGCTGCTGCTCCTGCGTGAGTTTGAAATCCATGTGCTGACTAAGGCCCCCTCCGTCGATCAATCTCACTTTGACCGAAGCCGGAACCAAAGATAACGATGCTTGTGGTCTAGCATGGGAAACCAGAAGTTATGGCTGAGCAATACCGCAACCTGCCGCTGAACCCGTTGCGCGCCTTTGCCGTGGCGGCGCAGTACCATACTTTCACCGCCGCCGCGAACCACATGGGCATCAGCCAGGTCGCGATCAGCCGCCAGATCGCCATTCTGGAAAGCTATCTGGGCGTCCAGCTGTTCGAACGCCGGGCGCGATCGGTCAAGCTGACCGAGGTGGGCAAATCCTTCAGCCGCGAGATCATCGGCCTGTTCCACGATCTGGAGATGGCGACGCATCGCGTCTTGCAGAACGAACGCGAAATGGTGGTCCATCTGCGGATCTATCCGACGCTGGTGCATTACTGGCTGTCGCCGCGGCTGTCGCGCTTCTATGAGGCCTATCCCAGCCATACCGTCCGGCTGGACACCACGGTGCAGCCGCTGGATTTCCGCGGCACCCATCTGGATCTGGCCTTCCAGCTGGGGCAGGGGGAATGGGGCGATTCCCGCAGCCGCAAGCTGTTTGACGAACGCATCGACGTGGTCTGCAGCCCGGCCTATGCCGAACGGTTCAACGGGTTTTCCAGCCCACAGGATTTCACCCGCGCCACGCTGCTGCATGCGAAATACCGCCGCCGGGAATGGGATCTCTGGGCCGGGGCCTCCGGGCGCACCCTGCCCGACGGGCCGGGCATGATCTTCGAAAGCTCGCTTCTGGCCTATGGCGCGGCGCGTGACGGGCTGGGGCTGGCCGTGGGTCAGCTGGACATCCTGGAGGGAGAGCTGGAGAGTGGCCGCCTGATCCGCCCCTTCATGACCGAGGTGGAGACCGGCTCGTCCTTCTATCTGGTCTGGCCCACGCTGAAATCGGTCGCGACACCGACCCGGCATTTCGTCGACTGGCTCCTGTCACAGAACCATCAGCCGACCGAGTTCTTCCGGCGCAACGCATAACCCGGCCGCAGAGGTCAGTCATCGCCCCGACCCCCGAGGCCGGGATCCGATGCCACCGGCAAGGCCATCCCACCCGCGCGCCCGGGTGGGGGCGACGCGAGCGGGATCGACCGCGGCGTGACGTTTCGATCCGCGCCCCTGGGAGGGGGCGACAGGTAATGCCAATCGTCTGGCCGCCCATTTCTGCGTTTCGATCCGCGCCCCTGGGTGGGGGCGACCATTTTCAACCAACGCCCCAATTGCCGGAGCATTGTTTCGATCCGCGCCCCTGGGTGGGGGCGACCTTTCCGCCGCCGCCCTCACCCCGCCGCCGGATGCGGTTTCGATCCGCGCCCCTGGGTGGGGGCGACGTTGACGGATTGGCGTTTCCGCCACCTGTTTTCGGGTTTCGATCCGCGCCCCTGGGTGGGGGCGACTCGGCAACGATTCTGTGTCGATCCGGATCGATGTGTTTCGATCCGCGCCCCTGGGTGGGGGCGACGCGAGGCGCGCAGCCTGCGCCTCGCGGTGCGCTTGTTTCGATCCGCGCCCCTGGGTGGGGGCGACCGGTGCCACGCTGACGGCCTCGGGCCACCCTTGGGTGTTTCGATCCGCGCCCCTGGGTGGGGGCGACGCGACCGGGGTCGGGCTCCATTTCGGTGCCGCGCGGTTTCGATCCGCGCCCCTGGGTGGGGGCGACAGCGGCATGACGGCGGCCCATTGCGCGCCAGTCAGGTTTCGATCCGCGCCCCTGGGTGGGGGCGACTGTTAGGGGGGTATGATATTGGAGTGCAAAAGGAAATCGGCATCTAACCGCGAACCTCGGGATGGTTTTCCCCGACAACAGGGCTTGCAGCCCCGGTGCGCTAAAATGTTTTACGATTTCAAAGAGCTGGGTCGGGTGCGAACCTGCCGGGAAAAGCTGTCACGCTTGGGGTTCGCGGGCGCGCTCAGATGAGCAGCGGACCGTTCAGATCCGTGGCGGGTTTGGCGCCGACATGTTCGATCCGGCGCTCCCAGTTGGCGCCGAGGTAATAGTAGCGCAGGCTGTCATGGGCGGGGTCGATCACGCCTTCCAGCCGGGCTTTCAGCCGCGTCCATTGCGCCGGATCGACCTCGATCTCGAAGACCGAGAATTGCACGCGCTGGCCGTAATCTTCGCAGGCCCGGGCCACATGGCGCAAGCGTTTCTTGCCGCCCGGCTCCAGCGTGTTGACGTCATAGGTGACAAGAACCAGCATCTCAGCTCCAGAACCAGGGCGGATAGGCGTCAAGGTCGCCGCGCAGGTGGCGGGCCAGAAGCTGGGCCTGAAGATGCGGCACGAGGCCGAGGGGCGCCTTCTCGTCAAGGAAGGCGTGCTGGCGGTCTTCGCGTTTCCGCTCCTGCCAGGCGGTCAGAACGGTCTTGCGGCCCTCATCGGTCAAGAGGACGGCACCGCTGTCCATCTGCTGAAAATCCCCGGCGCGCAGCTGGCGGCGGTTCACCAGCGACAGGGCCAGACGGTCGGCCAAAGGCGCGCGCAGCTCCTCCATCAGGTCCAGCGCCAGCGAGGGGCGGCCGGGACGGTCGCGGTGCAGAAAGCCGACGGCGGGGTCAAGGCCCACGCCCTCGCAGGCCGACCGGCAGTCATGGGTCAGCAGCGTATAGAGAAAAGACAGCAGCGCATTCATCGCATCCAGCGGCGGCCGGCGTGAGCGGCTGGTCCAGCGCAGTTCGGCATCGGGGCTGCGGATCAGCTGGTCGAAGACCGCGAAATAGAGATTGGCCGCCTCGCCTTCCGAGCCGCGCAGCTGATCAACGGTCTTGTCCATGAGCTGCACGCGGCGCAGGATATGCGCCATCCGGTCAGAGGCTTCGTCCAGCGCGGGGGTGGTCTCATAATCGCGCATCGCCCGGCGCAGCACGGCGCGCTGGTTGGCAACTTTCCCCAGCACGAAGGAACGCACGATGTCGGTCCCCTTCTCGTCCCCGGTTTCGGCGTGGCGATACTGGGCGCGACGGAGGAGGACATTGCCCTGCGCCGGGCCTTCGACGCGGGCCTGAAAGCGGCCCGCGCGATCCAGGAGCACAAGGGTGATGCCCCGCTCGGCGCAGGCCCCGATCAGGGCGGGGGTGAGAAGCGCCGGGCCGAAGACCACGACCGAGGCGAGCATATGAAACGGCACACGGGATTTTTCGGTGCCCTCGATCTCGGCCACCAGATTTTCGCCGTCCTTCCGCAGGGCAGCCCCTTCCGAGGTGACATAGGCCGTGTTCAGCAGCTTCTTCATGGACCTGCGCCTTCCAGCGACTTTGCGATCATCCGGTCGCGCCAGGCGCGGGCGGGGCGGCCAAAGACCTCGGGACGGCAGAGTTCGGCCAGCGAACAGGCCCGGCAGCGCGATTTCTGGGGCGTGGGTGGCGGGGTTTCCCCGGATGCCAGAACGCGGGCCAGATCGGCGATGGTGGCCTCGGTCAGGGCGCGAAGCTCTGCGTCGAAGGGAACCGCCACCCGACGCCGGGTTTCAGCGTAGAACAGCGCGCCTTCGGGAACGGGGCGGCCGGTCATCTCTTCCAGACACAGCGCCTGCGCGCAAAGCTGCGCCTCATCGGCCCGGTGCAGCTTGGGCTTGCCGCGTTTGTATTCCACGGGCAGCGCGGTGCCGTCGGGGGCGAATTCCACCAGATCCGCCACCCCGGCGATGTTCAGCCGCGTCGATCCCAGATGCAGGGACAACACCCGCCGCACCCCCTTAATGCGCCGCGCGCCACCCTTGTCGGCCACCGCATGCAGCACATCCCCTTCGGCCGTGAAGCGGTTCTCGGCCCAAAGCCGCTCCAGATGGATCAGCGCCGCCTGCCGCAGGCAATAGACGGCATGCTGAATGGCAGAAAGGGGGATGGGTTCCATGACCCGATTACAGGTTGCAGGGGAACAGGACCGATACACCAGTGGGCAAATTGTCTTGATCGACAGTCACATTGTAGTCGTCAAAGCTGCGAGGCACTTTCACGCCGTTGTTTCGCTCAACCTTCACCCGCTTGAAAAGCGATTGCGCCGGGGCGTTGCCCAAAGCGCTCTCATGGCGGAAAACGATCAGCGCTTGGGCGTTCATTTCCATTCGCGCAGCCGAGCGATCATGTTCAAACATGTTGCACAAGGCTTCGAACAACAGCGCCAGATCGTCTTCGGAAAACCCGGTTCCCTTGGTCGCATCGCCTGCGAGATTGGCCGACACGAAGCCATGGCAGCGATAAAGGCCATAGGGTACAATGTATTTCCGCCCCATGGTGCGCTCTTTGGCGGCGTCTTTTTCGTTCGTCACCGAGGACCGGGTAATCGTCACTTCCTGCGGAAGAATGGCGTCAATCGATTCTGAGAATGACAGTTGCACCGGGCCGCGTACCTGACCTGCATTGACTTCTGTTGTCATCACGGCGCCGAAGCTGCGGATGTCATAGAAATTGTCGCACATCCAGCGGGTCAGTTCGCGTGCCTTGTCTGCGTCCTTTGGAAGTTTCTTGGTTTCGGGTTTTAAATCCAAGGCTTTGTAGGCCTGATCATGCACAGTATTCAAAACAGCCTTTTCGCGCATGTAAATCGCATAGGGTGGCTCACCCCCATGTTTGAGATCGATATAGTTGCGGATTTTCCGTTTAAGGGCGACGTCGGTCACCAGTCCTTTCTGCGTATCAAGATCCGTACGTGGCATGTTCCCATTATCAGGGTCGCCGTTCGGATTCCCATTCTTGATGTCAAACAGAAAGACAAAATCGTGGCGGTGCTGAAGGGCAGTCATCTGATCAATCCTCTTGGTCAACAGTATCGGTCGCTTCGGGAGTAGCGCTACCGCGTTTTGCGTATTTTTCCTGGTAGTAGCCAACGAGGAACAGGCCCTGTTCTTCGGCAGAATGTTGTGCGGCGACCTCTCCTCCCAGATCTGCCCAAGCAAGGCCGATGTCGCGTTCAAGCCCAAAGGCGATGCGTCGGGCATGCTCGCTGTCGGTGATCCAGTCCGCATCCGAATGGCCATTGCGCAACCGTTTGATGTGGTGATCGCGGGCGTTCTTGATGAGCATGGGGAAAAGCCGGGCAGGGGTAGCACATGCCGCGCTCAGGAACTTGTCAGTCACTGTTGTGTTGATGCCATCTCCAAGCGCCGAGGCCTGCGCTCTTTCAATCAGCGCAAAAAGGCGTCCCAGACGGCGGGCGGGGGCCGGGTCATTCGGGTCAGGTCGCACGAGGTAATCCTCCATCACGGTGCCATCAGGGCGAAGGGGAAGACGCCGTTCCAGGCGCATGTCGCGCAGGATCAGCCCTTTGATGAGAGAGAGGCGGATCCGATCCAGCACATGATCGCTGCGGATGCGCAAAAGCAGCAATCCAAGCAGTGCCCGAGGGAAGCGTCCGCCGGTCAGGATGGCGCGTGTCAACTCGCCAGACAGAAGTGGCGAGACGCGCTCGGCGTCAAAGGTCAGTTTGCCGTTCTTGCGTTCCGCCGGGGCACTGCGCAGGCTGGCCGCGCGGATCGAAAAAATGGGCCGGTCGGCGACGGGTTCCAACGCCACATCACGCAACCAGTCGGCATAGTTTTGAGCAAGGATGCTGAAGTCATCCTGCCAGAAGTAGCGCACTGAAAGCCGGGCAGCATTAGGCGCAAGACCCAGCACCCAGAACCGTACGCCTTCAGCCAAATGTGGAGCAATGCTGCGCAGAGGTTTGCCGTCACGCATTGCCGCGAGCTTCTCCCTGATCTGCGCCTCAGCCGTTTTTTCGGCATCACCCGAAAAACTCGAAGCACCGAGCATCACGCCCCCCCAAAGGTCCGCTTCTTCGGCGACCCTGGTATTCCCCGCCTCGGCCCAGAACACGGTCGAGGTGTCGCCGATCTGCAGGCGGTGGGTCTTGTCTGCCAGAAACAGGTTCAGCGCGGTGGTGTAGGCAAAGGTTGCGGCTTCGGACACCGGGGCATTGTCGCCCTGTTCGTGGCCGTAGGAGGTGAAGGCATCCAGATTGAAGGACACAAGGCTGGCGCCGGAGCTTTGCGCGCCCCAGACACCCTTGACCGAAGGGTGCAGCCGGGCGACCGGCGCGCTTTCGCCGGTCAGAAGGCAGGTCTGCGGGTCCGATGCCCCCTCGGCCCCGATCCTGCGCCAGAGGGCCCGCGCGGCGGGGCGGTCATGCAGAAAGCCGGGTTCGGTGGCCAGACGGAACACAAGGTTCTGGTCGCGCAGATCCTCGGACCAGAGGGGAGAGGCAATCTGTTCCGGGGACCAGAGCGATAGAAACAGGCGCAGGGCAGAAAGCCCCTCATCGTCGCTGTCGGCCAGCCAGTCGAGATGTCGCTCCCGAAATGCCGCATGTTCTTCGGCCACCCGCGACAGGCGCTTGTTGCGCTCCCTCTCCCGGGCGACAGCGGCTTCAGGCGTGTCTTCGGGGCGGGGGCTGATGTCTTTCTCGGATGTGACGCCCAGAACGTAAGACGTCTTGTCCCACAGGAAGTTCGGCGCGATCCCGACGGTGCGCTTCTTGGCCTGCGGCACCATCACGCCCCGCGGGGTGCGTTTCTTGTCCGGCGCGCGCAGGTCGGCGACTTCGGCGATGGTGCCATCCGCATTCAGGATTACGCAGAAGCCGATCTTCTCGGATGAAAAACCATAGGGCGGGGCGTCGGGCAGGCGGTCATAGGCGGTCACAAGAGAGGCGAGCAGGCTCATTGCTTGATCTCCGCGCTGCCGGGTTGCGGTACCTCCATCACGCCGTCGCGCAGTCCTGCGCGGAACAGCAGTGACGGGCGGCCGGCTTTGGCGTGGTCGATGTCCCAGAGCATGAAGCCCAGATCGCGCGGCGTTCCGAAGCCCAGCTCGGGGCCGATGGCATCGGGATTGCGCGGGGGTAGGGGGGCGCCGGGGGCGATCAGGGTGAAATCGGCGGCGAATTCTCGGGTGCCAAGGCAGGGCTGGTGAAAGCACTGTCCCCGGGCGGCACGGCGGTTGAAGATGTCCAGATGCTTGCCTTCGCTGTCCGTGGCATCGGCCCGCGGGGTCAGCACGAAATGCGCCTCGATCACATAGGCGGGCGCGACCAGCACGGTCGAGGCGCGCTGCTGCCGGTCCTCATCGACCAGAAGCTGCAACCCGCCAAGGTCGCCCCGGTTCATCGCCTGTTTGATTTTGCCCGCCGGGGCCTTGTGGCCCACCTCGTTCCGGCGGATCGACTGGAACCGGATCGGCTCCAGCACATGGATGCGGTCGATCACCCAGCGGATGGCGGGCTTCCAGTGGATCGCCTCCAATATCCCGCGTGCGGCCGAGGGCGGCATCACGTCATAGGACGCGCGTTCCACCTTCAGTTCGGGGCGCGTGAAAAGGGCATGCCGCCCGCGGACGTGCAATCGGATACCGTAGGACATGGAATTCCTCAAACTATTGAACGACCACCTGAGGGAGAATCGAAGCTAAAAAAATGTGCCATGAGGTGAATGGTCCAGCAACAAATTTTTCATTGAATAAGAAGTTAATGATTTGGCACAATAGAGCCATGGACCGGAACGCTGGTCCCGGTCTGAAATGTCGTGGCGCCGGTGCTGCGCGGATAGAAACATTGACTAAGAGGTTCGCAGACCATCGGCGCCCGGTCCGTCATGGACCGGGCGCTGTCACATGAACATCTGGTCCTCGCTCAACTCATCCGCCCCTTCCCAGAACAGGCCGATATCGCTGCGGTACAGCGTGGTTTCGGTCAGCACGAAGAACTGGTCGCCCCGATGTCTGGGGGCCGCGAAATCGCCCTTGCCGTTGGCGCGCAACTTCTCGCGGTAACGGGAGGGGATCTGCACGGTATAGGGCTGCACCGCGCGGGCGATCTTGCCCGAGGGGACATGTTCGAAATCCAGCTGACGGATGGCCTCGGCAGAGCCGTCGCAGGGGATGATCACCGGCAGAAGCGGGCTGTCCACCATGCGATAGGCCGCGGCCACCGTCCGGTAGGCGAAATCCACCGGGCTGCTTCGGGTAAAGCGGAACTTTTCCAGAATGCTCTCGCGGTCCAGCTGATCTGCTCCGGCGCGCCAATAGACTTCCTGGAACCAATGACGGATGGCTTCCGGGTCACCCAGAGCGGGCGCGCCGAAGGCCGCCAGCGTGGCGCGCATGGCCTTGGCCAGCGTCTGCACCTCGGCCGGGGCGGGATGATCGGGGGCAGAAAACAGCGTCAGGGTGCTGTCGTCCAGCGGGCGGAGTCCTTCCCGATTTACCCTGCCAGCAGCCTGAATCACGCTGTCCAACCCCGCCTCGGCCCGCCATCCCTTCGGGAAATCTAGATCGACCCCGGCTTCGATCAGGCTGGTGGCGATCAGGCGGCAGGGGGCGCCGTCCTGCAGCCGCTGGCGGATTCCGGCAATGATCTCGCGCCGGTGGGCGGGGTATTGCCGGGTGGTCAGGTGCAGGGCGCCGGGCTGGTCCTGCACCTTGCGGAACAGCGACAGCGCATGGACCCGGCTGTTCACGATCACCATGGATTGCGGCGCATCCTGAAGCGCCGCCGCCAGCGCCGCGTCATCCATCGGGCCGCCATCGACCACCCGCGCCCGGCGCAGCTGGCGGAACAGGCCCTCCGGATCGGGCGCCAACTCCCGTTTCTGCTCAAGCGGCAGGCCGATGGCGGGCAGGTTCCTGATCTTCCGCTCCCGGTCCAGTTCGGCGCTGTCAAAGGCGGGCTGGGTGGCGGTGCACAGCACGATAGTGCAGCCATAATGCGCCGCCAGCGCCTCAATCATCTTCAGCGTCGGCGCCAGCAGGCCGCGGGGCAGGCATTGGGCCTCGTCCAGAATGATGATGCTGCCCGCGATGTTGTGCAGCTTGCGGCAGCGCGAGGGGCGGGCCGCGAACAGGCTTTCGAACAGCTGCACATTGGTTGTCACGACCAAAGGCGCCGCCCAGTCCTCCATCGCCAGCCGGAGCTTGTCCCGGCCCTCTGCCCCCGGCTTTTCGCTGTCGATGGCCGAGTGATGCTCCAGCACCAGCCGCTCTCCGAACATCCCCCGGAAGGTGGCCGCCGTCTGGTCGATGATCGAGGTATAGGGGATCGCATAGATAATCCGCCGGTGGCCATGGATCCGCGCATGGTCCAGCGCAAAGCCCAGCGAAGCCAGCGTCTTGCCGCCCCCGGTGGGAACGGTCAGGGTGAAGAGGCCGGGCTGAAGCGCGGCCTTCGCGCGGATGTGGCGCAGGATCTCACTCCGCAGCCGGTTCAGGTCGCCGTCGGGAAAGCCCGCAATGCGCTGGTCAAACGCCGCCTGCATCCCGGGCAGCACCTCAGCCAGCGGGGGCCAGTCGCGCGCCTGCGGGTCGATCTTGCCATAAAACGCCTCGGTGTCGCGGAAATCGGCATCGACCAGACAGGAAAACACCATCCGCCCGGCCAGCGACAGATCGAAACCCATGGTCTCGCGGCGGACCTTCGCCACCAGCTCGCGCGCGGCGGGCAGCAGGTCCACCACGGCCGCCGCCGTCACGCCGGAGGGGACGCGGTCCACATAGGCCTCGCGCCGTGCTGAAAGCGAGGCATCGCCAATGCTGTCCGGCAGCCCCGCGTGATGGCCAAGGATTGCCTGCGCCAGAAGATCGGCGGCAAAGCGGTTTTGATCGGGCGACCGGGCGATCAGCAGCATGCCCCCGGCCGTCGAATGATCCACCCGTTCCGACTTGCCCTGCAACACCCGGTCGAAGGCCGGATCATGCTTGCCGAAGTCATGGAACAGACCCGTCAGCCGCGCCGCTTCGGACAGTCCAAGCTGCTTTGCCCGCAGGGCGGCCAGTTCGGACACGGCCCGGGCATGATCGTCCAGAAGCTGCCAGTCGCTACGGTCATCCTTGCTGCCCGAATGTGCGTAAGAAACCACGACACGTCCCCCCGTGCTGTCGGGCCCCAACTCCGGTGGGACGCGGATCATCAGGGCGGAACAGACAATGATTCAGTTTCAAAATATGGTCAGAATGGGGTTCGCCTTGGTGCAAGTCCAGCCTGTTCGGGTCATGCAGAATGGCATGGCCTGCTGACGCAGCCGCCATCCTGCATTCCACGATGCGGCAAACGGCTGAGCTGCAACCCCGGTCGCCGCGTCGCAAGGGACGCCGGCATGGGGGTCAATCTTGTCTGCGCGTCGGCAGGATCTAACGGATCGTCATCTGGCGGGGCAGGTCGGACAGGACCTCGATCCCGGTTGCGGTGACGATCACGGTTTCCGAGACGCCGACCGTGAACGCGCCATAGCTGCGCAGGGTGGCGGGCAGATGAAAGACCATGCCCGGTTCCAGCAGCCGGTCGATCCCGGTGAACAGCGACAGGATCGCCCCCTCGCCCCAATCGGGCGCGAAGGCGGCCCCCATGGAATAGCCGATACGCTTTCGGAAAGCCTCGGTCATTCCTGCGTGGTCAATCACACGCTGCGCGGCCAGATGCGGGGCGGAACAGGGGCGGCCGGGTTCCATCGCCGCAAGGGCCGCGTCCAGCGCGCGTTCGGCCGTGTCCATCATGGTCTGGGCCTGCGGCGGGGGCGGGCCGATCCAGACGCTGCGCATCAGCGCAGAATGGTAACGGTCATGGCTGCCGGCAAGCTCAAGGAAAACCCCGTCGCCCGGTTCCAGCGGCCGGCGGCGCCAGGTGGCATGGGGCACGCCCGAGCGCGGACCGGTTGAGATGAGCGGCTCCATCGCCATGGCCTCGGACCCGGCAGAGATTGCGGCGGAAACCATGGCGGCGGCCACGTCATTCTCGGTCACGCCACTGCGGCACGTGTCGATGGCGGCAGAAAGCCCGGCCTGGGCGTAAGTGGCGGCCTTGCGGATGGCCGCAAGCTCGGCAGCGGATTTCACCGCACGCAGACCCTCGGCCAGACCGCTGCCATCCGAAAGGCGCAGGTCCGAAAGCAGCGTCTCGATCCGGGTGGCAAGCGTGTGGCTGACAAACCAGCTGTTCCGCTCCAGCGCGACATGCCGCAGATTGAGCGTGCGGATCAGCCCGGCCAAGGCAAGGGCGGGGTCCTCGCCGTCCTGCCAGGCGCGGATGTCGGAAAGCCAGGTCGCACAGCGCGCGCCGGTGGTTTCCAGCTGGCGCACCAGCAGGACCGGCGGGCCGGACAGCGGGACCAGCAGGGCCTGGAATGCGAAATAGCCCGCAGTCTGGCGGCCGGTGGCCCAGAAGATGTTTTCGGGCCCGAACAGCACCAGCGCCTCGGCCCCTGTGGGCAGCAGGGCATGGCGCAGGGCATCAAGGCGGGCCGCGAATTCGGCCTCGGGAAAGACGGCCTCACGGCCGCGCAAGGGATCGGAAAGGGTCATCGGGTCAGTTCCTGTCAAGCCAGCTCAGGGTGCGGGCGCGCATCTGGTCGAAATGGCGTGACATGGCGGCAAGCGCGGCCTGCGGATCGCGGGCGGCAATGGCGTCGATCACCGCAACATGTTCCAGCGCCTGATCGGCAAAGGTCGTGTCGTTCCGGATCACCGTGCTGCGCCGCACGATCGCCCGCTGTTCCGCCAGAAGCCCCGGCAGAAGCGAGAGCCGGGCAGCCGCGGCCACGGACTGGTGGAAATCGCCGTCATCCTGCCAGAAGGTTTCAAAATTGGTGCGGCCTTCTTCCAGATACCGCATCTGGCGGACGCGGGCCTCCTCCAGCGCGGGGGTCATGCCGAACTCGGCGGCGCGGGCGGCGGCGGCCCGTTCAAGGATCTGGCGCAGCTGGAAGATATCCAGAAGATGTTCGACCGAGACGCGCCGCACCAGAAGCGCGCCATTGCCCATACGCTCGATCACCTGTTCGCGTTCCAGCATCGACAGTGCCGAGCGCAGCGGCGTGCGCGAGATGCCCAGCCGGTCGGCCAGTTCGCGTTCGGACAGGATCGTGTTGGGGGCGATGCGGCCCTCGACGATGTCGTCGCGCAACTGGCGATAGGCGCTCTGGGCCAGGGTTTCGCTGCTCATGCGGCGGCCTCGTCCAGAAGCGCGGCAAGAACAGCCTCGACCGCAAGGGCAAGGTCCGCGGGGTCCATGCCTTCATCGGGGCAATGGCTGCCGTTCCAGTTGCGCAGGAACACCATCACGCTGTCCCATCCCGCAGCGGCAAAGGCCGCGGCATCATGGCCACCGCCCGACAGCATCCGGCGGGGTGTGGCGCCGGTCCGGGCAGCACCCCCGGCGACCCAGTCGAGCATCCGGTCCGAAAGCCGGGCCGGGGCCGACCGGCTTTGCGCGCCAAGGTCGAAGGTGACGCCGGGACGGGCGGCTTCGATGCGGGCGATCTCGGCGCGGAAGGCGTGGTCGGCCGCATCCAGCGTGGCAGGATCGTCCGAGCGCAGGTCAAGGCAGAAATCAAGGCTGCCCGCGACCTTGGCCATGGCATGGGCGGGGCTGGCGGCATCGACGCGCCCGAAGGTGACGGTCAGATCGGCGCCCTGTGCCAGAAAACGCTCCCAGACCCGGTCCATCGCCATCACCAGATCTGCGAAAGCCACGACGGCATCGGCGCGGCCCTCCCGCGGGGCACCGCCGGAATGTGCCCAGGCGCCGGTGATGTGCGCGGCGCGGTAGCGCAGCCCGCCGCGGATGGCTGACACCAACGCGAAAGGTTCTGCGGCACGGTCCAGAACCGGGCCCTGCTCGATATGAAATTCAAGGAAACGGGCCGGCGCGGGCGGTGTGGCGCGCAGCATCGCTTCGGGGTCAAAGCCCTGGTCGCGCATATGGTCGGCAAGGGTGCGGCCGGTGTCGACACGCCTTGCGGTCAGGTCTTCGGGCGCCAGTCGGCCCAGAGCCGCGCGCGATCCGATGTAGGACACCGGGAACCACACGCTTTCCTCGGCCCGGGTCACCGTCAGGATGAAATCGGCGGCGGGGGTGGTGCCGGTTGCGCGCAGGGCGGCAGCAAGGGCCAGCGCCCCGGCGACCCCCGCCTGCCCGTCATAGGCACCGCCCTCGGCCACGGTATCAAGATGCGACCCGCAGTAAAGCGGTGTGCGGGACGGATCCTGTCCCGGCAGACGGGCAAAGAGATTGCCGGCGGCATCGCGCCATACCTGCATGTCCAGCGCTTTGGCCTCGGCCTCGATCAAGGCATGGGCCTGACTTTCAAGATCGGAATACGAGGGGCGGGTCCAGCCCGGGCCACCGGCGGACAGCGCGTTCACCTGCGTCAGCACGCGCTGGATCGTGGCACGGATCGTGGCAGCGACCGGATGGGAAAGGGGGGCAAGCGCGGTCATTCTGTCTGGGGCTTTCGGACTTCGGGATTGATCGTGGTTTCGGGGATATGCCCCGAAAGGGCCGCGATGACATGGCGGGTGGCTTCCAGCGCGACCCGGCGTAGGGCCTCTTCGGTGGTGCCGCCCAGATGCGGGGTGAAGACGACGTTTTCCGCGGCCAGCGGGCCGGTTGCGGCCCCCGGAGAGAACACATCCAGCCCGGCACCGCCAAGATGGCCCGAGGCAAGCGCGTCCCGCAGGGCCTCTTCATCGACCAGCCCGGCACGGGCGAGGTTGAGAAGGATGGCACCCGGTTTCATGGCGGCAAGGGCGGAGGCATCCATGAGATTGCGGGTTTCCGGGCGCAGGGGCGTGTGCAGTGACACAAGATCGGCCTCAGCCAGCCCTTCGGCCAGGGTGGCGACCCGGGTTCCGCCTTCGATCCGGGCGACGCGCGGGGAATGGACCAGAATGCGCATGTCGAAGGCAGCCGCAAGAATCCGCGCGGTTTCGCGGCCGATCGCGCCCCAGCCGATGATCAGCGCGGTCTTGCCGCGCAATTCGGTAAAGCTGGTACTTTCCCGAAAGCCGGGGCGGCCCTCGCGTTGGGCGCGGTCGGCGGCGGGGATGCGGCGGGCGACCGCAAGCGCAAGACCGACGGCCAATTCGGCGACCGAACGGGCGTTTGCGCCGGGTGTGGTGGCGACGATCACGCCTCGCGCCGCCGCGGCGGGCTTGTCGACCGGATCATGGCCCGCGCCATGGACCACCACCGCCTGCAGCCGGTCAGAGGCGGCAAAGGCCCCGGCATCAAGACCCGCATCGCGGGTGATGACCGCATCCATGCCGGGGATCAGACCGGCCACGGTTGCCATGTCGGGCGCAGGCGACAGGACCGGGGTGATCCCCGCTGCCCTCAGGGCCGCCAGCCCGGCCTCGTGGATCGGCTGGACGATCAGGCATTTCATGCCGCACCTCCGCGCCGAAGGCGGTTCAGCACGGCATCGCGGGCATGTTCCAGATGGACGCGCAGCAGGGCCTCGACCGTATCGGCATTGCCGCTGCGCACGGCGTCAAGAATGTCGAGGTGTTCCTGACAGCCGACCAGGAACCGCTCTGGCACCTGGGTATGGTCGAAGACGCAGGTGCGCCGGTGCAATGCGGCGATGGTCTGCGTCACTGCGGAATTGCCGAATTCGCGGCCCAGCAGGGCATGAAATTCATAATCCGTCTGGCGGTGCAGGTCGTTCACGGTCGGGTCCGAGACCATGAGCTTGCGGACCTTGGCCTCCATCGCGTCGATCTGGGCCGGGGGCAGCCGCACCGCAAAGCGGGCGGCCTGCGGCTCAAGCTCCAGCCGGAGGAAGAAGACCTCCTCGACATCGGCCGGGGTGACGGTGCGCACGCGGGTGAAGCGGCCCTCGACCACGGCGAGGCCTTCGGATTCCAGCCGTTTGATCGCCTCGCGCACGGGGGTGCGCGACATGCCGAAGACTTCGCCCAAAGCGGCCTCTTGCAACAGATCACCGGATTTCAGCACCCCTTCGAAGATCATCGAGATGATGCGCTGATGCGCCTCTTCCGCAAGGGCGCGGGGCGCGGCAGGGGCGGGGGGCAGGGCAGGGCCGTTGTTCATCCGGCTTGCTCCATCTGGCTGCGTGGCATGATCGGGCGCATCACCTCCTCCGGGTCGAAGATGCCGCCGACAAGGTCACAGGATAAGAGATAATCCGAGGTCAGCACGCCTTCTGCCTTGGGGGCAAGCGCGGCGAGGATGCGGCGCAGGCGGGCCTGCCGTTCGATCCACAGCGCCTCCCCTTCGGCGGCGGTGATCAGGGCAAAGCGGACCTCGCTGCCCACGGGCAGCTGCGCCAGCCGGGCAAGGTCAACCGAAGCGACTGTCGCAATCTTCGGATAGCCGCCGGTGGTCTGGCTTTCGGCCAGAAGGACCAGAGGCATCCCCGAACCGGGAACCTGGATCGAGCCGGGGACGGTGCCGTCTGAAACGATGTCATGGCCTGCGGCGGCGGGCAGTGTGGTGCCGCCCAGCACCATGGCCATGCGGTCCCGCTGCGGTGTGACCGTGAACGGACATTCGGTAAGCCGCGCGATGACCTCTGGGGCGAAGGCCGTGTCCTGCGGGCCAAGGATCAGGCGGATGGGGCCACGGTCAGGGAAAGGATGCGCGGCCACAAGGCGGCTTTCGGGGCGCAGGCATGCCGCACCGGGCCTGTCCTCGCCAAGGGGCAGGATGTCGCCTGCGCGCAGTGTCCGCCCGCCGATCCCGCCAAGGCCCGACCGCAGATGCGTGGCGCGCGAGCCAAGGACGGGCAGGGTTGCAATCCCGCCCGACAGGGCGAGATAGGCCCAGGTCGCGCTGTCGGGAAGGCCGATGGTGAGCGTCTCGCCCGGGTTCAGCCGATGGCTTTCCCCCGCTGGGACCACCCGGCTGTCGATGCGGATCGTGCAATCGGCCCCGGCCACGGCAAAGCGCAGCGGACGGGTGCAGCGGAAACTGCCCGCGGGGCCGGCAAATTCCAGCGCGGCGGCCGCGGGGTCGTTCTCCACCAGCACATTGGCCAGTGCCATGGCGGCGCGGTCGATCGGGCCTGCGGAGGAAACACCCAGATGGCGCAGTCCGAAACGTCCGGCATCCTGCACGGTCAGCATCGGTCCGGCAGAAACAATCTCAAGCGTCATGCCGCTTCCTCCGGGGCGATGATCATCTCTCCCGCCGCAGTCCGTGCGTCGAGCGTCTGCGCCTCGGCCTCGGTGATGGGGAAGAAACGGATATTGTCCCCCGCACGGAACAGGAAGGGTTCGGTCCGGGCCGGATCGAAGGACCGCACGGGCGTCCGGCCAAGAAAACGCCAGCCCGACGGACCGGCGACGGAATTGATGCTGCCCTGCTGGCCGCCGATCCCCACGGCACCGCTCGGGATCATCTGGCGCGGCTTGGGCAGGCGGGGGGTGTGCAGGATCTCGGGCTGGCCGCCGAGATAGGCAAAGCCCGGAGCAAATCCGATCATGTAGACACGATAGTCGACGCGGGAATGGATGGCGATCAGCTCGTCCCGGGAAAGCCCTTTCATTTCAGCCAGCTCGTCCAGGTCCTGACCAACTGCGCCACCATAAAGGCAGGGCACGCGCCAGCGACGGCCCGTGGCATTGTGATCCAGTGGGCGGGCGGCAAGCGCCATCAGCTGCTGACCAAGCGCCGCGCCCCGCACCTGTTCGGGATCATAGCGCACGAGGAGCGAGCGATAGGTGGGCACGATATCCACGATGCCGGCGATCACGCCGGCCTGAACAGAAGATTCAAGGCACGCCGCCAGCGCGATGACACGCGCATTGACGGTGGCATCCACCGTCTCACCAAGCTGCAGGACCAGCGCGCAATCGCCGCAGGACAGAAGGGTGGGGGGCATCGGGTCGATCATCAGGGTTGCATTCCGGGGCGCTGCGGACCGGCGACAGAATACTTTGCCGCCGGTCCTTTCTGTTTAGTCACGCAAGAGCTTGGGCAGGAAGTCGATAATCTCGGGGAAGACAGCAATCACCATCACGAACCCCGCCATTATGAAGAAGAAGGGCATGGTTGCGCGGGTGATCCGTGCCATGCTGTCGCCCGTCAGCCGCTGGATCACGGTCAGGTTGAAGCCGACGGGCGGGGTGATCTGCGCCATCTCGACCACGATGACCAGAAAGATGCCGAACCAGATCTTGTCATAGCCCGCCGCAAGCGCCAGCGGCAGCGTGATGGGCAGGGTCATCACGATGATGCCCAGACCCTCCATCACCGTGCCAAGCAGGATGTAGAACACCAGCAGCACGACGATCAGCATCAGGGGCGACATGCCCCAGCTCTGGATCGTCTCGGCAATGGCGCGCGGCACCCCCAGATAGCCGATCACCGTCGACAGGAAGACCGCGCCGATCATGATCAGCCCGATCATCGCACAGCTTTCGGCGGCCTGCCGGGCGGCGGTCATCAGGTTGCGCAGGGTCAGCGTGCGCTGTGCAAAGCCGATGAGCATGGCAAAGGCCACGCCCACGGTTGCTGCTTCGGTCGGTGAGGCGATGCCGCCATACATGGAGCCGATGACGCCGCCGATCAGCAGGAGCAGTGGACCCAGTCCGCGCAATGCGCGCAGTTTTTCACCAAAGCTGGTCGGCGGGGGCGCGGCACCCACGACCGAAGGGTCGATCCAGGCCCGCAGGGCAAGATATCCCATATAGGCCGCGGCCAGCAGCAGCCCCGGCACGATGCCCGCGATGAACAGCCGCAGGATCGATTCCTCTGCCATGACCCCGTAAATGATCATGATGGTTGACGGCGGGATCAGAAAACCCAGCGTGCCCGCCCCGGCCAGCGATCCGGTGACAAGATCGCGGTTGTAGCCACGGTCGATCAGCTCTTTCGCAGCGATGCGGCCGACGGTGGCCGTGGTGGCGGCCGAAGAGCCGCAGACCGAGGCGAAGAGCGTGCAGCCCAGCACGGTCAGATGGCTCAGCCGCCCCGGAACCCGGCGCAGCCAGGGCGAAAGGCCGGTGAAAAGCGCCTCGGAAATCCGGGTGCGGAACAGGATCTCCGCCATCAGGATGAACAGCGGCAAGGCCAGCAGCTCGGGCGAGACGACAACGTTATAGGCCTGCTGTGCCAGCAGTTTGAGACCCGGCATCCCGGGGCGGAACAGGGCGACAAGCCCCGCGCCGATGGCGATGAGGCCAAGCCCGATCCAGAGACCGCTGCCCAGAAGCAACGTCATGAGGCCAAGCAGGGTGGCGATGATCTTTCCCATTCCGCGCCCCCTAGTCCAGACCGGGGCCGGTGGCCATCGCCTCGCCGCGCAACTGGCGCAGGACCTGGGCCAGGCATTGCAGCGTCAGGATGGCCGCACCCAGGGCCAGGGCGCCCTGCGGATAGACCAGCGGCACACGGAACGACGTCGCCGCGGTCGAGCCGCGCTGGCCCGAAAGCCAGGCCATCTCGATCAGCGCCCAGGCGAGATAGCCGCAGATCGCGAGGCCGAGAAGGCAGGCGAAAAGGTCAAGCCTGCGGCTGACTGCGCGGGGCAGAACCTCAACCAGTGCGGTGACGCGGACATGGCTGCCGCCCTTCAGCGCGCTGGCGCTGGCCAAGAGGAAGCAGCCGCCCATCAGATAGCCTGCAAGATCCCAGGAGAAATGCAGCGAATAGGCGAAGATGTTGCGTGAGATCAGTTCGGCCGCGATAAGCGCGAGGATGCCCAGCAGGCACAGTGCGCCCAGAATGCCGCCAAGCTCGGTCAGGCTGTCGATCGCGGCGATGGTCCGGCGGAAGCGTGTGGAATGGGATGAAGACATGTGACCCTATCGTGCGTCATGGGGGTGTCAGCCCGGATGCGGGCTGGTGAAACCTGGGCGTAGACGGGGCCTAAGCCCCGTCGCGGCCCGGCACGGGCGGGTCAGCCGCGCATCGACAGATAGGCGTCGATGACCGGCGCCGATTCCGGCACACGGGTCTTGAACGCCTCCCAAAGCGGCTTGGCCTTTTCCAGAAGCTCGGCCTTCAGTTCCGGCGAAGGCGCGGTGATCGTCATGCCGTGTTCGCGCAGCGTGGCCTGCTTCTTCTCATCCTCGGCCCGGCTGTTCTGCCAGAACTGCGCCTCCATCGTCGCGGCGGTCTCCTCGATCCTGTCGCGGGTTTCCCGCGGGAGGGCATTCCACGCGTCGAGGTTGACGGACATGATGTTGGACGAGGCCTGCCAGTCGAAGGTGCTCATATGGGGCGTGAATTCCCAGAAGGAGCCGTCGACGCCCGAAGAAGACGATGTGGTCACGCCCTTGATCGTGCCGGCGGCCAGTGAGGGGACGACCTCACCCCAGGGCATCTGGATCGGCGTGGCGCCAAGGGCCGCGAAGAAATCATTGCCGTTCGCATCGACGACGCGGATGGTCAGGCCCTTCAGATCGGCCAGCGTGTCGATCTGGTTCGGCGAATAGACCGCCTGACCCGGCCAAGGCACCATATACAGGATCTTCTGGTTCATCCCGGCCGCAACTTCGTCAAGCTTCGGGCGGTAGAATTTGTGCAGCAGGGCCAGCTCGGGCAGCGAGGGCGCAAGGAAGGGCAGCGTCTCGATCCCGAGAAGCGGCGCTTCGCCGACCTGCTGGCTGAGCAGGACCTCGGCGATCGGCACAAGGCCGTCACGCACGGCGGCCATGCCTTCGGGCCCCTTGATGCCAAGCGAGCCGCCGGAATGGACGGTGATCATCACCTCGCCATCGGTCGCTTCTTTCACCGCCTCGGCAAAGGCCATGGCGTTCTGGGTGTGGAAGTTGCCTTCCGGCCAGACGATCGACATGTCCCATTGTGTCTCGGCCCAGGCCGGGGTGGTGGCCGTTGCAAGGGCAAAGGCGGCGCCGAAGAAGAAGTGATTTCCCTGTTTCATGTTTTCCCTTTCGCGGGTTTGGTTGGATAGAACGAACTTGAATTTCAGTATACCAACTGTATTCTAATATGAAGCGCAGCAGCATCTTCTGTCAATCGGACGCTGAAAGATGGCAAAATAAGGCGGCTGACGGGCGGAACTGCCCCAAAAGCAGGCGACAGGAGAGAAGATGACGCGGACGATCGACCTGAACTGCGACATGGGCGAAAGCTTTGGGGCTTTCGTCATCGGTGACGACGAGGCGATGCTGGACCTTGTGACCACGGCAAACATTGCCTGCGGATTTCATGCCGGCGATCCGGTGGTGATGCGGCGCACCATCCGTATGGCAAAGGCCAAGGGGGTGGCGGTCGGGGCGCATCCCTCGTTTGCCGACCTTTACGGATTCGGACGGCGGCGCATATCAGGTGAGCGTCCGGAAGACCTTGAAACGCAGCTGATTTTCCAGATCGTGGCCCTGCAGGGCATGGCCGCGCTGGAAGGCCATCCGATGACCCATGTGAAAACCCATGGCGCGCTTGGCAATATGGCGGCCGTGGACCCCGACCTTGCGGCGCTATGCGTGCGGGCGATCAGGGCGGTGGACCCCGGCCTTGTCTTCGTGACGCTGCCCTATTCCGAAACCTTCCGCGCGGCCGAGAGGGCGGGCCTGAGAATCGCCTGCGAGATCTATGCGGACCGCAGCTACACCGATCAGGGAGAGCTGACCCCGCGCAGCCAGCCCGGCGCGGTGATCCACGACCCGGCACAAAGCCTTGATCAGGTGCTGGAAATGGTCGTGAACGGACAGATTCCCACCACGGGCGGGAAAAAACTGCCCGTCACGCCCGAGACGCTGTGCATCCATGGCGACACCAAGGGCGCGGTCGAGATTGCCCGGCGCCTGCGCAGCGCGCTTGAGGCGAATGGCGTCACGATCGCGCCTTTCATCACCCCCTGACGTCTGCATCTCTGGAATGAAGTGACCTGCAAAATGACCCGCATCGTATATCTGAACGGCGACTGGCTGCCCGAAGCCGAGGCCAGGATTTCGGTTTTTGACCGTGGTTTCCTGATGGCCGATGGCATCTATGAAGTGACCTGTGTGCTGGACGGCAAGCTGGTGGATTACGCAGGCCATGCCGCGCGGCTGCAGCGTTCCGCCCGCGAACTGGGCCTGTCCCTGCCGCTGGACGAGGCGGAGCTTCTGGCCGCGCATCGTGAGATCGTTGCCCGCAATGGCATGGATCAGGGGATGATCTACCTTCAGCTGACCCGCGGGGCGGCGGACCGCGACTTTGTCTATCCGCCTGCGGGCACGCCGCCGACGCTCCTGATGTTCACCCAGGCGAAGAATGTGCTGCAGAACAAGGCCGCCGAAGCGGGGATCAGGGTGGCGCTTCTGCCTGATCTGCGTTGGGGCCGCCGTGACATCAAGACGGTGCAGCTTCTTTATCCCTGCATGGCCAAGATGGAGGCCATGGCGCGCGGGGCCGACGATGCCTGGCTGGTCGAGGATGGTTTTGTCACCGAAGCAAGTGCTGCCTCCTCGCATATCGTCACGAAAGACGGCGTGCTGGTGACGCGCGACCTGTCGCATGCGCTGTTGCCCGGGGTGACGCGCGCCTCGGTTCTGTCGCTGGCAGCCGAGCACGGGATACGGGTCGAGGAGCGTGCCTTCACACCAGAGGAGGCCAAGACGGCGCGGGAGGCTTTCATCACCTCGGCCACGAATTTTGTGGTGCCGGTGGTGGCCATCGACGGCGAGACCATCGGAACCGGCACCCCCGGTGCGCTGACCCGCGACCTGCGCCGTTATTACATCGAAACCCGCCGCGCGGCCGCGATCTGAGCGGGGGCGTGTCAGCCCGGACATTCCGCGCGGGCCACATCCCGACCGTCATGCGGATGTTCACTCAGGCGCCCCTTGGGCAGGGCGCCTGAACCGCGTCATCCGCAGGCCGGGATCAGAGGCAGCACGGCGCGGACCCGTCCGGCCGCACCGCAATCTGTGGGCAGTGCGGTTTCGGTCCGGGCACCGGGTGCCCGTCAGGGCAATCTCGGGCAGGGGGGTGCCCGCCGAAAGGCGTGAGGGCATCCGCTTGCGCCCTGCATTCCGGGTGATCTTTCCCGGTGGTCAGACGAAGGCAATCAGCTGGATTTCCACCGGCGCATTGCCGGGCAGCGTTGCCACCCCCACGGCGGCACGGGCGCCGATCCCGGCTTCTCCCAAGGCGCGCCGCAAAACTGCCGAGGCGAAATCGGCCAGCTTCGAATGCGCGGTAAACCCCGGCTCGGCGGCGACATAGACCGTCAGGCTCAGCACGCCCGCAAGCACCTCACCCGGGGCGAGCAGGCCCTGCGCAGCGGCCAGCGCATTGCCGCAGGCCAGTTCCACCGCATCGCGATAGGTCTCAATCGGAACGTCCGCCCGCACCGGCCCTTGCGCCAGCAGCACACCGTTCCGGCGCGGCGTCATGCCCGAAGTGTGGATCATCCCGCCGTGCCGCCGGGCCGGAATGTAATCACCCTGCGGAACCGGCTGCGGCAGCGGGGTCATGCCCGATACCGCTCGACCAAGGCGACGATGCGTTCGGCCGCCGCCACCGCGGCCTTGTGATCCTGGCTGAAATTCAGGCGGACGGAGGCGGCACTGTGCGGGCTGAATTCGGTGCCCGGTGTCACCACGACGCCGCCCTGAAGCCGCAGGATCCTGACGAAATCCGCGGGCGCGACGGCCAGCTTCGGCAGGCGCGGGAAAAGATAGCTTCCGGCCTGCGGTGCGCGGGCAAAGACGCCCGGGCAGGCCCGCAGCACGGCCAGAAGATCGTCGCGGATCGCCTCATGCGCGGCGATGCGTGCGGCCATCCATCCCGCCGGCTCATCGAACCAGCCGCGCAGCACAGCCTGGCTGTAGCCCGCCGCGCGAAGGCTGACGATGGCCTGCAGCTTTTCCATCCGCGCGATGATCCGGGCCGGGCCGAAGGCCACGCCCAGCCGGTAGCCCGAAAGCGACTCGGTCTTTGACGGCCCCATGATCGTGACGACATTGTCGGTTGCCGCTGCTTCGGCCCGCAGATGGGTATAGGTCACGCCCGAATAGAGCAGCCGCGAATAGAGCTGATCGGCGATGACCGTCGCGCCGTAGCGCGCCGCCAGTGCGGCGATCTGGCCAATCTCCTCCTTCGAATAGACCACACCTGCCGGGTTGTTCGGGTTCGAGAACAGGAACACCTTTGCCCCGGCCCGGAACGCCGCTTCCAGCCCGCTCAGGTCCAGCCCGGCGCGGGTCTCGTCGGCCGACACATAGTCAAGCTGCACCGGCAGCATCTCGCCTTCGAAGAATTCCACCAGCTTGCGGTTGGCGAAATAATCGGGCTGCACGATGGCGACCTTGTCGCCCCGTGTGACCGTGGCCGCCACCGCCAGGAACAACGCGCCCTGGGTGCCGGGCGTGACGATCATCCCGTCCTTTGCATCGACCGGCGCGCCGGTGAAAGCCGCCAGCCGGGGGGCCAGCATCTCGCGGATGCCGATGTCGCCACGATATTCGGTATAGGCCTGCGCCCCGCCCGCCGCGACCCCGGCCGAGAACAGATCGAACGCGCCCGGCGTCGGTTCATGCGCGTCGACATCGCCATGCGAGAAATCGACCGGCCGGCCGGTCAGAGCCTCGCCCTGCATCAGTGCGGCGAGCCCTTCGGCGCTTTGGCGGACTTCCTGCCCCGGCGCATTGTCGGTGCCGAGTTTTGCGAATTTCGTTTCAATCGACATGCTGTGGCCCCTTGCACAGGCCCCTGAAGGGGCCGCTCCGGCACCGGGTCTATATCCATCTAATCAAAACAAGTAATGGCTTTTTGTGTTTTCAAAAGATAGAAAAACCATTCATGGACACGCGCTTTCTGGAAAGCTTTCTGGCTGTTGTCGACGGCGGCTCCATCGCCGAGGCGGCGCGGCGGCTGAACCTTACCCCGGCGGCACTGGCGCAGCGGCTGCGCGCGCTGGAACAGGATCTGGGTCAGCCGCTGGTGCTGCGGGCGGGGCGGCGGGTGCGGCCCACGGCGGCGGGTCTGGCCGTGCTTGATCCGGCCCGCCGCCTGATCGAAAGTACCCGCGATCTGCGCGCCATTGCGGCGCAGGACGAACCGGCAGGCCAGCTGCGGCTTGGCGCCATCGCCACCTCGCTGACCGGACTTCTGCCCGAGATCATTGCCGGATTGCGGCTGCGGTATCCGCGCATCGACTATTATGTGCGGCCGGATTCCTCGATGAATCTCTATCAGGCGGTGATTGGCGGAGAGCTGGATGCCGCGCTGATGGTGCAGCCGCAATTCCCGGTGCACAAATCGGCCGGCTGGCTGACCCTGCGGCATGAGCCGCTGATCCTGATCGTGCCCGAGGATCTGCCGGACATCGACTCGCGGCAGATCCTGACCGCGCAACCCTTCATCCGCTATGACCGGAACCAGTGGGGCGGGCAGATCGTCGACCGATACCTGCGGCAGAACGGGCTCAAGGTGCGCGAGATGCTGGAGCTTGATGCGCTTGATGCCATTGCGGGTATGGTCAGCCGAGGTCTTGGCGTTGCCATCGTGCCCGACTGGGCGCCACCCTGGCCCGAAGGGCTGCGCCTGCGCCGCCACCCGCTGCCCGGGGCGGGCGGACGGCAGGTTGGCGTGCTCTGGACGCTGTCAGGCGCGCGCACCGCCGCACAGCAGGCCTTTGTCGCGGCCTGCCGGGCCCGCACCAGCGACCAGGGCCTGCCCGGCGGGGCAGGTCAGATGTGATAGGGAGAGCGGGTCAGCAATTCATTGCTGTCACGCCCGATGATCAGGATATCCTCGACAAAGGCCGAGCCGACGCCCTCGCTGGCCAGAAAGGCCTCGACGCCGAAGACCATGTTCTCGCGCACCACATCGGTCGGTAGGGACATGACGGTGGAAATCCGCGGCTGTTCGAAGGACAGGCCGATGCCATGGCCGAAAAAGGGGAAGTTCTTCATCAGGGCAGAGACCTCGCCGCCGAATTCCTGTGTCATCCGGTCGCCCTCGGCCGCCACATCCAGAAGCCGCACGCCGGGCCGCATCATCGCCGAAAGGTGCTGCACGATTCTGACCGTCGCGCCGATCAGACGCTGCTGGTCGGCCGTGGCCCGGCCCACGACCGCCGTGCGTCCGGGGTCAAGGTAATAGCCCTGAAAATAGGCCGCATGCACGGTTCCCCGCACCATGTCACCCGGGCGGGGGGTGTCGCCGCTGGATCCGGTCAGCGGAAAGCGGTAGTCGTAATCCATGGTGTCGCCATGGTTGGTGCCGATGGCCTGAGGGCGTCCGCCCCGCCGCACCACCACGCGGGCCGCTTCGCCCGCGGCCTCCCGTTCGGTCATCCCGCCGGTCAGGCCCTGCATCAGAACGTCCATCGCCTCGGTCGCGGCCTCGCCCGCGATGCGATAGGCGTCCAGCTCGCGCGGGCTTTTGATCATCCGCGCCCGGCGCACCAGATCGTCGCAGACCACCCAGTCGATGCCCGGCGTCTCGGCCAGCAGTTGCTGCCAGTATTTCACCGGCACGAACTGGCTGCCGCAAAAGGCCACGCGGCCCTGCACGCCCTGCGCGACCAGCGCCCGGCCGATGCTGACGAAGGGATGGTTGTCGCAATGCACGTCCGTGACCGAAACCAGATCGGTCCTCGGCTCCGGCTCGTCGATATGCAGCTGGGGCGCCCGGCCCTGCCGCAGGATCACGCCCGAGAAGGAACGTGCCGACCAGATCAGCGAATCCGTCCCGCCGCTGACCGAGTAATGGTTGGTCAGGTAAAGAATATCGCCACAATTGTCGGTCGTGCCGCCGCCCCGGCCAAAAACCACCGCGGTCTCAAACCCCTGCTCCTGCATCAGCATCAGCACGCGGGTCCAGCGGTCCTGATATTCGTCGATCGGAAAATAGCGCATGATGCTGGGACTTTCGGTCTGGAAAAGACGGGCCGCCGGGGCCGCCCGCCATGGGTCACGCCAGAGGCGCGCTTACTTGAGGATCGAGCGGATCGGTTCTTTCGGCGCCGGGTCGAAGCCGACGATCTCGCTCGTCAGCTTGGCATAGGTGCCGTCAGCCACCATCTCGGCCAGTGCCTTGTTCACGGCCTTGGTCAGGTTCGGCTTGCCCATCTTGATGGCAAAGCCCTTCTGGATCGCGCTCACCGGCTCGTCCACCAGTTTCAGCGGCAGGCTTGAGGCCTTGATCGCATAGGCCGCGGCAATCGCATCGGTGATAATTGCATCGACATTGCCATTGGCCAGATCTTGCATCGCGTCGGATTCGGCCTTGTAGACCTTCACTTCCGCGCCCAGTTCCTCGGCGATCTTCGACCAGTTCGAGGCGACCAGAGCCCCCACGACCTTGCCCTTCACGTCAGCGGGCCCGGTGATGTCGCTGTCGTTGCGCACCACCACGCGGCCGCCCGATTCCAGCCAGCCATCGGCGAAGGTCACCTTTTCCTGCCGCTCGGCGGTGATGTCCATGGCCACGCTTACGATGTCATATTGATCGGCCTCAAGCCCGATCAGCACCGATTCCCATTTCACCAGCACGGGTTTGTATGCCAGCCCGAGCCGATGGGCGATTTCCTTCATGACACGGATTTCCAGCCCGTCCAGCTCGCCATCCGGGGCGCGCATCGAGAAGGGCGGATAGGTGCCTTCGGTTGCCGCGCTCAGTTCACCCGGAACCAGAAGTTCCAGCTCTCCTTCGGCCACGGCGGCGGTTGCGAAAGCCATCGTGATGGCGGCGACGGCGCCAAGCGCCAGGGTTTTCAGGGTCATTTCATGGTCTCTCTGTCAGGGTTGGATTTTTGTCGTTGACCGCTTATCGCGCCGCGCCTCGGCCGGGGTGGTCCGAAGCGCGGCCATGACGGAAGCTCCGAACCGGGCGGTGATCCGGTCCGGACCGTCATGCAGGGGATGGGGTTCGCCCGAACCGGCGCCGGCAGGCGGCAGGTCCGGAAACGCGGTGCCGAGAGGGGTGCAATCGGCGGGGCGGTCATCAGCTCAGCCTGCCGTACCGACGCTCCAGCCAGTTGGCGAGTTGCGTCAGCACCGTCGTCAGCACCAGATAGATCACCGCCACGGCGATGTAGAAATCAAAGGGCCGGAATGTCGCCGAGATCAGGGTCTGGGCATAAAGCGTCAGCTCCACCACCGTGATCGTCGACAGAAGCGAGGTGTTCTTGAGGGTCGAGATCGCCTCGTTGGTGACGGCCGGCAGGATGATGCGGAAAACCTGCGGCAGGATGATGCTTTGCATGGTCTGGAACCCGCTGAATCCCAAGGCCAGAGACGATTCCGTCTGTCCGCGCGGAATGGCCTGCAGCCCGGCGCGGATGATCTCGGCCACATAGGCGCCGCTGTTGAAGCCCAGAGCCAGCACCCCGGCGGTGAAGGGGGACAGGCGGATGCCAAGCTGCGGCATGCCGAAATAGATGATGAAGATCTGGATCAGGGCGGGTGTGCCGCGGATGAACCAGATGTAGAAGTTCGCAAGACCCTTGACCGGTGCCAGGGCAGAGCGTTGCGCCAGCGCCGCCGCCAGCCCGCAGCCCCAGCTGACAAGGATCGTCAGCACCGTGATCCACAGCACCAGCCACGACGCCTTGAGGAAACCGGGCCCGTAGACCGCCACATCCGACCAGAACTGGTTCATGCCGCGCCCTCCGCAGTGGTGGCGGATTTCGCCAGATCGTCATGCAGAATGCGGTGCAGGAACTGCCGCAGCCGCGGGCTGTCGGGATTGGCCAGCACCTTGCCGGGTGGCCCCTGCTCGGCGATCACTCCGTTTTCGAAGAACAGGACCCGGTTCGACACATCCCGTGCGAAAGAGATTTCATGCGTGACCAGAAGCATGGTCATGCCATCGGTCGCCAGAGAGGCCATGAGCGTCAGAACCTCATGCACCAGTTCGGGGTCCAGCGCCGAAGTTACCTCGTCGAAAAGCATCAGCTTTGGTTTCATCGCCAATGCACGTGCGATGGCCACCCGCTGCTGCTGTCCGCCCGACAGTTTTGCCGGATAGCTGTTGCGCTTTTCATAAAGCCCGATCCGCGCCAGCAATGCCTCGGCCACTTCGACCGCCTCGGCACGCGGACGGCCCAGCACCCGGACCGGGGCATGGACCACGTTCTGCAGGACTGTAAGATGCGGCCAAAGGTTATAGCTTTGGAACACCATCCCGATCTGCGCGCGCAGCGCCTGCAGCTGGCGCCGTGTCGGATGGCCCGGGGCACGCGCCTTGAAGTCGAAGTTGAAGTTCTGGAATTCCATCGTGCCACCGTCTGCCGGTTCGATGGCATTGATCGAACGCAGGAAGGTGCTCTTGCCAGAGCCGCTGGCCCCGATGATCGACACCACCTCGCCCGCGGTCACATCCATGTCGATGCCCTTCAGCACCTGCAGCGTGCCAAAGCTTTTGACGATACCGCGCAGGCGCAGAAGCGGTTTTTCTGCTGTGTCCGTCACGATTCCTTCCCCTCCAGCACCAGATAGGCCACGTCGCGCGGGGTGCATTCCGCGCCATTGATCGGGGTGATGTCCTGCGGGCAGGCCGACAGCACCACTACGACATCCGTCTCGGCCCGCAGCGTCACACTGTCGCCCGGCGCACTGGTCGGGGGCACCCGTGTCACCTTGCCTTGCGCGTCGATCGGCACATTCATGAACAGGTTCAGCGACGCGGGGGTAAAGGGCAGCGACAGGCCAAGCCGTCCGATGGCCTCGTGAAAATTGTCGGTGCAGCTGCGATGCGGCACATGACCAAGCTCGGCATAGATCTCGGCGCTGCACGGGCAAAGCTGGGTGTCATGGCGGCCGGGAGAGCGGTCCTCGACCAGGGTCATCAACGGCCGGCGGTGGATGCTGACGATCCGGTCGCCCTCGCCCAGATAGATCCCGCTGTTGACCGAGCGGGTATGCTCCATCGCGCCATAGTCCAGCGCGTCATCGGCGGACAGGACCCATGTGTCCACCACCTGCGTGCCATGGGTGTTGATCACCCGGATCGACTGGCCCCGGCGCAGAGGGACAGCAATCCCCTGCGCGGCGGGAAGAATTCGTTCGTCTTGCGTCACATTCGATCCAGTTCTGACAAGAGACTTCTGAGGGTCGGGCGCGCATCTCCGGCGTCGGATTCGACATCATACAGACATCAGGGCCGCAGCAGTCGAAAGGCAATTTCAGTATACCACTAGAATTCCCAAATTGACGAAATGTTTATTGTGCCAGTATTGGGCACATCACGGCGAATATGCACAAAATATAGACGAAATATGAGCGGATCCGGGCCCGGAACCGGTTGCGCGGCCTTGCCGCCCCATCGTCAAGCCTGATGGCGAATCAGGCGTGTCTTCACGCTGCGATGATACGTTCATAAATCGTTCCGCTCCGCGGTTTTCCGGGCGGGGTGGCAACCGATGGGACCGCGGACGGGTATGGCGTTGGCCGCATCGTTCCACGATCCGCCGCTGCCTGGCGGCAGTTCAGCAGGCGCAGATGGGTTTCATCTCAGACAGAAGCCCGTCCCGGGCATCTGCCGGAGGGTTCATGGTTGCGCCGTCGAAGCGGGGGCCGTTCGCCGGACTGGATCGAGGATCCGGTCCGAACCGACCTGCCCCTTCCTTGCGTCAGTCGCAGAAAATTCCCGGCTGGTCACTGTTCAGCCTGTTCAGGATGCCTTCGATCTTTCCCAGATGCTGACGCATCGAAAGCGTCGCGGCTTCGGTATCGCGCGCGTGCAGCGCCTCCATGATGCGCAGATGATCGGCATGGGCCGAGGGCGCCCCCGCAGACAGGCTCAGAAATCGGGTGCGGTCCATATGGCCCTTGTTCTCTTTGACCAAAGCCCAGACAAAGCCCAACCCCGAGAAGCTGCAGATGTCGTGGTGGAACCTGTCGTCCAAAGCGTGGAACTCGGACCGCCGGTCCCCCTTGACCGCCGCGTCCTGCCGGTCGACCACTTCGTCCAGCGCGTCAAGATGCGCATCGGTCAGCTTCGTCACCGCGGTGCGAATGCAGGCCTCCTCCAGCGAGGAGCGGATGAACATCGCCTTCATCACCGCCTCTTTCGAAATCCGCGTGACCAGCGTTGCCCGCTGCGGGCGGATCTGGATGAACCCCATCTGCGACAGCCGGTAGAAGGCATCGCGGACCGGTTGGCGTGACACGCCCATCTGCGCGGCGACCTCGGCCTCGGACAGTTTGGCGCCCGGCGGCAGCGACAGGTTCACCACCCGGGCATAAAGCGCATCAAAGACCAGATCCGTCACCGTTGGCTGCCGAAGATCGCCGATCGGGGGCAGGGCGGCAATCGGTTGATCAGAGGCGACAAGGGTCATGAAACAGATCTCGTTCTACGGCGCGGGCGCGGGCGGGTTAGCATGACTATCGCCCGAGAGGCCATTGTTGACAACTGGCATATTAGTCGACTACCCATCAAAAAACCATGAGTCGTTGGGAGGCGATGCATGTTCTTCCACCCTCACCGGCGACCAGCACAGACGGACAGACTTCATCATGGGAGGATGAAATGAAGGTTCTGAACACCACGCTTGCCGCACTTCTGGCGACCGCCGCACTGGCAGGCGCCGCAACCGCCGAATGCGAGATCACGCTCCGCTCGTCCGACACCCACCCCGACGGCTATCCGACGGTCGAGGGTGTGAAGGCGATGGCGGCCGAGGTGAAGGAAAAGACCGAAGGCCGCATCTGCATCGAGGTCTTCCCCTCGTCCCAGCTGGGCGAAGAGAAAGACACGATCGAACAGACCCAGTTTGGCGTCATCGACATGGTTCGCGCCAGCTTCGGCTCGTTCAATGACATCGTTCCGGTGACCCAGCTGATGTCGCTGCCCTATCTGTTCCGCGGCGAAGACCATCTTCATGCCGTGATGGACGGCGACATCGGCAAAGAGATTGCCAAGGATTTCGCCGAAAAGGACCTGATCGTCCTGGCCTATTATGATGGCGGCTCGCGCAGCTTCTACAACAGCCAGAAGCCGATCCAGACGGTTGACGACCTGAAGGGCATGAAGTTCCGGGTCATGCAGAATGATGTCTTCGTCGACATGATGGCCGCGCTTGGCGCCAACGCCACCCCGATGCCCTATGGAGAGGTCTATTCCTCGATCCAGACCGGGGTCATCGACGGGGCCGAAAACAATTTCCCCAGCTATGACAGCTCGGGCCATTTCGAGGTGGCCAAGTATTTCACGCTGGACCAGCATCTGATGGTGCCGGAACTTGTCGCGATGTCGAAAACCTCGTGGGAGAAGCTGTCGCCCGAGGATAAGGCCGTATTGCGCGCCGCGGCCGAGGCATCCGCGACGGTGCAGCGCGGGCTTTGGGCCGCGCAGGAAAAGGCGTCGGAGGAAAAAGTCATCGCGGCCGGGGCCGAGGTGATCAAGGACGTGGACAAGACCGCCTTTATCGAGGCGATGGTCCCCGTCTACGACAAATATGTCACCACCGATGAAGCCAAGGATCTGGTCAAGCGGATCCAGGACACCCAGTAACCGCCGTTGGCTGCGGCCCCGGCGGGGTCGCGGTCATTTCAACCGATACGGGCGGCGCTGCGGGTGCTGCTGGGGAAGAGGAGGGGGCGGTGCGCAAAGCCATTGCCGCATTGTCGGGCCTGAATATCGTGCTGTGCCGCGCCAGCCTCTGGCTGGCCGGACTTGGGTTGACCGCGATGACCATCATCGTCTTCGCGCAGGTCTACATGCGCTATGTGATGAACGACAGCCTTCTGTGGGTCGAGCCGGTGGCCATCCTGCTGATGAGCTGGTTCATCTTTCTGGGCGCGGCCGTCGGGGTGCACGAAAGCTTTCACATGGGTTTTGAGGTGCTGATGTACTTCCTGCCCCCGCGGTTCGGCCTCTGGCTGCAGATCCTGTCGGATGCGGCGGTGCTTTTGTTCTCGGTCTGCATGGTGATCTACGGCTGGCAGCTGATGGCACGCACTTGGGGTTCCAGCGTGCCGATCATCGGTCTGCCCGGCGGGTTCACTTATATGCCGCTGTTCGCGGGGGGTGTGCTGATGTCCCTGTTCGCGCTGGAGCATCTGGTGAAGCGGATCGCCGGCGGGGCAGGGCGGGACGGTCAGCCCGATGCAGACGACATTCTGATGACCGAGGTCTGACATGGAATATCTGGTCCTGTTCGGGATTTTCACCCTGCTGATGCTGATCGGAACGCCGATCGCCTTCTGCCTTGGCATTTCAAGCCTGGCGACGGTGGTCTATCTGGGGCTTCCGCCGCTGGTCGTGTTCCAGCGGCTGGCGGCTGGCATCAATGTCTTCACGCTGATGGCCATTCCCTTTTTCATCTTCGCCGGTGACCTGATGGTCCGGGGTGGCATCGCGGCCCGCATCGTCAGCTTTGCCGGATCGCTGATCGGCCATGTGCGCGGTGGGCTGGGGCAGGTGAACATTGCCGCCTCCACGCTTTTCGGCGGCATCTCGGGGTCCGCCGTGGCCGAGGCGGCAGCCGTCGGTGGCATCATGATCCCGCAGATGAAGGAACGCGGCTATGGTGCCGATTATGCGGTGAATGTCACCTCCATGGCCGCGCTGATCGCGCTGCTTCTGCCGCCCAGTCACAACATGATCATCTATTCGATCTCGGGCGGCGGAAAGATCTCTATCGCCGATCTGTTCACGGCGGGCATCATTCCGGGGCTTCTTCTGGCGCTGGCGCTGTCGGTCACGGCCTATATCGTCGCCCGCCGCCGCGGCTATCCGACCGAACCGTTTCCGGGGTTTGCCCGCGTGGGGCATTTCTTCCTGATGTCGTTGCCGGGCCTTCTGCTGATCGCGATCATCTTCGGCGGCGTGCGCTCGGGTATCTTTACCGCGACAGAAAGCAGCTGCATCGCCGTGCTTTACGCGCTTCTGGTCACGCTGGTCGTCTATCGCAGCATGAGCTGGCGCGACTTCATCCATGCCACGCAACAGGCGGTGCGCACGACGGCGATGGTCCTTCTGATCATCGGTATGGCGGGGGCGTTCGGCTGGCTGATGGCCTATCTGCATGTGGCCCAGATCTCGCTGAACTGGATGCAGACGATTTCGGACAACCCGTTCGTCATCCTTTTGATGATCAACATCGTGCTTCTGGTTCTGGGCACGTTCATGGACATGTCGCCGCTGATCATCATCACCACGCCGATCTTCCTTCCGGTCGTGGCGGCCTTTGGCGTCGATCCGGTGCATTTCGGCGTCATCATGATCCTGAACCTCGGGATCGGGCTCAACACGCCGCCGCTTGGGCCGGTGCAGTTCGTGGCTGCCGCCGTGGGGGGCATCACCATATGGGAGGCGATGCGCTCCATCTGGCCGTTCTATGCGGCCGGACTGATCGTGCTGCTTCTGGTGACCTACATTCCTGCGCTGTCGCTGTGGCTGCCGTCTGTCTTCAGATGAGCCGTTGACATGGAAGACGCGCGTCTGCCCTTTCGCCGCATTGCCGATCTGGACGGCGATCTTCTGGAAAGCCCGGTCTGGGATGACAGGCGGCAGGTGATCTTTCTGTGCGACATTCCGGCGGGGCGGATCCATTCCGTTTCTCTGGATGGAGAGTGTCACAGCTGGGCGCTGGAGGTTCCGTTCGTCGCCTCGCTGGGGCTCTGCGAAAGCGGTCAGCTGGTTGTCGGCCTGCAGCGCAGCGTGGCCCTGTTCGACCCTGCGACGGGCGATCTTCGGACGCTGTGGGACGGGTTCGACGAGGCCCCGACCTCGCGTCTGAACGACGGGAAGGTCGGACCCGACGGGGCATTCTGGGTCGGCAGCATGGACGGGCGGAAAGACAGCGCACCGGTTTCGCGTTTGTATCGCGTCACCTCTGACGGCAGGGGTGAGGCGATGAGCGACGGGTTTCGCAGCTCGAACGGGCTGGCCTGGTCGGCCGACGGGCGAACGTTGTTCCACTCCGATTCCATGGGGCCGTGGATCGACGCATATGATTTCGATCCCGAAACCGGCGCATTGTCGAACCGGCGGCGCATCCGCGATCTGGATCAGGCGACCGGGCGGCCGGATGGCGCGGCAACCGATCTCGCCGGCCATTACTGGAGTGCGGGGGCCTTTGCCGGCATCCTGAACCGGTTCACCGCCACCGGGGATCTGACCGGCCGCTTTCCGCTGCCCTGCACTGCCCCGACCATGCCGTGTTTCTGCGGCGACGGCCTTCGGCAGCTGGCCGTCACCAGCCGCCGCGATCCCTCCTATCCGGACCTGCCGGGGGGAGGGGTGTTTCTGGCCGAGGCGCCTGCGCCGGGCGTTCCTGTCACGCGGATGGCGGGATGCTGACCCGGCTTTCCCTTGCCGCGCAGGGCTATGCGCTGGTGGTGGCGCCGGGGCAGGGTGCGACGATCCTGTCGGCCAGCTGGCGGCATCCCTCGGGGCGCGACGTTCCGCTGCTGCATCCCCTGTCCGATCCGGCCGCCGGATGGGCCGGGGGGATCTTTGTCATGGCCCCTTTTGCCAACCGCATTGCCGGGGGCGCTTTCGACTTCGGCAGCAGGCGCCACAAGCTGCCGCTGAACCGTCCTGAAGAGGGGATGGCGATCCATGGCATGGCCCGGGACCTGCAATGGCGGATTGCTGAACAGCGGCCTGCGCAGGTCCGGTTGGTGCTGGAGGAGGTCTCGGCCGGGCCATGGCACTTCGATATGGTGCAGGATCTGGGGCTGTCGGACGAAGGCATAAGGATCGGGCTGACCATCACCAACCGAGGGCAAGAGAGTTTGCCCTTCGGTCTGGGCCTGCATCCGTGGTTTCCCCGGCCCGATGGCACGCGGCTGACCTTCAGCGCCGCAGGCGCGCACAGACGGGATGAGCGCGGCCTGCCGCTGCCCGAGGTTGTCCCGGTTCCCGGCTTGTCACAGGGCGATGGCCGCCCGTTGCAGGATCTGCCGCCGCTGGATGCCTGTTTCAGCGGCTGGACCCCGCGGACGGCCCGGATCCTGTGGTCCGATGCGGAAACCGCGCTGACCCTGCGGGCCGAAGGGGCCTTGCGCCACCTGCATATCTATCTGCCTGCCGAACGCCCGGTGTTCTGCGCCGAGCCGGTCAGCCATCTGCCCGATGCGGTGAACCGCCCCGACCTGGGGCCAGAGGCCGCCATGACCCCGCTTGCCCCCGGCGAACGCCTGTCGGGCGCGATCACCCTGACCGCCCACGAGGTGACGGCATGACCCGCAAGACCTATGACCAGCTCCGTTCCGCCCGCTGGATGGTGCCGGATGATCAGCGGTCTTTCGGCCACCGCTCCCGTACGATGCAGATGGGCTATGACCCAGAGGATTGGCAGGGCCGGCCGATCATCGCCATCCTGAACACATGGTCCGATGCCCAGCCCTGCCACATGCATTTCAAGGACCGGGTGGAATGGGTCAAGCGGGGGGTCCTGCAATCCGGCGGCTTTCCGATGGAGCTGCCCGCGCTGTCGCTGTCGGAGAACTTCGTCAAGCCGACAACGATGCTCTACCGCAACATGCTGGCGATGGAGACGGAGGAGCTTTTGCGCTCTCATCCCGTTGACGGCGCCGTGCTGATGGGCGGCTGCGACAAGACCACGCCCGGGCTGGTGATGGGGGCGGTCAGCATGGGGCTTCCCTTCATCTACCTGCCCGCCGGGCCGATGCTGCGCGGCAATTACGCGGGAAAGCATCTGGGTTCGGGCACCGACGGGTTCAAATACTGGGACGAACGCCGCGCCGGCACCATCAGCCAGCAGGAATGGCAGGGGATCGAGGGCGGGATTGCCCGGAGCTATGGCCATTGCATGACCATGGGCACCGCCAGCACCATGACCGCCATCGCCGAGGCCATGGGCCTGACCCTGCCCGGCGCATCCTCGATCCCTGCGGCCGATGCGGGGCATCAGCGCATGTCCACCCAATGCGGCCGCCGCATCGTGGACATGGTGTGGGAGGATCTGACGCCAGACCGCATCCTGACTCCGGCCGCGGTCCAGAATGCGGTGACGGTGGCCATGGCCACTGGCTGTTCGACCAATGCCATCATCCATCTGATTGCCATGGCGCGCCGGGCCGGCGTCCCGCTGACGCTGGAGGATCTGGACCGCATCGGCCGCAGAACGCCGGTCATCGCCAATATCCGACCGTCGGGCACCACCTATCTGATGGAGGATTTCTACTATGCCGGGGGCCTGCGCGCGCTGATGAAGCAGTTGGGCGACAAGCTGGACCCCACCGCCATCACCGTGACCGGCAAGCCGCTGGTTGAAGGGTTGGAGACGGTGAAGGTCTGGAATGAGGATGTCATCCGCCCGCTGTCGAACCCGGTCTATCATGAGGGCAGCCTTGCGGTGCTGAAGGGCAATCTCTGTCCCGATGGGGCGGTCATCAAGCCTGCCGCCTGTGACCCGAAATTCCATCGCCACACCGGGCCCGCGCTGGTGGCCGACAGCTATGCCGAGCTGAAGGCGATCATTGACGACCCCAACTATCCCCTTACGCCCGACACCGTGCTGGTCCTGCGCAATGCCGGGCCGCAGGGTGGGCCGGGGATGCCGGAATGGGGCATGATTCCTATGCCCAAGGCGCTTTTGAAACTGGGCCTGCGCGATATGGTGCGGATTTCCGATGCGCGGATGTCGGGCACCAGTTTCGGGGCCTGCGTGCTGCATGTCGCGCCAGAAAGCCATATCGGCGGCCCGCTGGCGCTGTTGCGGACCGGCGATATGGTGGCGCTGGATATTCCGGCGCGCAGCCTGAACATGCTGGTCCCGCCGGAAGAGATCGCGGCCCGCCGCGCGGAATGGGTCCGGCCGGAACCCCGCTATGAACGCGGCTACGGCTTCATGTTCACCAAACATATCGAACAGGCCGACAAGGGCTGTGATTTCGATTTCCTGAAAACCGACTTTGGCCGCCCGGTGGACGAGCCTGTCATCAACTGAGGGATTGCCGATGGGCGATTACATCCTGTCCGATGAAACCCGCGCCCGGCTGAAGCGGGTGTCGACCGCATCCGTCGCCACCGCGCTTTACAAACGCGGGTTGCGCAACCAGTTCGTGCAGGGCGTGGTGCCGGTTGCGCCGAAGGATGAGGTGATGGTCGGCCAGGCTTTCACCCTGCGCTATATTCCCGCGCGCGAGGATCGGAATCCGATCACCGTCTTTCGCAATGCCGATCATCCGCAGCGCACCGCGATTGAGGCCTGCCCCCCCGGCTGGATTCTGGTGATGGACGCCCGTAAGGATGCCCGCGCGGCCAGTGCGGGGTCGATCCTGATCACCCGGCTGGCGGTGCGTGGCGCGGCGGGTGTTGTGTCGGACGGTGGCTTCCGCGATGCCGATGGGATCGGAAAGCTGGACATGCCCGCCTATTTCCAGCGTCCCTCGGCCCCCACGAACCTGACCCTGCACGAGGCGCTGGATCACAACGTGCCAATATCTTGCGGCGATGCGCCGGTCTTTCCCGGCGATGTCATGCTGGGCGACAAGGACGGGGTGATGGTCATCCCCGCCCATCTGGCCGATGAGATCGCCGAGGAATGCACCGCAATGGAATCCTACGAAGATTTCGTGCTGGAGCAGGTGCAGGCGGGCGCGGGGATCATCGGGCTTTACCCTGCGACCCGGCCGGAAAATCTGGCCCGCTATGACGAGTGGCGCAAGAAGACCGGACGCTGAGCGTGGAGAGCGCCTACCTCTCGGTCCGGCGGGCGTCGCGCAGGAACTGCCGATACCGCGATTGGGCGTTCTTCAGGTGCTGCCGCATCGCGGTTCGCGCCGCCTCTTCGTCGTCATTCTGGATCGCCACCAGAATGTCTTCGTGCTCGCGGTCCAGAACGGCGGAATATTCCGGCGAGGCAGCCTCGTTGCTGATCGCGCGGCGCGGAATGATCGCGGGGCCGATCAGGCGCAGGAATTCGGGAAAGCGCGGGTTGTTCGAGGCATCGGCGATGGCCAGATGGAACCGGAAATCGGCCTCGGCCGTGGGTTGTCCGGCGCGCGACAGCGCACGCAGCGCATCGAAGGCCTCGATGATCTTTTCCTCCTGCGCGGGGGAACGGCGCTGTGCGGCCAGACCCGCCGCATCGCCCTCCACCGCGGTCCGCAGCTCCAGCATTTCGATCAGAGACGAGACGCGCGCCATGTCGAGGTTGCGGAACGCGATCCCGTCGCCGGCCGAAGGTTCCAGCACGAACACACCCGCGCCCTGCCGGGGTTCCAGCAACCGTTCGGATTGCAGCGCGGCCACCGCCTCGCGCACGACGGTGCGGCTGACGCCGAATTCCTGTGTCAGCCGCGATTCCGAAGGCAGCCGGTCGCCGGGTTTGTAGGTGCCTTTGGCAATCTGTCCCCTGATTGCCTCTCGCACCTGGGTCACTCTTGTCTGACCCTGAGGCGGGGGCGAAGCATCTGTCGGCGGCATGGGTCCTCCGGGGCCGGTCCTTGGGTGGGGGCCGCATCGCTGCGGCCCGCCCTGTTGCTCCGGTTGTCAGCCGGGGATTTCGGGTAACAATTCAGCCGGAACGTTCTGGAATGCAACCGGGCGCAGGAAGCGGCGGATCGACAGGGTTCCCACGCTGGTTGCGCCGAAGTTGGTAGAGGCCGGATAGGGCCCGCCGTGGACCTGTGCATCCACCACCTCGACCCCGGTGGGGAAGCCGTTGACCAGCACGCGGCCGGCCTTGCGCTCCAGCACCGGCATCAGGGCGCGGGCGGCTTCGGTATCGGCCTTGTCCATATGGATCGTGGCGGTCAGCTGTCCCTCGAACCCCTTGGCAAGTTTGACCATTTCTTCGGCCGAACCAACGCGCACCACCAGACCCAGCGGGCCGAACACCTCTTCCGACAGGGCGTGATCGGCCAGGAACTGGTCGCCGGTCGTTTCATAAAGATTGGGGCTCGCCGTCCGCTCGCCCGATGCCGTCTCATAGAGCGGTTTGACGGTGTTGCGCGTCTGGAACCGCGCCTGGCCGTCACGATATGCCTTGGCAATGCCCGGCGTCAGCATCGGCTGGGGTCCGACCTTGGCCAGCGCCTCGGTCATTGCCTTGGTGAAGCGGTCGGCATCGGCGCCGTCCACCACCACGGCAATACCGGGGTTGGTGCAGAACTGGCCCGCGCCCATGGTCAGCGATCCGGCCCATCCGGCGCCCAAGGCTCCGGCCCGCGCCTTTGCGGCTTCGGGCAGGATGAACATCGGGTTGACGCTGCCCAGCTCGCCAAAGAACGGGATCGGCTCAGGGCGCGCGGCACAGAGGTCAAAGAGCGCGCGGCCCCCGGCCAGCGATCCGGTAAAGCCCACGGCCTTGATCCGCGGATGTTGCACCAGGGCGGTGCCCACATCGCGGCGGCCGCCCTGGATCAGGCTGAAGACGCCCGGATGCACGCCGCATTTCCCGATGGCTGCATGTACGGCCTCGGCAATGATCTCACCCGTGCCGGGATGGGCGGAATGGCCCTTCACGACCACCGGGCAGCCGGCGGCGAGGGCGGCGGCGGTGTCGCCCCCGGCGGTGGAAAACGCCAGCGGAAAGTTCGAGGCGCCAAAGACCGCGACAGGGCCGATCGGGCGCTGGATCATCCGGATTTCAGGCCGCGGGGCGGGCTGGCGGTCGGGCAGGGCCGCATCGAAGCGCTGGTCGAGGTAATCCCCGGCGCGGATATGCGACGCGAAAAGCCGCAGCTGGCCGGTGGTGCGGCCACGTTCGCCCTGCAGGCGCGCTGTGGGCAGCCCGGTCTCGGCCGTGCCGATTTCCGTGATGGCTTCGGCCCGGGCCTCGATCTCGTCTGCGATGGTGTCAAGAAATCTCGCCCGCTCCTCGCGCGAGGAATAGCCGTAGGACCAGAAGGCCTCTTCCGCCGCCTCGCAGGCGCGGTTCACCAGATCGACGGTGCCGACCGAGAAGGAATGCAGGGGGCCGGACACGGGTTCATTGGCAAAGCGCGCCTCGGTCGCGACCCAGTCGCCGGCGATCAGATGCTGGCCGTGGGGGGTGAAGGTCATGTCTCGTCCTTGGTGAAGATGGGATATTCGGTGAAGATGCCGCCCTGATAGACGGCAACGGCGGCATCCGGCGCAGGGCGCGGCTGGCTGGCGTCGATCTTGGCGCGGAAGGTTTCGGCATTGTCCTGCGGTGTCCAACCCAGCCATCCCAGATGGCTGTTGTCCCACCAGCCCTGCGTATTGGCCGAGGCCCCCCAGATCACCGGACAGCCCAGCTTTGGCACGGTGAAGACCGCCCGGATCAGCGTGGCAAGGTCATCATGCGACAACCAGCTTCCCAGCATCCGGTGGTTGGTCGGCTCGGCCGTGGCAGAACCGATGCGGACCAGCGCGGTTTCCTGTCCGAACTTGTCGAAATACATCCGGGCCAGCGCCTCGCCAAAGGCCTTTGACACACCGTAAAGCCCGTCGGGCCGAAGCGTGCAGTCCGGGCCAAGCCGGTCGGTCTGCTTCCAGAAGCCCACGGTATGGTTCGAACTGGCGAACAGGATCCGCGGCTGACCATGGCGGCGGGCGGCCTCATACAGATTGTAAAGCCCCAGAATATTCGCCTGCAGGATCGGATCGAAGGGTGCCTCGACCGAGATGCCCCCAAGATGGAGGATGCCGTCGCAGCCCTTGACCATGGCATCCACGGCTGCCGCATCGGCCAGATCGCAGGTTACGGGCTCTTCATGCGGGGCGGGAGCGTCCACCGGCACGAGATCGGCCAGCCGGATCCGGCGGGCCAGCGGGGCCAGCCTTTGGCGCAAGGCCCGGCCAAGGCTGCCCGCGGCGCCGGTGATCAGAAGGCGGTCAAGCACGGGTTCGGTCACGACACGGATTCCCTGATATAGCCGTCAAGCAGGTCGCGCGGAATCAGTGCGCCGGGATGCTGCACCACCAGCGCGGCCAGCCGTTGCCCCGCCCGGACGGCGGTTGCGGGATCGGCCCCATCCAGACGCGCGGCCAGATAGCCCGCGTTGAAGCTGTCACCGGCCCCGGTGGTATCTACCGGGACCACGGGGTCCGGTGCGGGCAGGGTGTGCAATGCCCCGGCGGACCACAGTGCCAGCGGGCCGCTGCCGTTCTTGACGATGACTTCGCCCGTGCCTGCCCCGGCATAGCGGGCGGCTGTGGCGGCAGGATCGGCATCGCCGAAGGCGGCCGCTTCGTCGTCGAAGCTGGGCAGCACGATTTCCGACAGCGCGGCGGCCCGGCTGATCGTGTCGCGCATCACCTGAGGGTCTTCCCAAAGCCGGGGGCGGATGTTCGGGTCAAACATCACCCTGCGTCCGCTGAGCGCGGCAAGCATCCGGTCGCGTCCGCCGGGCGACAGGATCGCCAGCGTGATGCCCGACAGGTAAATGACATCCGTGCTGTCGAAGATCTCGGCCAGCCAGCCCGCATCCTCGGCCATCAGGCGGGCGGCAGACTGGCCGCGCCAATAGGAGAAGCTGCGTTCGCCTTCATGCAGGGCGATCATGTAAAGGCCGATCGTCCGATCCGGGTCGCGGGTGATGGCGCGGATGTCGATGCCGGCGGCTGCGATGGCCTGCACCGCGGTGTCCGAGATCGTGTCGCGGCCAAGCCGGGTCAGATAGCCCACCTGCCAGCCGGGCCGCAGCGCGGCCAGATAGGCGGCGGTGTTGAACGTGTCGCCGGCAATGCCCTGCCGCCACAGCCCGGGGCCGGCCCCGGACAGTTCCACCATCACCTCGCCCGCCGAAAGGATGCGCATCATTCCCCGTATCTCCGGCCGGTTTGCCGGGCGCGCAGGATGGCCCGGGCTGGCCCCCGGCGCAATCCGCTTGACTCAGGAAACATATCATATGACAAGTGTCAAGACATATGACTTCTTTTGATCGAGGGTTTCATGCTGACCGTCACTACCCGCCATGCCGTGCATCCAGAGCAGGCGAAAACCATGGATACCGCGACCCTGCGCCGGCACTTTCTGGCGGATGAGATGTTCGTCGCGGGCGAGATCCGGCTGATCTATACCCATTATGACCGTTTCGTCATGGGCGGCGCGGTGCCGGGCAACGGCAGCCTTGTGCTGGACCGGGTCGAAGAGACGAAGACCGCCTCTTTCCTTGACCGGCGCGAGATGGGGGTCGTGAATATCGGCGAGACCGGCACCGTCTCGGCCGGGGGTGAAAGCTGGGAGCTGGCGCGGGGCGACGTGCTTTATCTGGGCATGGGGGCGGGCGCCGTTACGTTTGCCGGGGCGGGACGGTTCTACATCACCTCTTGCCCGGCGCACCGCAGCCTGCCGCATCGCCTGATCCGGCTGGCGGACAGCAAAGAGGTGCGCCTTGGCGCCACCGAAACCTCGAACAAGCGGGTCATCAACCAGTTCATCCACCCCTTGGTGATGGAAAGCTGCCAGCTGGTTCTGGGCTATACGATGCTGGAGGACGGTTCGGTCTGGAACACCATTCCAAGCCATATCCATGACCGCCGGATGGAGGCTTATCTCTATTTCGGGATGGATGAGAAAAGCCGCGTCCTGCATCTGATGGGAGAGCCGCAGGAGACCCGGCACCTGTTCATCGCCAATGAACAGGGCGCGATTTCACCGCCGTGGTCGGTGCATTCGGGGGCTGGAATCGGGTCCTATACCTTCATCTGGGCCATGGCGGGCGACAATGTCGACTATACCGACATGGACTTCATCCAGCCGGGTGACCTGCGATGAATCCCTTTTCTCTTCAGGGACATAAGGCGCTTGTCACCGGGGCGAACACCGGGCTTGGGCAGGCGATTGCGGTGGGTCTGGCGCGGGCGGGGGGCGAAGTGGTCTGTGCCGCGCGCCGCGATTGCGACGAGACGCTGGCGCTGATCGCGGCCGCGGGGGGCAAGGGGTCGGCACTGGCGCTGGATTTCGCCGACCCGATGGCGGCGCGGGATGTGTTCATGGGCGCGGGCTTCAGCATCCTTGTGAACAATGCCGGCATCATCCGCCGGGCCGATTCCGTCGACTTCACCGAGGCCGACTGGGATGATGTGATCGACGTGAACCTGAAGGCGCTGTTCTTCACCTGTCAGGCCTTTGCGAAGGATTGCCTTGCCTCAGGGCGCGCGGGCAAAATCGTGAACATCGCTTCGCTCCTGTCGTTTCAGGGTGGCATCCGGGTGCCCAGCTATACCGCATCAAAGCATGGTGTGGCGGGGCTGACCAAGCTGATGGCCAATGAATGGGCCGCCAGGGGCATCAATGTGAATGCCATAGCGCCAGGGTATATCGAGACGAACAACACCGAGGCCCTCCGGAACGATCCCGACCGGTCAAAAGCCATTCTGGACCGTATCCCCGCGGGCAGATGGGGGCGCCCCGAAGACATTGCCGGCACGGCTGTTTACCTGTGCTCGGCCGCGGCGGCCTATGTGCATGGCGCGGTGCTGAATGTCGATGGCGGATGGATGGCGCGGTAGTCATCATATAAGCTGTATGATGAATCATTGACAGAGTGATGGCGGCGTGGTTTCGTGCCGCCATATCTTCACAAGAGGAATCGCCCCATGACCCCGAACGAGATCAAGGCAAAGCTCGGCTCCGGCCTGCTGTCCTTCCCCGTCACTGCCTTCGATGCCGAGGGACGCTTTGCCGAGGAGCCGTATCGGGAGCATGTCGAATGGCTGGCGGGCTACAAGGCGCCGGTCCTGTTCGCGGCGGGCGGCACGGGCGAGTTCTTCTCGCTGGCGCCCAAAGAGATTCCGGCCATCGTCAAGGCCGCGAAAGACGTTTCGGGCGACACGGCCATCGTGTCGGGTTGCGGCTATGGCACCGAAATGGCCATCGAGATCGCGCAATCGGTGCAGAAGATCGGCGCGGATGGCATCCTTCTTCTGCCGCACTACCTGATTGATGCGCCGCAAGAGGGGCTGTTCCATCATGTGCGCCGGATCTGCCAGTCGGTGGATTTCGGGGTGATGGTCTACAACCGCGACAATGCGGTGCTGCAGGCCGATACGCTGGCGCGGTTGTGCGACGAATGCCCGAACCTGATCGGCTTCAAGGATGGCACCGGCGACATCGGTCTGGTGCGCCAGATCACCGCCAAGATGGGCGACCGGCTGATGTATCTGGGTGGCATGCCCACGGCGGAACTGTTCGCCGAGGCCTATCTGGGTGCGGGCTTCACCACCTATTCGAGCGCGGTCTTCAACTTTGTGCCGGCGCTGGCGAATGAGTTCTACGCCTCGTTGCGCGGCGGCGACCGGGCGAATTGCGAACGCATCCTGAATGAGTTCTTCTATCCGTTCATGGAAATCCGCAGCCGGGCCAAGGGCTATGCGGTTTCGGCGGTAAAGGCCGGGGTCCGGCTGCGGGGCTTCAACGCCGGGCCGGTGCGCGCGCCGCTGAAAGACTTGACGGCCAAGGAAGAAGCGGACTTGGCTGCGTTGATCGCCCCCTGGAAGCGCTGAGGCAGCAATGAAGATCACCGCCGTCCGCACGCATCTGCTGGAACACCGGCTGGATGTGCCGTTTGAAAGCGCCTCGATGCGCTTTGACCGGCGCAGCCATGTGCTGGTCGAGGTCGAATGCGATGACGGCACCACGGGCTGGGGCGAATGCCTTGGCCCGGCGCGGGCCAATGCGGCGGTGGTGGCCAGCTATGCGCCATGGCTGATCGGGCAGGACCCGCTGGCGACCGAAAGGCTGTGGGCGGTTCTGTATAATGCGCTGCGCGATCAGGGGCAGCGCGGGCTTGCCGTGACGGCGCTGTCCGGCATCGACATCGCCTTGTGGGACATCAAGGGCAAGGTGCTGGGCCAGCCCGTCTCGGTCCTGCTGGGCGGGCGCTGGCGCGAGAAGGTCCGCGCCTATGCCACCGGCAGTTTCAAGCGGGACGGCGTGGACCGGGTGCAGGACAATGCCGATGAGATGGCACAGCGCCGGGCCGAGGGTTTTCATGCCTGCAAGATCAAGATTGGCTTTGGTGTCGAGGAAGACCTGCGGGTGATCCGCGCCGTGCGCGAGGCCATCGGCCCCGACATGCGGCTGATGATCGACGCGAACCACGGCTATACCCTGGCCGAGGCGATCCGCGTGGGCCGCGCCGCCGCCGATCTGGACATCGACTGGTTTGAAGAGCCGGTCGTGCCCGAGCAGATTTCGGCCTATGCCGCCGTTCGGGCGGGCCAGCCGATCCCCGTGGCGGGAGGAGAGACCTGGCATTCCCGCTGGGGCATGTGGCCCGCCATCGAGGCGCGGGCGGTCGACATCCTGCAACCCGATCTTTGTGGCTGCGGCGGCTTCTCCGAGGCGCAGAAGATCGCGACCTTGGCCAGTCTGCACGGCGTGCGCGTGGTGCCGCATGTCTGGGGCACCGGCGTGCAGATCGCCGCGGCGTTGCAGTTCATGGCGGCAATGGTGCCCGATCCGGTGCGCGTGAACCCGGTTGAGCCGATCATGGAATTCGACCGCACCCACAACCCCTTCCGTCAGGCCATCCTGCGCCGACCGATCGAGGCGGAGGCGGGTGTCGTGGCCATTCCCGACGGCCCCGGCCTGGGGATTGAGGTCGACCGCGATGCCCTGCGCGAATACCGGATGAAAGACGCATGATCACCCGCAAACTGACCGGAGCGCCGCCTGTGCCGGCCTTTCCGCGCGGGGCGACCGACACGCAGATGCATCTTTACCTGCCGGGGTTTCCGGCGCTTCCGGGCGGGCCCGGCCTGCCGGAAGATCCGCTTCCCGATGCTGGGGCCTATGCCCAGGTGATGCACTGGCTGGGGCTGGACCGGGTGATCGTGACGCAGGGTAATGCGCATCAGCACGACAACACCAATCTTCTGGCCAGTCTGGAGGCCTTGGGCGATTGCGCCTGGGGCGTGGCGGTGGTGACGAAGGATACAACAAAGGCCCAGCTTGCCGCGCTGGCCGACCGCCGGATCGTCGGCGCGCGGATCATGGATCTGCCCGGCGGTGCAGTGGATCTGACCCAGTTGGAGGTGGTGGATGCCATCGCCCATGACATGGGCTGGATGATCGCCGTGCAATTCGACGGCTCGCACATTCTGGATCATCTGCCGCGGCTGCAATGGCTGCGGTCCCGCTGGGTCTTTGATCACCATGGCAAGTTCTTTGGCGGCGTGGCGGCGGATGGGCCTGAAACAGATGCGGTGCTGCGGCTGATCGACCGGGGCAATTGCTGGTTCAAATTTGCCGGGGCCTATGAAAGCAGCGCGCAGCCTTGGCCCTATGCAGATGTTGCGGGGCCATCGCGCCGGATCGCCGCCCACGCGCCGGACCGCATCGTCTGGGGCACCAACTGGCCCCACAATGGGGCGCGGACCACGGCGGATTATCCGGACGACGCGGCGCTTGCGGCGCTGTCGTTGGGCTGGCTGCCCGAGGGCACGCGTGAGGCGGTTCTGGTGCGCAACCCGGTCGATTTGTACCGGCTGCCGCCTCTGCCGTCGGTGTGATCTGCAATGCAGGGCGATGATCCGCGTCAGGACAGGGGCTGCATCACCGCCGGCAATCTTGTCCCCGCGCTGGTTGCTCATGCGGCGCGGCGGGGGTTCCCGATGGGGTGGCAGGGCGGTGATCCTGACGGCTGGCGTGACCGCGCGCTGGCCCATACCCGCGCGCTGATCCTGCCCGACCTGCCCCCGGTGCCTTTTGCGCCGATGGTCGAGGCTGAGGAGGACCGCGGCGATCATGTTATCCGCCTGCTGCGGCTGCATCTGGCCGAAGGCCTGTCCGCGCCCGCGCTTTTTGCTGTGCCGAAAGGGCAGGGGCCGTTTCCGGCCGTTCTGGCGCTGCATGATCACGGGTCCGAGTTTCGCATCGGCAAGGAAAAGTGCCTTGCCCCGCCCGGCCCGGTGCCCGAGGCCGCAGAGCTTTGGTGGGGCAGGTTCTTTGGCGGCCGCCCGATGGCCCAGGACCTGCTGCGCCGCGGCTATGCCGTGTTGTCGGTCGATGCCTTGGGCTGGGGCGGGCGACCGGGCAATGGCTATGCCGACCAGCAGGCGCTGGCCGCGAACCTGCTGAACCTTGGCCTGTCGGCGGCAGGGCTGATGGCCTGGGAAGATCTGCGCGCCGCCGAATTCCTGGCCACCTGCGCCGAGGTGGATCCTGGCCGTATTGCCGCGGTCGGCTTTTCGATGGGCGCCTTCCGGGCATGGCAGGTGGCGGCCCTGTCGCCGCATGTCGGCGCCTGTGTGGCGGCCTGCTGGATGGCCAGCCTGCCGGGCCTGCTGGTCGAGGGGAACAACCAGATCCGTGGCCAGTCGGCCTTCTGGATGACGCATCCGATGCTTTACCGCGATCTTGATCTGCCCGACATCGCTGCGTTGGCGGCGCCAAAACCGGCGCTGTTCCTGACCGGGTTGGCCGATCCCTTGTTTCCGCCTGCGGCGGTGGACCCGGCCTTCGACCGGCTTGCCGCGGTCTGGTCGGCGCAGGGTGCCGCCAAAAGACTGGCGCTGCACCGACTGCCCGGAGGGCACCATTTCGGACCGGACCGGCAGGCGCTGGCCTTCGACTGGCTGGATCGTCGGCTTTGATGGCCACGCAGACGGGGCTTGCCTGCCCTGCGGCATTCGCGCTAGCACGGATGGATACATGTCAGACAGATCGGTTCGCCCTCATGCCAGTCCAAGCCAAGCCTGTTCCGCCCAAGGAGGATTCGCTGGCCACGCGGGTCAGCGCCACGCTGCGCCGCGCGTTGGATGCGGGAGAGTATCGTCCCGGCGACAAGCTGCCCAGCGAGGCGGAACTGACCCGCATCCATTCCGTCAGCCGCACCGTCGTGCGTGAGGCCATCGCCGCCCTGCGATCCGATGGTCTGGTCGAGGCGCGCAAGGGGGCAGGCGTTTTCGTCCTTGACCCGGCCGAGCGTCCGGGCCGGGCCTTCGACGATCTGACGACCGCGCGGATTTCATCGGTCATCGAGCTTCTGGAACTGCGCACCGCCTGCGAGATCGAGGCGGCAGCGCTGGCAGCGGTGCGCCGTTCTCCCAGCCAGCTGGAGGCGATCCATGACGCGCATGAGGCAATCGTCGGCTGCCTGCGGCGGGGCGAACCGACGCGGGATGCCGACTTCGCCTTTCACCTTGCCGTGGCCGAGGCGACCCAGAACCGGCGGTTTCCGGAATTCCTGCTGCTGATCCGCTCGGGCATCATTCCCCGGGGCGAGTTGCAGGGGGCGGAGCCGGGGGCGCGGCCCAAGGACTACAACCTGCATCTGCAGGAGGAGCACCGGCGGATTCTGGATGCGATCATCGAGGGGGACGGGGCGGCCGCCCGGGACCGGATGCGCGCGCATCTGCGCGGCAGCCTTGATCGTTATCAGGAGCTGCTGCGCTTTACCCCGCGCAACGGCTGAGCTGATTCTTGTCTGACAGCATCGCGAAAGCTATAAGGTCAGGGCGCAATCGCAAAAGGTGCTTCCGATGACCCTTCCCGTCTTTCCCGTGCACAGCCCCGACACCGGCATCCGCCGTCAGGTTCTGGCGGAATCCCCCGCGCAGATGGTGGTGTCCTTCCGCTTTGAAAGCGGCGCAGAAGGCAAGCCGCACAATCACCCGCATGTGCAATCGACCTATGTTGCCAAGGGGGTTTTCGAATTTCACCGTGCAGGAGAGACCTTTCTGCTTCGGCCCGGCGACAGCTTGGTGATCCCGTCCGGCGTCACGCATGGCTGCACCTGTCTGGAAGAGGGGGAATTGATCGACGTCTTCTCGCCCCGGCGCGACGACTTCCTCTGATCCGGCTTGACTTGCGTATTCTTGCGTGACAGATATCAGACAACTTGTCTTACAGGTTGATGCTTCTGTCAGATTCGCCCTGCGGTGAACTGACGCCAGAGGGGGGAACATGGCCGTATCCAGTCTGCGCCTGAAACGGGCGGCCGGGCAGGTCGCGACGATTGCGATCACCTTGTTCGGTCTTTTGCTGCTGACCTTTGTCATCGGCCGGATGATGCCGGCCGATCCGGTCCGCGCCATCATTGGCGAGGACGCCTCGCAGGAAACCTATCAGATGGTCTTCCGGCAGCTCGGGCTGGACCGCCCGGTCTGGGAACAGTTCCTGCGCTATCTGGGCGATGTGCTGACGGGCAACTTCGGCACATCCATCCGCACCGGCCAGCCCGTCATCAACGATATCCTGCATGTGATGCCGGCCACGATCGAGCTTGCCACCTTTGCCATCCTGATCGGGGCGGGTCTGGGCATTCCGATGGGGGTGACGGCTGCGGTGAACAAGGACCGCTGGCCCGACCATCTGGTCCGCGTCTTCAGCCTGTTCGGGCATTCGATGCCGATCTTCTGGACCGGGATGATCGCGCTTCTGGTGTTTTACGCCAAGTTGGGCTGGGTCGGCGGTTCGGGCCGGATGGAACAATTCTACATCGGTCTGGTCGATGAACGCACCGGGTTCCTGCTCCTTGATTCCGCGATGGCGGGCGAATGGGATGTGTTCTGGTCGGCGGTGAACCATCTGATCCTGCCGGCCAGCCTCTTGGGCTATTCTTCCTCGGCCTATATCACCCGCATGACCCGCAGCTTCATGCTGGACCAGCTGGGGCAGGAATACATGGTGACGGCCCGGGTGAAGGGCCTGTCGCGCGGCCAGACCATCTGGCGCCATGCCTTCGGCAATATCCGCGTGCAGCTGGTGACGATCATCGCCCTGGCCTATGGCGGGTTGCTGGAAGGGGCAGTCCTGATCGAGACGGTCTTTGCCTGGCCCGGCTTTGGCCAATACCTGACCAACAACCTGATCACCGGCGACATGAATGCGGTGATGACCTGTGTCCTGATCGTGGGCGTCATCTTCATCGCGCTGAACCTGCTGTCCGACATCCTGTATCGCCTCTTTGACCCGAGGACGAAATGACCAGCACCCCTGACTTCCGCCTTCCGGCATCGCTTCTGGCCATGCGGAACATCATCCGCTTTCTGTGGCGGACACCCACCTCGGCCTTCGGGCTGATCGTGCTGGGTGTCCTGATCCTGACCGCGCTTTTCGCGCCGTGGATCGCCACGCATGACCCCTATGTCCAGAACCTGAGTAATGTGCTGCAGCCGCCCGGCAACGGCCATCTGTTCGGCACGGATGAGTTGGGCCGTGACATCTTTTCCCGGCTGGTCTGGGGATCGCGCATCACGCTGCGGATCATCTTTCTGGTCTCCATCGTCGTGGGGCCGATCGGGCTGATGGTCGGCACCACCGCCGGATATATCGGCGGGCGGTTCGACACGGTGATGATGCGGATCACCGACATCTTCCTGTCCTTCCCCTCGCTGATCCTGTCCCTGGCCTTTGTGGCGGCGCTTGGTCCCAGCCTGAACAATGCAATCATCGCCATTGGCCTGACCGCCTGGCCGCCCATTGCCCGGCTGGCACGGGCCGAGACGCTGACCTTCCGCAAGGCGGATTACATCGCGGCGGCCCGGCTTCAGGGGGCATCCTCCATGCGGATCATCGTGAAATCCATCATGCCGATGTGCCTGCCCTCGGTGATGATCCGGCTGACGCTGAACATGGCGACGGTGATCCTGACCGCGGCGGGGCTTGGCTTTCTGGGCCTTGGCGCACAGCCGCCGCTGCCGGAATGGGGTGCGATGATCGCCACCGGGCGGCGCTACATGATCGACAGCTGGTGGCTGGTCACCTTCCCGGGACTCTGCATCCTGTCGGTCAGCCTTGCCTTCAACCTTCTGGGCGACGGGCTGCGCGATGCGCTGGACCCCAAGCAGATGAACCAGCGGTGAGCGTGATGGAAAAGCCCATCCTTGACGTGAAAAACCTGTCGATCCGCTATCCCGGGGCCGCAGCAGATGCCGTGCGCGGGGTGACCTTCCAGCTGGGCCGCGAACGCCTTGGCATCGTGGGCGAAAGCGGATCGGGCAAATCCACCGTGGGCCGGGCGCTGCTGCGCCTGTTGCCCGGTGCGGTGATCCGGGCCGATCAGCTGCGGTTCGAGGAGCTGGACCTGCTGTCCCTGTCCGAACGGGCCATGCTGAAGGTCCGCGGGCGTCGCATGTCGATGATCCTGCAGGACCCGAAATTCAGCCTGAACCCCATTCAGCGCGTTGGCCATCAGGTGGCCGAGACCTATCTGCGCCATTTCCGCTGCACCCGGGCCGAGGCGAAGGCCAAGGTGCTGGAGATGCTGGCGGCGGTGAAGATCCGCGATCCGGAACGGGTGCATGACCTGTATCCGCATGAGATTTCGGGCGGTATGGGCCAGCGGGTGATGATCGCCATGATGCTGCTGGCCGACCCCGATCTGGTGATCGCGGATGAGCCGACCAGCGCGCTGGACGTGACCGTTCGGCTTCAGGTGCTGAACATTCTGGACGGGCTGGTGCGGGATCGTGGCATCGGGCTGATCATGATTTCCCACGACCTGAACCTTGTGCGCAATTTCTGTGACCGGGTGCTGATCATGTATGCGGGCCGGGTGGTCGAGCTGCTGAAATCGGGTGAGTTCGACCGCGCCCGGCATCCCTATACCCAAGGTCTGCTGGCCGCGCAGCCGCGTATCGGCGGGTCGCGCCAGCCGCTGGCGGTGCTGGACCGCAAACCGGAATGGAAAGAGGAGCCGCTGGCATGACCGCCGCCGTCGAAATCCGCGACCTTTCGATCAGCTTCGGCGCGGCGAAGATCCTGCCCTCGGTCACGCTGGATGTGCGGCCGGGCGAATGCTTCGGCCTTGTCGGCGAAAGCGGCTCGGGCAAGTCGACCGTCCTCCGCTGCATCTCGATGCTGAATGATTTCTGGACCGGCCGGGTTACCATCGGCGGGCGGGACGTGCGCAAGGTGCCGGTCAAGGAACGCTGCCGCATGTTGCAGATGGTGTTCCAGGACCCCTATGGCAGCCTGCATCCGCGCCAGTCGGTGCGCACCGTCCTGTCCGAACCGCTACGCATCCACGGCCTTGACCGGCGCGAGGAACGTATGCGTCAGGCCATGGTCGATGTCGGCCTGCCGGTGGATTTTCTGGAACGGTTCCCGCATCAGCTTTCGGGTGGGCAGCGTCAGCGGGTGGCGATTGCCCGCGCGCTGATCCTTGAACAGGGATTTCGCGCCATTGCGGCAGGACGGCCCGCCATGGTCATCGCGGCAGGTGGTGCGCCCGCCGATCCCGTCGCCCGTGACGCGCGCCAGCCCTGCCAACTCCCGCTCCAGCACCATCGGCCACTGGAATTCCGGCGGATGGCGCAGCCCGGTGGCGGGATCCGCCCCCCAGGTCAGGCTGTCACCGAAGGCGAGGATCTGCTTCATCAGCGTCTTACCCGACCCGGTTGTTCTCGATGAAGTCGAAGTCGATGTCTTCGCCCAGACCGGGCCTGTTGGGCACATGGACATAGCCTTCGGCATCCATCGGGTCGGACAAGGATTTCAGGTAGTCATGCCCGTCGTCATATTCCAGGAACGGGTGCAGCAGCCCGCGTTCGTACCAGCGGCAGTTCTTGGTTGCGGCCACCACATGCAGGTTCATCGCCGTGTTGCCATGGACCTCACACTCCATGCCGAAAGCCTCGGCCAGATGCATGGTCTTCAGCGCCGGGGTGATGCCGCCCACATCGTTCACGCCGGTGCGCAGGATGTCGCAGGCACCCTGCTTGATCCATTCGGCCCGGTGCCAATGCTTGCCCGCGGCGCTTTCGGGCCCGATCACCGGAATGTCCAGATTGTCCGCCAGCCATTTGTAGGAGGACATGGACTGCTCATCCATCGCCTCTTCGATCCAGTCAAAGCCCAGCTTTTCCAGACCCTTGCCAAGCGCCAGCGCATCGCTGCGCGAATACCAGTGGAAAGCGTCGATCATCAGGCTGAAATCGGGTCCCACCGCCTCGCGCACGGCGGCACAGGCCTTCAGGTCCATCTTCACATCGGGCGCCCAGCTGACGGGCGGCATCCAGGTGTGCAGCTTGATGCCCTTGTAGCCGCGTTTCTTCAGCGTTTCGGCGAAGCGGCCGTAATCTTCCGGCGTGGCCAGCCCGCCCTCCATCTCGTCGCCGCACATGATGCTGCCATAGGCCAGAACCTTGTCGCGGTAACCGCCGATCAGCTTGTAGACCGGCTGGTTCAGCGCGCGGCCCGCCAGATCCCACAGGGCGCAGTCGACAACCGCCAGCGACCTGTCAGTCAGCTGTGCCGCCGATCCGCGCTGCCAATGCGCCAGATCCTGCCACAGCCTTTCGCGGTCGCGGTGATCCTGCCCGATCAGAACCTTCCTGACGAATTTCTCGATGATATGCGGGCGAACGATCTCGGGCGCGGTAAAGGAATGGCCTTCGTGGCCATCTTCGGTGCGAATGGTCAGCATCGCCTGCTGAACCTTGTGTGCCGGACCAGGATGGGCATGACCCGCACTGTCCGAGTGCCGGCGGGTCGTGGTGTTGAAAACCCTGACCTCGACATCGGTGATGATCATGTCTGCCCCCTGTGATCGTGCCGCGGAATCATCGCGTGTCCGACTCTTCTAGTTTCATGTATGTCTGGATGTCAATATCTGTCATACAAGTTGCAGAAGCAAGACGCCGCCGTCCGGAAAATCAGGGCGGGGAAGGCTTCGACAGTCCAAACCGGAACAACGCGCATGTCCTTGCCGGAGATGGTGAGGGTACAGGCCCAAGGATCACGCTGTCCCCCGCGGTTGAAGCGGTTACGGGTCATGATCGGAGGTGTGGGGGCGGCTGATCTGCCTGCGGCAGTCGGCCCGCAGGCCGCGGAGGATGTGGTTGATGAGGCGCTTATGCCCGGCCTGCAGCGCCCCGATGCCATGCCGCATCGGCAAACGGCTTGGGCCGGGCAGGCGCGGCCTGCCGGAGATGTCGCGGCGGTCTGGGGGTCCCGGCGTCGATGGTGATTTCGCCGCCCGGGCAGGACCTTACACGCCCGCCGTGGCATGGATGGCGTTGCGCGCCGTCACATCCTTAACCGCAGGTCAAGCGGCCGGCGTCATCCAGAAGGGTTTGCGCGAGGGTCCCTTTCGGGCTCATTGGCGCACAAGCGGCGCGACATCCTGCATGAAAAGGGTAAGGCTGCCGGCGGCCGCTTCCCAGGCCAGCGGACCGGAGCGGAAGCCGGTGATGACCCCACCCAGACCCAGATCGCGCAGTTTCACGAATTCCGCGGCGATCTGGCCGACCTCGCCGCATAGCAGCCCCTTTGAGGTGCCCGGAACAGCACCCGCCGGCGCGATGTCCTTTGCATGCGGTGGCAGACCCTGCGCGGCATAGGTCTGTCGGCGCATCGCGGCACGGTTCTCCACCATCTGACGCATTGCTTCGCCGCCAATGCGCCGGGCCTCGGCCTCGGTCTGTGCGACATAGACATTGCGCCAGACCCAGCAGCGCGACAGCCGGTCGCGGATCGCGTCTTCGCCGTAGCCCGTCTCGGCCAGAAGCGCACGGTAGCGGGCAACCCGGTGTGCCGTCTCGTCAAAGGATTGCGGCCCCAGCAGCAGCGGCTCTCCGCGCAGTGCCAGAGTGGTCAGCGTGGCCTCGGTCGCGGCAGGCTTGATGAAGGCGGGCTTTCCGTGGCTGGCCGGGCGGGGACGGAAGGCGGGCGCGTTAACCTTCCAGAAATTGCCGTCGAACCGCAGGGCGCCTTCGCTGGTCCAGGCCTGTTCCAGAATGGCCAGAATTTCCTGATGGCGGGCCTCGGCCTCATTGGGATCAATATCATATCCCTGATACTCATAGATATTCCCGTTGGACCCCCTGCCGATGCCGATGGTCAGCCGCCCCTGCGCCAGGATGTCCAAAAGGGCCAGCTGTTCGGCCAGCCGCACCGGGTGGTAAAGCGAGGTCTGGAGGACCGCGAAACCGACACCGATCCGCGAGGTCCGTCCCAGCAGGTTGGATGCAAAGGTGATCGGGTCGACATAGGCGCAGTTGCCGTCGAAATGATGCTCGGCCAGCCAGAGCATGTCGACGCCGAGCCGTTCGGAAAGCTGCGCTTCGGCCAGCGTCTCATGAATGCGCGCGGCGTCGCCGTCCGGCGAGGCGCTTTCGGGGAAAAGCATATTGCCGATCTTCACCGGGGGCCTCCTTGCAGGCGGGCGGGGCCGGATCGGGCGGACCGCTGGGGCGCGGCGCCGGCCGACATCAGTTCATGACCATGGGCGACCGGCGCCGGGTGGCTGTCGGCCAGGCATTCATCATGGTTGGCCAGAATCGAGATGGCCCGGCAGGTGGCCATGCGGTCATGGGCGCATTCGTGCACCATCCGGGCCAGCTCGGCGCGCAGAAGCTCCAGCTGTGCGATGCGCTGTTCCACATTGGCCAGATGCCTCAACACGATGCCATCTGCCTCGGCGCAGGAGGATTGCGGCGCCTCGGACAGGGTTAGCAGGTCGCGGATCGCCTCGATATCGAACCCCAGTTCGCGGGCATGGCGAATGAAGCTCAGCCGCTCGACGGCCGCCAGATCGTAGAACCGGCGGTTTCCTTCGCTGCGCGGTGCCCGGGGGATCAGGCCGATGGATTCGTAATACCGGATGGTCGGAATCTTGATCCGCGACCGGCGGGACAGTTCGCCAATTGGAATGTTCATGCAGGATCTCCGGCTTGGATCACGGATGCGGGGCGGGCCAGCGGCGGTGCAGATCGTCGATGACGAAACGGTGGCTGTGGCGCGTGCCGCCGATCACGATCCCCTCGCGCAGATGGGGATGATCGGCGGGCAGATCGTCATGGCTGTGGGCCAGTTCCTCGGGGTCGCGGGCGGGCCAGAGCGCGGCAGTTGCGGCCAGACAGAGCAGGCTGAACAGGCCTAGTGCGGGCGCCGAGGCATCGGCTCCGAAAGCCGCGCTGCTGAAGCCCACCACAAGATAGGCCACCAGCCAGCAGCAATGGGTCTGCATCACCTGCGCCGCGAACAGATGGTGCAGCGCCTCCGGTGCGGAGGAGCGGCGCACCACCCGGGCCGCGGGGATCAGTGCCAGACTGTATCCGGCGCCCATCAGGAACCATACGGGCAACAGTGCAGCAAAGCCCGGCAACAGATATTGCAGGATTGTCAGCACGGCCATGCTGGTGCCTGCCGCCAGAATGGCGCTGCGGTCGCTGATACGGTCCAGGAGGCGGGGGGTCAGCAGCGAAGACGCGGCAGCCCCGCAGCCAAACGCGCCATAGGCGATGGCGGTGAAATGTTCCGGCAGGCCGAACCTTCCCTGCACAATCACGACCGTGTTCAGAAACACGGTGGCGGCGGCACAGGCCACGGCCAGATCCGCGGCCACCAATGCGCGCAGGCGGGGTGTGCGGCTGTAGATGCGGATGCCCCGCAGCGCACCGCGCAGGCCCGCCCGCTGCTGTGCGGTCGCGGGGACCTGCGGCAGGCGGATCCGGGTCAGCACCAGTGCGGCCAGCACGAACCCGACCGCCGTCACGAAGAACAGGTTCGGCGGCGCCACCATGAACAGCAGGGCGCCGACGATGATCGGGCTGGCCACCTGCTCCATCGAATAGGACAGCCGGGTCATGCCGACGGCGCGGGTAAAGCGCGCCTCGTCGGGGAATATCTGGCTCAGCACCGTCTGCATCAGCGGCACGAAGGCCGCGGTGGCCGAATGGATCAGCAGCACGACCAGCACCGCCTGCCATACGCTGTCAGACAGGGGCAGCAGCAGCACAACCGCGGCCCGGAACAGGCACAGCCCGATCAGGGCCGACTTGCGGTCGATCCTGATGCCTGAAGACAGAGGCGCAATGGTTATGAAGGCCAGCATCTTGGTGATGTAGAACAGCCCGATCACCGCCCCGGCGCGGTCGCCGGCCACGGAATAGGCGAAATAGGACAGGCCGACGATCGTGACCCCGTTGCCCAGAAGCCCAAGCGTCTGGGCACCGAAGAGGATGCGGAAGGCGCGCTCGGTGAAGATGCCACTCATGGCTGGGCGTCTTCGTGTCCACCGGGAACGGTATATTCCAGCAGCGAGCTGTAGGGGGCAAAGCCCGTGCGCAGCCAGAAAACCCGTCCGCCGGGGTTGTTCTCGATCACCTCCAGCACCACGCGGTCAGCGGGGCGGAAGCGGCTGGCGGCAAGTGCCTCGAAAGCGGCCTGTCCCATGCCGTCCCGGCGGTAGTGCCGGGCAATGTAGAACTGGCGGAGGAACACGCGCTCGCCCCCCGGATTGGTGGGGTCGGCCTCACGCCGATAGGTGGCATAGCCGACGATCTCGTCCCCCAGAAGGAACAGATCGACGCTCCAGCCCTCCTGCCCGACAAAGCGGTGAAAGCGCTCTTCCATCTCGGCCACGCTCATCGGGTTGCGGTGGCCTTCGTCATCGGCCAGCTCGCGGTTCATCCGGGCCAGCAGGGGGAAGTCTCCGGGCTGATGGCCACGCAGGCTGACCTTGCCGGTGAATCGCGACGGGGGCGCCCCTTCGCCGGTGCGGATCTGCGCCTGCATGCCTGAGCTGTCGCCGTGCGGTCCCAGATATTGCAGAACCTCATCCCGCTCTGTCGATATGTGGCCGCGCAACGTGTCCATCACCCGGTCGGTGTTGCGCTCTCGCAGGGCGCTGAAGATGGCGCCGTGATCCTGGGCGGCGGCGCGCAATTCTTCGGGATTGGGGTTCATCATCAGATGGACCAGCCGAAGCTCGGTCGCCAGCTTGTTGAAGGTTTCCGCGATCCGCAGGTTGTGCCCGGCCCGGCACAGCGCCAGGTGAAAGGCGACATCGGCCTCGATCATGCGGCCGCGGGCATTGGACAGCGCGGCCATCTCTGTATCGCGCAGCGCCTGATCCATGGCGCGCAGGTCTTCGGGCGTGGCCAGCCGCACCGCTTCGCCCACGGCCGTGCATTCCAGAACCTCGCGCAGCGCATAGATTTCCGCCACTTCCCGCTGGTTCAGCTTGCGCACGAAAGAGCCGCGATAGGCGAAGGATTCCAGAAGCCCCGCCTCCTGCAGCTGGCGTGTCGCCTCGCGCACGGGGCCGCGGCTGACATTCAGGCGCTCAGCGATCTCCACCTCGTTCAGCTTTTCGCCGGGGCGGAGCTCTCCGTTCAGGATGATGTTGGTCATCTCCTCGACAACGATTTCGGCAAGCGGTCTGCGACTGGTGATGTTGGCCGTACTGGACGTCATGATGCTTCCTTGCGTGCTGAGGCAGCCTAGCATTCAGTCATTGGAGAATGCAAATATTAAATTGTTGACAGTTTAATGAAGAACGACAACAGTTCACCAAAGCGCCACCGGCGTGACAGACCGAGATTCTCCACTCATGCGATCACACATCTTCACAGACGACTTCCGTATCGAGCCGCAGTGGTGGGATGTTGCGCGCCCGGCCTCGGCGGGTGGCGAACTGCCGGCGCGGGCCGACCTGCTGATCGTGGGGGCTGGCCTCTGCGGGTTGAGCGCGGCCCGCCGGGCGCTGGATCTGGGGGCGGTTCCGGTGGTTCTGGATGCCGGTGCCATCGGTGGCGGCGCCAGCTCTCGCAGCGGCGCCATGGCCTCCAGTGCGCAAAAGCTGCTGATCAGCGGCGCCGCCCAAGGGTTGCCGACGAATGTGGTGGCCGAACTGGTCGATCAGCACACAATGGCGCTGGATCACATCCGCCGGACGGCGGCGGAGGCCGGGATTGATGCGGGCTATCAGGCCAGCGGACGGCTGTTCCTGGCCGCCGTTCCCGCCGATCTTGCCCGGTTCGAGGGTCATGCCCGCATCCTGCGCGAACGTGGCGGCATGCGGGCCCGGGTGATCGGGCGCACCGAACTGTCGGCCGAGATCGCGACGCCCCATTATCACGGGGGCCTGCTGGTCGAGGATTTCGGCGGACTTCACCCGTCGCTTTTCGCGGCATCGCTGGCGGCGGATGTCGCCCGGCGCGGTGGCGTTCTGCGTTCGCATGCCCGGGTGGTCTCGGTGCGCCGCGAGGCGGCAGGTTTCCGGGTGGTCAGCACCGCGGGGACGATCCTCGCCCGTCAGGTGTTGTTCGCCACCAATGGCTATACCGATGCCGCATTGCCCCCGGTGCGCCGCCGGATCGCGGCGGTCGGCTCTTTCATGATCGCGACCGAGGATATGGGCAGGGACCGGGTCAAGGCGCTGATGCCGGGCCTGCGCATGTATTCCGACACCAAGCGCAGCCTCTGGTTCTTCCGCCCCTCGACCGATGGCGGGCGCATCCTCTTCGGGGCGCGGCCCGGCATCGCCCCATCGCAGCCCCGGGCCGCGGCGGTCAAGCTGCATGGCTTTCTGGGCACTGTATTCCCGTCCCTGCGGGATGTGCGGATCAGCCATGCCTGGACCGGCACCATCGCCATGACCCGCCGGCATGTGCAGCATATCGGGCAGTATGACGGCATCTGGTTCGCCGTGGGCTGCAACGGCAGCGGCGTTGTCATCATGCCATGGCTGGGCCGTCTGGCGGTCGAGCGCCTGCTGGGCCACCGCACCGCCCCCACTGTCTTTGAGCGGATAGATTTCGGGCGGATGCCGAATCTTGCCGGGACCTCCTGGTATGTTCCCTTCGCCGCCGGTGCCTTCGCCCTTGGGGACTGGCTGGATCGCAAACGTGCCGGCGTCTGACCGGACAAGTAACAGGAGGCCGCAGATGAAAGACCACAGCACCGACACCAGCGCCTGGACAGCACGGGCCGCAGCCCTGCAGCCCTCTGGCAAGGCCTTCATAGACGGCCGCCCGGTTGCCGCGGCAGACGGGCAGAGCTTTGACTGCATCAACCCCGCCACCGGACAGGTGATCGCCAAGGTCGCCGCCTGCGGGGCAGAGGATGTCGACAGGGCGGTAAAGGCCGCGCGCCGGTCCTTTGCGGCAGGGTCCTGGTCGCGTTGCGACCCGAGCGAACGGCGCAAAGTGCTGATCCGGCTGGCCGATCTGATCGAAGGCGCGACCGAGGAGCTTGCGCTGCTGGAATCGCTGGATACCGGAAAGCTTTTGCGCGATGCGCTGACGCTGGACATTCCCGGCTCTGCCGCCGTCTTCCGTTTCTTCGGTGAGGCCTGCGACAAGCTGCTGGATGAGGTGGTGCCGGTGGGCTCACGCGCTTTGGCCACCATCACGCGGGAGCCGGTGGGCGTGGTGGGCGCGGTCGTGCCGTGGAACTTTCCGCTGAAGATGGCCGCCTGGAAATGCGCCCCCGCGCTGGCGGCGGGCAACAGCGTGATCCTGAAACCCGCAGAGCAAAGCCCGCTGACCGCCCTGCGCCTTGCCGAACTGGCGGCAGAGGCGGGCATTCCTGACGGCGTGTTCAACGTGCTGCCCGGTTTCGGCCCCGAGGCGGGCGGCCCCATCGGCCTGCACCCCGGCATCGACTGCGTGGGTTTCACCGGATCGACCGAGATCGGCAAGAAGTTCATGATCTATGCCGGTCAGTCGAACATGAAGCGCGTCTGGCTGGAATGCGGCGGCAAAAGCGCCTTCGTCGTCTTTCCCGATACCAAGGATCTGGCCGCCGCCGCAAAGGCCGCTGCCGCCGGTATCTTTTTCAATCAGGGCGAGGTCTGCTCGGCCACCTCGCGCCTGTTCGTGCACCGCGATGTGGCCGACGAATTCACTGCGCTGCTGCTGGAGGCGTCGCAGGCCTATCGCCCCGGCAATCCGTTGGACCTGTCGTCCGGCATGGGTGCGATGATCAGCGAAGAGCAGACCGCGCGGGTCATGGGCTATGTCGACAAGGGCAGGGCCGAGGCGGATCTGCTGACGGGCGGCACACGGGTCTTGGCAGAGACCGGCGGCTCTTTCATCGCCCCGACGATCTTTGGCAATGTCGACCCGAAGGCCGTGATCGCCACCGAGGAAATCTTCGGCCCCGTGCTTTCGGTGATGTCCTTCGCGACCGAGGCCGAGGTGGTCGCTGCCGCCAATGCCTCGATCTACGGGCTGGGGGCCTCGGTCTGGACCTCGGACCTCGACCGTGCCGTGCGGCTGTCGCGCGCCATGCAGGTGGGCAGCGTCAGCGTCAATGCGGTCGACAATGTGGACCTGCGCACCCCCTTTGGCGGGGTCAAGCAATCGGGCAACGGGCGCGATCTGTCGCTGCATGCGTTCGAGAAATACTGCGACCTCAAGACCACCTGGATCGCGCTGCAGGGAGAAGGTGCATGACGATCACCCTGCGCCCCGCGACCGAGGCTGATCTGCCCGACATCGCCCGCATGAACCGCGACCTGATCAACGATGAAGGTCACCGCAACCCGATGACGGTGACCGAACTGGAAGAGCGGGCCCGCGGCTTCCTGCGCGAAGGCGGCTGGCATATCGACCTCTTCCTGTCGCAGGGTGCCACCGCCGGTTTCGCCACCTGGCGCGAAGAGGCGGACATCACCGAACCCTCGGGCCGCCGGGTGTATCTGCGCCAGTTCTACATCTGCCGCGACGCCCGTGGCGGGGGGCTGGGTCGCCGGGCCTTTGAGGCGCTGATGGACCATTTCCCGGCCGACACCCGCATCCTTCTGGAGGTGCTGCACAGCAATCCGGGCGGACAGGCCTTCTGGGCCCGAATGGGCTTTGGCCCCTATGCCCATTTTGTCGAGCGCCGCTCGCCCGGCGCTCCTTCGACCCGTTGAGAATGAAAGGAAAAGCGATGAACAAGCCCGTCACCGATGCCACGCGGATCGGCCGCGCCAGCGGCGCCAAGGCGGCCGAGTTTCAGGAACTCTACGACTTCGATGCCGCCGCGCAGACGCTGACCTCGGCCGTCTTTCCCTATGACAGCCAGATCCACCGCGCCCATGTGGTGATGCTGGCAAAACAGGACATTCTGACGGCGGAAGAGGCATCGGCCATCCTGAAGGGGCTGGAGCGGGCCGATGATCTGGCCGCCGCCGATGCATCCTTGCGCACCTATCTGCCCTACGAGGCCGCGCTGAAGCGCGAGATCGGCAATGTCGCGGGCAAGATGCATATCGGTCGCAGCCGCAACGATCTGGCCAATGCCGGCAAACGGATGTTCCTGCGGGACCAGCTGCTGCGCACCATCGGCGCCGTGACCGATCTGCACGAGGCCGTGGTGAACAAGGCCGCCGATCATCTGGAGACGGTGATGGTCGTCTATACCCAACGCAAGGAGGCGCAGCCGATCACGCTGGGCCACTATCTGATGGCGATTTCGGAAAACCTGTCCAAGAATCTGGACCGTTACCGTGAGCTTTATCCCCGCATCAACCAATGCCCGCTGGGGGCTGCGGCAACGGCGGGCACCGGCTGGCCGCTGGACCGCGATCTGACGGCGCGGCTGCTTGGCTTTGACGGGCTGGTCGTCAACAGCATCGAAGGTGTGGCCGGCTGGGATCATGTGGCCGAATTTGCCTTCGACAACGCGATTTTCCTTGCCGGGCTCAGCCGTCTGGCCTCGGAAATCCAGCTGTGGAGCACGGATGAATACCAGATGGCGGAACTGGATTCCTCCTTCGCCGGCACCAGCAGCATCATGCCGCAGAAGAAGAACCCGGATTCGCTGGAACGCAGCCGCAAGGCCGCCTTTGCCGCGATGGGGCCGCTGGTCGGTATCCTGACCTCGCTGAATGGCATCGAGTATCAATACAGCGCGGCGCGGGTGGAGCTGGAGCCGCGGTCCATTGATGCGATGATCGCCGCCACCCATGCGATGACCGGCGTGGTGCGGACACTGCATGCAAACAAGGCGCAGATGTTGCGCTATGCTGCCGAGAATTACGCGACCATGACCGATCTGACCGACATGCTGGTGCGCCAGATCGGCATCGACTACCGCGAGGCGCATGAGATTGTGGCCCGTGTGGTGATCACCGCCATCGACCGGGGCATCAAGGCGGACCGGATCGGTCTGGCCTTGGTGCAAGAGGCGGCGGTGGCCCAGATCGGCCATGAGATCGCGGTGACCGAGGCCGATATCGCCGATGCGCTGGACCCGGTGCAGAATGTGCGGCGGCGCAAGGGCAAGGGGATGCCCGCCCCGGAATCGGTGCGGGAGGCGATCGAGGACGCCCGCAAGGCGCTGAAACGCGACCGGATCTGGCTGAACGATGCCCTGAAGGCGCTGGCGGCGGCCGACCGCGAATTGCAGCAGCAGGTTGCGGCAATTGCCGCCTAGCGCGCCAGAAGACAACCGGACGGGTGGCGATGGCTGCCCGTCCGCCACAGGGCCGATGCGACAGCTGGTCCTGTTCTGCCAAAAGACAGATGCCGAATGGCACGTCCGGCCACAGAAAGCCAACACTCTTCAGGAAGGTAAAGCAATGAGAATGAATGGGAATACGAAAAGTCTCCTGCGATTTGCCAGCGTTCTGGCGGTCTGTGCCCTGACATCGGCCCCGCTTCTGGCGCAGACGCATGGCGGCAATCTGGTGACGGTGATGCGGGGTGATCCCAAGGGGCTGATCCCGGCTTTTCCGCATGGCGGTGACACCCGGATCGTGGCCGCAAAGATCTTTGAGGGTCTGCTGAATTACACCAGCGATCTGGAGCCGATCCCGGCGCTTGCGAAAAGCTGGGAGGTCTCGGAAGACGGCACCGTCTATACCTTTCACCTGCAATCGGGCGTGAAATGGCATGACGGGGCCGATTTCAGCTCGGCCGATGTGGTGTTCAGCCTGGGCACCATGCTGCCTGCGGTTAATGCCGCGGCCGAGCAATCGCTGCAGAACGTCAAATCCATCGAGGCGCCGGACGCGGAAACCGTCGTCATCACGCTGGACCAGCCGGTGCCCTATTTCCTGATGCTGTTCCCCGGCCAGCAGATGCCGATCATGCCCAAGCATATCTATGAGGGCACGGATTACGCCAATAACCCGGCCAATGCCGCGCCGGTGGGCACCGGACCGTTCCGCTTTGTCACCTGGGAACGCGGGTCGTATCTGCGGCTGGAGCGGAACGCAGACTACTGGGACGCCGATCTGCCCTATCTGGATGCCGTCACCTACCGGATCATGCCCGATGCGGCCTCGCGCGGGATCGCGCTGGAAACCGGGGATGTGCAGGTCGCGTCGTCTCTGGAGCTCAGCAGCAGCGACATTTCGCGGATGCGCAAGGATGGCGTGCTGGAGCTGAACCCGGCCGGATGGGAGTATTTCGCCTCGCAGTCGCTGCTCAGCATCAATATGCGGACGGCGCCGATGGACAATCTGGACTTCCGCCGCGCCCTGTACCACGCGGTTGACCGCCAGTTCGTGCGCGATCACATCTGGGGCGGTCTGGGCAAGCTGTCGGCCGGGCCGGTCAGCGCCTCGACCAAATATTTCACCGCCGACCTGCCGGGCTATGACTTCAACGTCGAAACCGCAAACGCCCTGCTGGACGAGATGGGGACCACCCTCGGTGCCGACGGGATGCGCGTCGATGCGGCGGGCAATCCGCTCAGGGTCGGCCTGCTGATCCTGCCCGGCGAACCCTATGGCCGTCTGGCGGAATACCTGCGCGAGGCCTGGCGCAAGATCGGCGTCGAAACCGAGCTGCAGACGGTGGACCTTGCAAACTGGTATGACCGGATGTCGAACTGGAACTATGATATTGCCATCGCGGCGCTTGGCCAGTTTGCCGACCCGGGCATCGGCAGCCGCAGCTATTATCATTCGGACAATATCCGCAAAGGCGTGATGTTCTCGAACATGGGCGGCTATGCCAACCCCGAGGTCGATGCGCTGTATGACGAGGCGGGCATGGAGATGGATCCGGCCAAGCGTGCCGATCTTTATGCCCGGATCCAGACGAAGATCGTCGAGGATGTTCCGGCGATCTGGCTTCTGGATCTGGAACGTCTGACCATCTCGCACAAATCGGTGCACGGGGTGGTGACGGATGCGTTCGGGCCCTGGGGCTCGTGGCGCGAAGCCTATATTGATCAGTGAGAGCGGGATGAAGACGCTCGGCTACATCATCAGGCGCTTGTGCAAGGCAGCGGTGCTGCTTCTGGGCGTCGTCTCCCTGAATTTCCTGCTGATCCGGCTTATTCCCGGCGACCCGGCGACGGTGATCGCCGGGGAAAGCGGCACCTCGGACCCGGCCTTTGTCGAGTCCATCCGCCGGATCTACGGACTGGACCAGCCCCTGCTGGTCCAGCTCAAGACCTATATCACCAATACGGTGTCGCTGGATCTGGGCTATTCCTACCGGCTGCAGAGCGAGGTGCTTGACCTGATCCTCTCCCGGCTGCCTGCGACGGTGGCGCTGACCGGCTCGGCCTTCGTGCTGTCGCTGATCGTGGGGGTCGGCCTGGGTGTCATCGCCGGAACCCGGCCCGATACCGCGCTGGACCGCACGATCCGTATCCTGACGCTCGGGCTCTACTCGGTCCCGGTGTTCTGGATCGGGCTGATGATGATCCTGACCTTCTCGCTGCAGCTTGGCTGGCTGCCTGCCTCGGGGACCGGATTCGAATACGGGCAGGCCCCGGGTGTGGCCAAATTCCTGTCGCATCTGGTGCTGCCCGCCGTCACGCTGTCGCTGTTCTATATCGCGGTCTATGTGCGGCTGGCGCGAACCTCGATCATCGAGGTGACGCAACTGGATTTCGTGCGCACGGCGCGGTCCAAGGGGCTGACCAAGGGCCAGATCACCCGGCGCCATGTCCTGCCCAATTCGCTGCTGCCGATCCTGACCATGGCCTCGCTTCAGGCGGGAAATCTGGTCAGCGGGTCGATCGCGGTCGAGACGATCTTCGCCTGGCCCGGCATCGGCAGGCTTGGATATGAGGCGCTGACCCAGCGGGATTACAACATGCTTTTGGGCGTGTTTCTGGCCTCGGCCGCCATGGTGCTGATCTTCAACCTGATTGCCGACGTCCTTTATGCGGTCGTCGATCCCAGAATCGAGTTGGCAAAATGACCGATGTGAAAACGGACATTCCCGCGGCGCGCGCGCCACGCGAATATGACTGGCAGCTGATCCTGGGAACGGGCGTGTTGGTGGCGCTGTGCCTGGCGGCGATAGGTGCGCCGCTGCTGGCCCCCTATGGCCCATGGGAACTGGCCGGGCAGCCCTATCTTCCGCCCCTGTCACAGGGGCATCTTCTGGGCACGGACACGCTGGGTCGCGATGTGCTGTCGGGCGTGATCCACGGGGCGCAGGTGTCCTTGATCGTGGGGGCGGCCTCGGCGGCGGCGGCGATCCTGATCGGGGTGATCGTCGGCGGTCTTGCGGGCTATTTCGGCGGCATCGTGGATGACATCCTGATGCGTTTTTCGGAATTCCTCCAGACCATGCCGGGCCTTGCCTTGGCGCTGGTGCTGGTGGCGGTGCTGGGGCCGTCGATGTGGTCGGTGGTTCTGGCGATTGCGCTGGTCACATGGGCGCCGGTCGCGCGGCTGATCCGGGCCGAGTTCCTGTCGCTGCGCAGCCGAGAATTCGTGCTGGCCGCCACCGTTCTGGGCGAAAGCCACTGGAAGATCATGGCAGGCCACATGCTGCCCAATGCGTTGGGGCCGATCATCTCTGTCGCCTCGCTGAAGGTCGCCAGCGGCATCCTGACGGAATCGACCATCAGCTTCCTGGGTCTTGGCGATGTGAACCGTATTTCCTGGGGCATGATGATCGGCGTCGGGCAAAGCAACCTGCGGGATGCGTGGTGGATCAGCCTTTTCCCCGGCGTGGCGCTGTTTGCCACCGTGCTGGCGCTGACGCTGATCGCGGACGGGCTGCCGCGGCTCTTGGGTTCGCGCAAGCAAAGCATGTTGTGAGGGGGAAGCCATGCTGAAGATCGAAAACCTTAGCGTTGGCCTGCCTGCGGGGGCGGATCGCCCCTATGCCGTGCGCAACGTCAGTCTGGATATTCCGCTGGGCCGCACCCTGTGCATCGTGGGGGAATCCGGCTCTGGCAAGTCGGTGATCGGCCAGACGGTTGCCGGGCTCTTGCCCGCGGCCCTGCGCCAGGCCGTCAGCGGAACGGTATCGCTGAACGGCACCGTCCTGACCGCGCTGGACGAACGCGGCTGGCAGCGGGTGCGCGGCTGCGATGTTGGCATGGTTTTTCAGGAGCCGATGACGGCGCTGAACCCGCTGATGCCTGTTGGCCGCCAGATTGCCGAGGTGTTCAAGGCACACGGTCTGTCCTGCAGCCGGGCCGAGGCGCGCGACCGCGTGCTGCATCTGCTGGAGCGGGTGGGCATCCATGATCCGCAGCGCATTGCCAATTCCTACAGCTTCCGCATTTCGGGCGGGCAGCGGCAGCGGGTGATGATCGCCATGGCGGTGGCGATGAAGCCGAAGGTGCTGATCGCGGATGAACCCACCACGGCGCTGGACGTGACGACCCAGCGGCAGGTGCTGGATCTGCTGGGTGACCTTCAGGCCGAAACCGGGATGGCGCTGGTCTTCGTCACCCATGATTTCGGGATCGTGGCTGACATTGCCGATGATGTGGCGGTGATGCAGCACGGGCAACTGGTGGAATTTGGCCAGCGCGACGCGGTTCTGGCGCGTCCGCGGCAAGACTACACCCGCAGCCTGCTGGCCGCGGTGCCCCGGCTGGATGCCTGCCGCCCTGCGCTGGCAGAACGCGCTGAACCGGTTGTCGAGGTGCGGAATCTGTCCAAGGTCTTCACCATCTCGGACGGTTTTCTGCGCCAAAAGCGGATTGCCGCGCTGGACGACGTTTCGTTCAAGGTCTGCAAGGGCGAGGTGGTGTCGCTGGTCGGGGAATCCGGTTCGGGGAAATCCACCATCGCGCGCTGCCTGACCCGGCTGCAACCCGTCGACAGCGGCCAGATCCGGCTGCATGGACAGGATCTGCTGTCGCTGCAGGGCAGGGCGCTCAAATCCGCGCGCAGGCGGATACAGATCGTGTTTCAGGACCCCTACGGATCGCTGGACCCGCGCCAGCGCGTGGTCGATGCGGTTGCCGCGGGGCCCATTGCCCATGGCATGTCGCAGGCGCAGGCCCATGCCGAAGCGGCCGATCTCTTGGCGCTGGTGGGGCTGGGGCGCAGCGTGCTGAACCGCTATCCGCATGAGTTTTCGGGCGGGCAGCGGCAGCGCATCGGCATCGCCCGGGCACTGGCGCTGAAACCCGATCTGCTGATCGCCGATGAGGCGGTCTCGGCGCTGGATGTGACGGTTCAGGCGCAGGTGCTGGACCTCTTGGCACAGCTGCGCGACCAGCTGGGTCTGACCATGCTGTTCATCACCCACGACCTGCGGGTTGCGGGCAAGGTCAGTGACCGGATCATCGTCCTGCGACACGGCAAGGTGGTCGAGGAAGGCACCGCGCATGACATGTTCGGCTGTCCCTGCCAAGATTACACCCGCACCCTGTTGTCCACCATTCCCGGCCTGACCAACGCGTTCTTGCCCGCCGTCGCGGCCCGCGCGGTTTCGGCCTGACCCGCTGCTCCCTGTGGCAACTGGGCCGGGGCCCTGCGGAAACGCGGGTGTCCCGGCCGCCTTTTTCCCTGAACAGGTGGCTTTGCGATGAACGCCGATCTGACGCAGAAAATGCAGGCCTGGCGCCACCACCTGCACCGCATGCCCGAACTCGGCTATCAGGAGCATCGGACCGCAGAATTTCTGGCCGCGCGGCTGGCCGGGATGGGCTATGCGCCGGTCACCGGGCTCGGCGGTACCGGGCTGGTCGCGCGGTTGCAGGGGCAGGGACTGCGCCCGCCAATCGGGTTGCGCGCCGATATGGACGCCCTGCCGATCCCCGAGGAGACGGGGCTCGACTATGCCTCGGTCAATCCGGGCGTGATGCATGCCTGCGGCCACGACGGCCATATGGCGATGCTTCTGGGCGCGGCACAGGCATTGCGCCATGGCCCGCCGCCACCGGGCGACGTGTGGTTCATCTTTCAGCCGGCCGAGGAGACCGGCGCCGGCGCGCGGCGGATGATCGAGGATGGGCTGTTTCGCATCGCGCCGGTGGCCCGGGTGTTCGGTCTGCACAACTGGCCCGACCTGCCGCAGGGCAGGTTCTCGGCCTGTGTCGGCGCGCAGATGGCGGCGGTCGATCAGTTCGATATCACGGTAACAGGGCGGGGCTGCCATGCCGCCATGCCGCAATCCGGGCAGGATGCGCTGCTGGCCGCAAGCCAGATCCACCAGATGCTGCAAAGCGTGGTGGCCCGCAACATCGACCCTCTGGAAAGCGGTGTGGTGTCGGTCACGCAGATCCATGGCGGCACGGCCTATAATGTGCTGCCGGAACGGGTGGAGATGCGGGGCTGCACCCGCAGCCTGTCGGAGGCCACGGCGCAGCTGATCCATGACCGGATGTCGGCAATCTGCGCCAGCGTGGCGGCGGGCTTCGGGCTGCGGATCGACCTTGAACGGCGCCGGGGCTATCCGGTGCTGAACAATACGGCAGAGGAGGTGGCCATCGCGCGCGCGGCCGCCGCCCGCGCCCTTGGCCCCGAGGCCGTTGACCCCGCGCCGCGGCCGTCGATGGCATCAGAGGATTTTGCCTTCATGCTGCAGGAGCGGCCGGGCTGCTATGCCTTTCTGGGCACCGCAACCGGTGAAGGGCATCGGCTGCACAGCCCGACCTACCGCTTCAACGACGCGATCCTGCCGATGGGTGCGGCGTGGTGGATGGCACTGGCGGGCGGCGCTGAGGCCCCGGGTTCGGTCTGACACCCCGATGCGATTTCGGTGATCTGCCCTGCCAGTGGCAAGCGATACATTGTATTAGCTATTGATATTATTGAATATTTTTTTCGGGCACTGCGCGCAGAAACCTCTTGCTCCTCCAATCGGTGCAGCAATTACGACGGTCTTCAGTTACAGGAGATCGTGATGAATCATACCTCTGTTCCCGGCAATCCTGCCGGCGGGAGTTTCGTCTTCAGCGTTGCAGGAATGGACTGCGCCAGCTGTGCGGCCACCATCACCACAGCGGTCGGCAAGATGCCCGGCGTCAGCGATCTGACGGTTTCGGTGGCGCGTGAAACCATGACGCTGGCGCTGGATGTCGGCACCACCTCGGTCGATCAGGTGCAGGCTGTGGTGCGCAAGCTGGGCTTTCGTCCCAAACTGCTGACGGCCCCGTCGCCGGCCGAAGCGGCGCCCGCGGCTGATGCGGTGCCCTTCGTCTATCGCGTTGAGGGGATGGATTGCGCCAGCTGTGCTGCGACCATCACGACCGCCATCGGCAAGATGCCCGGCGTGTCCGACGTCAACGTGTCAGTCGCGCGCGAGATGATGACGCTGCGGCTGGACCAGACCGCCACCCCGCGCCCGCAGCTGGAGGCGACGATCCGAAAGCTGGGGTTCCGCCCGAAGCTTGAGGAGACCGCAGCCGCGCCGCCCACTCCCGCGGCCGTGCAGCCGGCTGCGGCCCCGACGGAAGCCGCCCCGGATAAGGCCGCCAGCATCTGGCAGCAGCCGAAGATGCGGCATGCCATGCTGGGTGCGGTTCTGGTCGCCGTCTCCTTCGTGGCGGGGCAGATCCTGCCCGAGGCCGGGCGCTATGCCTTCATGGCAACCACACTGATCATGCTGGCGCCGATTGCCCGCAAGGCCTTCGTCGCCCTGCGCTTCGGCGCGCCCTTTACCATCCAGATGCTGCTGACGCTGGCCGCCATCGGTGCGCTTTTCATCGACGAGGGCGAGGAGGCGGCAATCGTCGTTCTGTTCTTCTCCATCGGCGAGGTGCTGGAGGGGCTGGCCGCCGCCCGGGCCCGCTCAGGGATCAAGGCGCTCGGCTCGCTGGTGCCGCGTGTGGCGACCATCGAGGAGGCGGGCACCCTGCGTGAGGTTCCGGCTGCATCGTTGCAGATCGGTCAGGTCGTGCTGTGCCGCCCCGGAGAGCGTATCCCCGCCGATGGCGTGGTGCTGTCGGGCACCTCCAGCGTGGATGAATCGCCGATGACCGGCGAAAGTGTCCCGGTTGTGAAAGAGCCCGATGCGCGCGTCTTTGCCGGGTCGATCAACCACGAGGCGCCGCTGCGCGTGCGCGTGGACCGCGAGGCGCGGGACAATACCATCGCCCGGATCATTGCGCTTGTGGAAGAGGCGCAGGACGCCAAGGCCCCGACGGAACGGTTCATCGACGCCTTTTCGAAGGTCTATATGCCGCTGATCGTGGTGATTGCCGCGCTTGTGGCAGTGGTTCCGCCCTTGGCCGGTCTGGGCGACTGGGGCACCTGGGTCTATCGCGGCCTTGCGCTGCTGCTGATCGGCTGCCCCTGCGCGCTGGTCATCTCTGTTCCCGCGGCGATTGCCGCCAGCCTTGCCAACGGCACCCGGCGCGGCATGCTGATCAAGGGCGGTGTGGTCATCGAAAGTCTGGCCAAGGCGCAGGTCGTGGCCTTCGACAAGACCGGCACGCTGACGCAGGGCAAGCCGCAGGTCACCGAAGTGGTGACGGGGCAGGGCACGCTGGCAGACCTGCTGTCCACCGCCGTCGCCATCGAGCGTGAATCGAGCCACCCCCTGGCCGAGGCGATCTGCCGCCATGCCGAAAGCCTGGGCATTGCGCCCAAATCCGCCGAAGGCGTGCGCAACATCGCGGGCCGCGGCATGGAGGGCCGGGTCGGGGGCCGCGCGGTCTTTATCGGGGCGCCCCGCTTTGCCGCGACCTATGGCACGCTGCCGCCCGATCAGGCGCAGGCCGCGCAGCGGCTGGAGGCCGAGGGCAAGACGCTGGCCGTGGTCATGGCCGACGGGCAGGCGCTTGGCCTGATCGCCATGCGGGACGAGCCGCGCGCCGATGCCATCGAAGGGGTGGCCGCGCTGAAGCGGCTTGGCATCGAAAGCGTGATGCTGACCGGCGACAACCGCGCCACCGCCGAGGCCATCGCGGGCAAGCTGGGTGTGGTGGCCCATGCCGAACTGCTGCCCGAGGACAAGGTCGAACGGGTCCGCCAGATCAGCACCACCCGCACCGTGGTGATGGTGGGCGACGGCGTAAATGATGCCCCTGCTCTGGCCATGGCTCATGTCGGGCTGGCCATCGGTTCGGGCACAGATGTGGCGATGGAGGCCGCTGACGCCGCCCTGATGCGCAACCGGATCACCGACATCGGCGGCATGGTGCGCCTGTCCCGCGAAACCATGCGCAACATCCGCCAGAACGTGCTGATCGCGCTTGGCCTCAAGGTCGTGTTCCTGGTCACGACGGTCACCGGGATTTCCGGCCTTTGGATCGCCGTCTTTGCCGATACCGGGGCCACCGTCCTTGTCACGCTGAACGCCATGCGGCTGCTGCGCTTCGGCCGCAACCGCGATCTTTGACCCTGATTGAAGAAAGGAAACATCATGTCCGATGCCACCATGCAGATCGAACGCCTGAACCTTGGCCAGGATTGGCGCGCCGACATCCTGCGGCAGGACGAGGACAGCTGGCTGATCTTGTTCACCGATCTGGCCGGGATGCCCCGCGCGGTCGACTGTGGCGCCCTGCAGGTCGAGGCGATCAGCAGCGACCAGATCGCCCGCAACCTGAAACTGCGGCCCGGGGCCACCCCCGGCACCGTGGTCGGCGAGGGCTGGGTCGAGTTCGCCACCCATGCCCGCATTTCGCTGACCACGCCTGAGGGCAGGCTGTCCCGCCAGCACAGGTTCCCGGATGCACCTGTGGTCACGGCCGACCGCGGCCCGCGCGGCGGTTTCATGACCGATATGGGCCACGGCGCTCAGGTGGAGATCATCGGGCAGGGCGGTCCGGTCTGGGGGCTGGTGTTCTACAACGGCGGCGCCGAAGGTCCCGCGGCACCGGCCGAACTCATCACGCTGGAAAGCATTGATGCCGAAGGGCGGATCGAGGTCTTTGCCGCCGAACCCACAGCCGTCGTCACGACCCTGTCGGTGAGCACCGGGGACGCACAACCCGTGCGCCTGCGTCTGGCATGGTCGCATGGCGATCACGCGCACCGGCGCGAATTCGATCTGCCGCAGGGATGAAACAGGGGGCGGATCGGCTGGTCAGCCGCTCGGTGAAGGGTCCTGCCGTCGGGCACAGCCCGGTGGCAGGCCGATCCGTCTCGCCCCGTCCCGGTGGCGGATCAGCGGGGATGGCTTCTATATCATACAAGAACAGGGGGGCCGGCAAAGCCCGGCGCCGCCGAACATTCCGGAGAGTGCTGCGGATGATGCAGGGCGCGCGGGTTTCGGTCCGCTAGGCGCAGACCATCGCCGCCGGATCCGGGGCGGTGACCAGCTGACCCCAGCTCAGCAGGATCAGCGCCGGATGGCCCGCGGGCATCCGGCCCGCCGCCTGCGCCAGATCGGCCAAGGGTAGGGTCACATGCTGTTCTGCGCGCAGGCTGATTGAGGCGATGACCGTCACAGCCGTGTCCGGCACGGCACCGGCCGCCAGCAGGTGATCGCGGATCTGCGGCAGCTTGGACAGACCCATATACAGTGCCAGCGTGGTGCCGGGGCCAAAGCTGGCGCACATCCGGTCCGCCGCCTGACCATCCGTTCCGGTGGCGGTGGCCAGGACCAGCCGCTGCGCCACGCCGCGGGTGGTCAGCGGGCGGCCCAGACTGGCCGCCGCGGCCGAGGCGGCGGTGATGCCCGGCACGATCTCGACCTCGGCACCCTCGGCTTCGGCGGCGGCGATCTCCTCGCCCGCGCGGCCAAAGATCGACGGATCGCCGGATTTCAACCGCAGCACATGCAGGCCCCTCCGCAGCTCGGCCCGGATCAGCGCGTCGATTTCGGTCTGGGTCCAGTGGTGGTGGCCGCATTCCTTGCCCACGTCGATCCGCCGCGTCCCCGCCGGGATCAGCGCCAGCATATCCGGCCCGATCAGCCGGTCATACAGCACCACATCCGCGGCCCGCAGCCGGTCCACCGCGCGGAAGGTCATCAGATCCGCCGCGCCGGGACCTGCGCCGACCAGCGTCAGACGGCCGAAGGGCGGGGCGGGGCGCATATCGTCGGGATGCGGCAGCAGGCTCATTCGGCGGCTTCCTTCAGCACTGGGGTGTGGCGGGTGAGGAGGGCGGCAAGTTCCGGGCGGCAGGCGCCGCAGTTGGTGCCCGCCTTCAGGCTGGCGCCAAGGGCGGCAACGGTCAGGCAGTCTCCGCGGGCAATGGCGGCGGTGAGGGTGTTCAGCCCCACGCTGAAACAGGCGCAGACGGTGGGGCCGGGATCGGGCCGGTCGGTGCCGGGCTGGCCGGACAGCAGGGCCGGGCCGGGCGCCTCTCCCAGAAGCGAGGCGACATGGCCGCGCGCGATGGCCAGGGGCTGGCGGTCGATGAACAGGGCTGCGACCAGCGCGCCGTCCTGCACGAAGGCCAGCCGCACCCGTCCGCGCTGCGGATCGGTGAAGACCTGCGCCTCGGCCCTTGCATCAAGGCCGAACATCTCCCGCGCGGCGGCCTCCCAATTTTCGGGCAGGGTGCACCCGGCCAGTTCCGCTGTCATGCCCTTGGCATGGACCGCGCGCGCCCAATAGGCGCAGTCGGGGCGGAAGGGGCGGGCGGCCACGGCATAGCCGAACCATACGGCGCGGAAGGGCTCCACACTGACCGCGGCCGATTTCAGCGCGGGCTGGCCCGAGACGGGATCGACCGGCCCCGGGATGACCACGCCCACCCGTCCGCGGGCGGCGGTTTCCGCGGTCCAGTGGATGGGCGCGAAGGGATTGCCCGGGGCGACCCGGTCCGACAGCAGCACCCGCAGCACCGCCGTTTCGCCCAAAGCCGTCACCTGTGCCAGCCCGTCCGCCTCCAGCCCCAGACGGGCGGCATCCGCGGGGTGGATCTCCAGATAGGGTTCGGCCATGTGCTGGTTCAGCCGGGGCGCAAGGCCGGTGCGGCTCATCGTATGCCAATGGTCGCGCACCCGCCCGGTGTTCAGCACCATGGGCGCAGGCGTCGCCCGCGGCGTGACGCCAATCATCCGGGCGCGGCCGTCCTTGTGGTGGAACCGCCCGTCGCCAAAGAACCGCCCGCCCTGCCGCCGCGCGTTGGCGGGCCAGAGGAACGGCTGCAGCGCGTCATATCCGGCATGGGTGATCCCGGCATGGTCCGAAATATCGAAATCCGATCCCAAACCCCCGGCCACGCCCGACAAGGCGGCATGTTCGGCGAATACCTCCGCCGGATGGGACCAGTCAAAGCCGTGAAAGCCCATGCGGCGCGCGACCTGCGCCATCTGCCACCAGTCGGCCCGCGCCTCTCCCATCGGGGTGCGGAACGGGCGCTGGCGGCTGATCCGGCGTTCGGAATTGGTGACGGTTCCGTCCTTCTCACCCCAGCCGGTGGCGGGCAGGCGGACATGGGCCAGCCGGGCAGTATCGGTTTCGGCCATCATGTCGCTGACCACCACGAAATCGCATCCGGCGATGGCGCGGGCGACCCGCTCTGCCTCGGGCATGGACACCACGGGGTTGGTGCACATGATCCACAAGGCCTTGACCCGGCCCGCCTCCACCGCGCGGAACAGGTCCACCGCCTTCAGCCCCGGTGTTTCCGCCATCCGGGGCGCGGCCCAGAAATCGGCCACGGCCTGCCGGTGGAGGGGGTCTTCAAGGTTCAGGTGGCAGGCCAGCATGTTCGACAGCCCGCCCACCTCGCGCCCGCCCATGGCATTGGGCTGGCCGGTCAGGCTGAAGGGTCCCATGCCGGGCTGGCCGATCCGGCCGGTGGCCAGATGCAGATTCAGAATCGCATTCACCTTGTCGGTGCCGCTGTCGGACTGGTTCACCCCCATCGACCAGCAGGTAACCACCCGCCTGGTGCCCAGCCACAGGTCGAAGAACTGCGCCAGTTGCGCGGCGGTCAGGCCGGTCAGCGTGGGGTCCGTCGCACGGGCGGCCTCCAGCGCGGCATTGGCGCCCTCCACGTTTTGCAGGAAGGCCGCGTCCAGAAGGCCGCGCCGCTCTGCCTCGGCAAGGGCCAGGTTGAACAGCGCGGCATCGCCGCCTGGTGCAATCGGCAGGTGCAGATCGGCGCTGTCGCAGGTGGAGGTGCGGCGCGGATCGATCACGACCACACGGGTGCCGCGGCCCTCACGCGCGGCTTGCAACCGTTGGAACAGCACCGGATGGCACCATGCCATGTTGGACCCGACCAGAACCACCAGATCGGCCTGTTCCAGATCCTCATACAGTCCCGGCACGGTGTCAGTGCCAAAGGCCCGGCGGTGCCCCGCTACGGCCGAGGCCATGCACAGCCGCGAATTGGTGTCGATGTTGGCGCTGCCGATGAAGCCCTTCATCAGCTTGTTCGCCACATAGTAATCTTCGGTCAGGCACTGACCCGAGACGTAGAAGGCCACCGACTCCGGCCCATGCGCTGCGATCGTGTCGTGAAAGCGGGCGGCGACCAGATCCAGCGCCTCTTCCCAGCCCGCCCGGCGGTTCCCGATCATCGGCGCCAGAAGCCGCCCCTCCGGCCCGACGGTTTCCCCGAGGGCCGAGCCTTTGGAGCAGAGCCGCCCGCGGTTGGCCGGGTGGTCCGGGTCGCCCCGGACCGTGACCCCTGCTTCAGTGGCGCGCAGCAAGACGCCACAGCCCACCCCGCAATAGGGGCAGGTGCTGCGGATTTCCGGCACGGTCATCCCGGTTGTGACAGGTCCAGAAAGACCTGCCCCCCCTGAACCCGCGCGGGCCATGTGCCCACCTGACCCACATCCGCGCCCTGCGCCGCGCCGGTGTTCATGTCGAACACCCAGTTGTGCAGCGGGCAGGTCACCCGGTCGCCGTGGACGATGCCTTCGGACAGGGGGCCGCCCTTGTGGGGGCAGCGGTCGGTCAGGGCAAAGACCTGATCGGTGGCGGTGCGGAAGACGGCGATGCAGCCCTGCGGCGTCTTCACCACCCGGGCGCCCTGCGGCGGGATGTCGGACAAAGGCCCGATCTCGATCCAGGCTCCGGTCATGGCGTTCATTCCGCGGCCTCCATTGAGATGGTCTTCATCGGCGCCCAGTCCTGCGGGCGGGCGGCATGTTCGGCCCAAGGGTCGGTCTGATAGACCGACTGCGACAGCATGAAACGGTCATAGAGCGCGCGGCGGCTTTCCGTGTCCGCGATCCGTTCGCGGCACCAGTCCAACCCGACCTTGTCCACCCACTTGTAGATGCGGTGCAGGTAGCGCGCGTTTTCGCGGTAGAGCTGGACGAAGGCGGCAATGACCTCCATCGCCTCGGCCTCGGTGGGGACGGTGACCAGCAGTTCCGTCTCCCGCACGTCAAGGCCTGCGGCGCCCGCCACGCTGATCTGAAAGCCAGAGTCCACGCAGACGACGCCAATATCCTTGCACGTCGCCTCGGCGCAGTTCCTCGGGCAGCCCGACACGCCCAACTTGACCTTCGCGGGCGTCCAAGACCCCCAGAGGAGTTTTTCCAGCGCGATGCCAAGGCCGGTGGAATCCTGCGTGCCAAAGCGGCAGAACTGCTGGCCCACGCAGGTTTTCACCGTGCGCAGCCCCTTGGCATAGGCATGGCCCGAGACCATCCCCGCGGCGTTGAAATCGGCCCAGATCGCGGGCAGATCCTCTTTCTTCACGCCCAGAAGGTCGATCCGCTGGCCGCCGGTGACCTTGACCATCGGCACATTGTATTTGTCCGCGGCATCGGCAATGGCGCGCAGTTCGGCCGGGTTGGTCACCCCGCCCCACATCCGCGGGACGACGGAATAGGTGCCGTCCTTCTGGATATTGGCGTGATTGCGTTCGTTCACGAACCGCGATTGCCGGTCGTCGCGATAGTCCAGCGGCCAGTCGGCGATCAGGTAATAATTCAGCGCTGGCCGGCAGGAGGCGCAGCCGCCCACCGTCTTCCAGCCCAGTTCCTGCATCACCGCCGGGATCGACTTCAGCCCCTGCGACTTGATCAGACGGCGCACGTCTTCATGGGTGTGATCGGTGCATTTGCACATCGGCGGATTGGCATCGGCCTTGAAGCTGTCGCCAAGGCACAGGGCCATGACCTTTTCCACCAGCCCGGTGCAGGTCCCGCAGGATGCGCTGGCCTTGGTCTGGGCCCGCACCGCATCCAGCGAGGTGGCGCCGCCTTCGACGGCCTGAACGATCCGGCCCTTGCAGACGCCGTTGCAACCGCAGATCTCCGCCTCAGGCGGCAAGGCTGCAACGGCGGCGAGAGGGTCCGCAGAGGCACCCCCCGCGGCGAAGGCCGGGCCAAAGATCAACGTCTCACGCAGGGGGGACACGTCCTTGCCCTGCCTGATCAGATCAAAGAACCACGATCCGTCTGCGGTATCTCCATACATCACCGCGCCCAGCAGACGGTCGCCTTCAAGGATCAGCCGTTTGTAGATGCCGCGGCCGGGGTCGCGGAACACGATATCCTCGCGCCCCGGGCCATCGGCGAAATCGCCCGCGCTGAACAGATCGACGCCGGTGACCTTCAGCTTGGTTGCGGTCTGGACCGGGCGGAAGGCCGTCTCAGCGCCATTCAGCGTCTCGGCCAGCACTTTCGCCTGATCATAGAGCGGCGCAACAAGACCGAAGAGCTGCTTCTCATGCTCGACACATTCGCCAAGTGCGTAAATCGCCGGGTCGCTGGTCTGCATCTGGTCGTTCACCACGATTCCGCGGCCCACCTCCAGATGCGCATCATTGGCCAGCCGCACCTCAGGCCGGATGCCCACGGCCATGCAGACCAGATCGGCGGGATAGACGGTGCCGTCTTCCAGCAGCACGGCCTCCACCCTGTCGGTGCCAAGGATGGCCTTCGTCGCGCCCTTGCAATGCACGGTGATCCCGCGGCGTTCGAGGTCTTTTTGCAGAAGATACCCGGCCGAGGGGTCAAGCTGCCGCTCCATCAGATGGCCCATCAGGTGGATCACCGTCACGCTGGCCCCGCGCGCGGCCATGCCCGCCGCCGCCTCCAGCCCCAGAAGGCCGCCGCCGATCACCACCGCCGTGGCGCCGGGCTTGGCCGCGGCAATCATGGCATTGGTATCCTCCAGATCGCGGTAGGTGCAGACACCCGGCAGGTCCTTGCCCGGCACTGGGATGATAAACGGGGCCGAGCCGGTGGCGATGACCAGCGCGTCATAGGGCATGCCGCCCTGCGCTGAATGGACCACCTTGTTCGCGCGGTCGATCTTTACCACCGCCTCGCCAAAGCGGCAGTCGATGCCCTGCGCGGCATACCAGTCCGCATCATGGGTGACGATCTGGTCATAGGTCTTTTCGCCCGACAGCACCGGCGACAGCATCAGCCGGTTGTAATTGCCGCGGGGTTCGGCGTTGAACAGGGTCACATCCCAGTCGCCGCCCGCCTCCAGCAGATGCTCCAGCATCCGCCCCGAGGCCATGCCGGCCCCGATCACCACAAGTTTCTTGGTCATCACGCGGCTTCCTTCTTTTTGGCGGGACCATGGGCATGGTCGTGCAGGAAGTTCAGAATCTCGGCGCGGTAGTGCCAGTAATCGGCATGATCCAGCATTGCGCGGCGCGAACGGGGGCGGGGCAGCTTCACCTCGGTGATCTGGCCGATGGTGGCGCGGGGGCCGTTGGTCATCATCACCACGCGGTCGGCCAGCAGGATCGCCTCGTCCACGTCATGGGTCACGCAGACGGCAGTCACCTGCGTGCGCGACCAGACCTCCATCAGGACATCCTGCAATTCCCAGCGGGTCAGGCTGTCCAGCATGCCAAAGGGTTCATCCAGCAGCAAAAGCTTCGGCGACAGGGCAAAGGCGCGGGCGATGCCCACCCGTTGCCGCATGCCGTTCGACATGTCGGAGGCGAGGCGGTGCATCGCATCCCCCAGACCCACCCGCTCAAGGTAGTATTCCACCACCTCCTGCCGTTCGGCCTGACCGGCGGTCGGGTAAACCCGGTCCACGCCGATGGCGACATTTTCCCGCGCTGTCAGCCACGGAAACAGGCTGGGCGCCTGAAACACCACGGCGCGTTCGGGGTCGGCGCCTTCGACGGCGTAACCGTCCAGTTTGATCGCCCCGCCGGAGATGCCGGTCAGCCCGGCGGTCATCGACAAGACGGTGGATTTGCCGCAGCCGGAATGGCCGATCAGGCTGATGAACTCGCCCTTCTTCAGCTTCAGGTCGAAATTCTCGACCACGGTCAGCGGGCCTTTCGGTGTGTCATAGACCTTGGACAACTGGGAATAATGCAGATAGCGGTCGTCGATCGGGCTGCGCGCGGCCTGCGCATAGGCGCGGGGCAGGGCATGGCGCGGCGTCAGCGCGGGCAGAAGGCGCGTCATCTCGGATTTCGTGGTCAGGCCCACCTCCATCAGCTCCGCCGTGACGGCGGCGCGCAGGCGCTGGAACGTGGCATCGTTGTTCAGCGCGCCGCGGTCACGGGGGCGATCCAGCGCCACCGGGAATTCCCGCCCCAGCGTGCCGTCGGGGGTCAGGATGACGATGCGGTCGGCCAGAACGATGGCCTCATCCACGTCATTGGTGATCAGCACCGCGGTCTTGCGGTCGCGCCGCCAGATGCCTTCGATCTCATCGGCCAGATCGGCGCGGGTCATCGCATCCAGCGCGGACAGCGGTTCGTCCATCAGCAGGACCTGTGGCTCCATCGCCAGCGCCCGGGCGACCGAGACGCGCTGCCGCATGCCCCCCGACAGTTCCGCCGGACGCCGGGCGGCGGCATGGGACAGGCCCACCATGGCGACATATTTCGCCACCATGGCCGCGCGTTCGGTCTTGGGCCGGGCGCCGTGGATTGCATCCACCGCCAGCGCCACATTGCCCGCCACGGTCAGCCATGGCATCAGCGAATAGGACTGGAACACCAGCCCCCGCTCCGGCCCTGGGCCGGTGACGGGCGCGCCCCGGAAGGTGACGCTGCCACGGTCGGGAAGGGCAAGCCCGGCCATCAGGTTGATCAGGGTGGATTTCCCGGTGCCTGAAAAGCCGAGGATGGCCAGAAACTCACCCTCCTCCACCGAGAGGCTGATGTTGCGCAGAACCTCGGCCCGGGCGGCGCCATCGCCAAAGCCCTTGTGGACATTGCGGAATTCAAGGACGGCCATGGTTACCTCCGCCCCTGAAAGGTCAGCAGGGTCTGCGCGGCGATCATCACCCGGTCCAGCAGCAGGCCGATGATGCCGATGGTCAGCACCGCCACCATGATCCGAGCCAGACTGTCGGAGGACCCGTTCTGGAATTCATCCCAGACGAATTTGCCAAGGCCGGGGTTCTGCGACAGCATTTCCGCCGCGATCAGCACCATCCAGCCCACGCCCAGGGACAACCGCAGCCCGGTGAAGATCAGCGGCAGGGCCGAGGGCAGCACCAGCTTGGTGATCCGGGTCCAGAGCGACAGCTTCAGCACGCGGCCCACGTTCACCAGATCCTTGTCGATGGTCGCCACGCCCAGTGCGGTATTGATCAGCGTGGGCCAGAGCGAGCAGAGCGTGACCGTGACGGCCGAGACGATGAAGCTTTTCGACATCGCACCATCGCCCCCGGCATAAAGCGCCGAGACGGTCATGGTGACGATGGGCAGCCATGCCAGCGGCGAGACCGGCTTGAACACCTGAATGAGCGGCGACAGCGCGGCATTCGCCGTGGGTGACAGGCCCGCCAGAATGCCCAGAGGGACCGCCACCACCGTGGCCAAAAGGAACCCCATGAACACCGTCTTCAGTGAGGTCAGGATCTGGTCGTAGTAGGTGGGCTTGCCGGCATAGCTGCGGGTCTTCACCTCATCCGCCTTGCCCGCGGCCACCAGTTCGGCGTTCTTGGCCGCCTGCTTTTCGTAGAACGCCGCCTCTTTGGCCTGTTCGGCGGCGGCATCGGCATTCAGGACGCCCACCTGCGCCCAGACTTGTCCCGGCCCCGGAATGGCGCCGAGCGAGGTTTCCACCTTGGGCGCGGCCCATGCCCAAAGCGCAAGGAAGGCAAGGATGGCCAGCAGCGGCACCAGCGCGGTGCGCCAGATCAGCCGCAGCTGCACCTGCGGCGCATCGCCGATGAGAAGGCGGCCCAAGGGCGCGATCCAGGCCAGCCCCAGCAGGGCGAACCACGGGTCCAGCCGCTGGATCACGGCCTTGAGGCGGGGCTGCACGGAGGAACGCTCTTTGCCGGGCAGGGTGGCGGGGTCGATCGAGGTCATGGCTGTGATCCGCGGGTCAGAGGGCGTGGCTCAGTTGATGACTTCACCGCCCGAGACGGTCTGACCCGTCCGGAGGCCGATGGCGAAGCTGTCCAGATAGGCGTTGGGCTGGGTGCCGTCGAAGACCACGCCGTCGATGAAGGTGGCGTTCGGGTCGCGGTAGCCGTCGGCGTCGAAGTCGAAATCCGCCTCGGTCGCCCGCCCTTCGGCGATCAGCTGCTTGGCAGCTTCGGTAAAGATATCGGGGCGGTAGACCGATTTCGCGGTTTCGTCATACCACGCATCCGGCTTCGCCTCGGCGATCTGGCCCCAGCGGCGCATCTGGGTCAGCGTCCAGACCGCGTCCGAATAATAGGGAAAGGCTGCATTGCCGCGGAAGAACACGTTGAAATCCGGTTCGTCCCGCTTGTCGCCCTTTTCATACTCAAAGGTGCCGGTCATCGAATTGGCGATCACCGCGGCATCGGCGCCCACGTAATCGGGGCTGGACAGGATTTCCACCGCCTCGGCCCGGTTCACATTGCCTTCGGCATCCAGCCACATCTGCGCCCGGATCAGCGCCTTGGTCAGTGCGATCACGGTATTGGGGTTCTCTTCGGCGAAGGCCTTGGTCAGGCCGAACACCTTTTCCGGGTTCTGCTGAAAGATCGCCGCGTCCGAGATGACGGGAACGCCGATCCCCTTGGCGACAGCAGCCTGATTCCACGGCTCGCCCACGGAATAACCGTCGATGGTCCCGGCCTCCAGCGTGGCGGGCATCTGCGGGGGCGGGGTGACGGACAACAACACATCGGCGCCGATCTGGCCCGAGGTGTCATCGGGCGAGTAAAAGCCCGGATTGATGCCGCCCGCCGCCAGCCAGTAGCGCAGTTCGTAATTGTGGGGCGAGACGGGGAAGACCATGCCCATGCTGAACGGGCGGCCCATGTCGGCGGCATCCTCGATGGCAGGGACCAGCGCCGAAGCGGGGATCGGATGCACCGGCTTGCCCGCGGCATCCAGCGCAAGGCCCGGCTTCATCAGTTCCCACACCGCGTTCGAGACGGTGATGGCATTGCCGTTCAGGTCCAGCGCGATGGGGGCTATCAATTCGCCTGCGGTGCCGTAACCGATGGTCGAGGCCAAGGGCTGGCCCGCCAGCATATGGGCGCCGTCGATCTCTCCGGCCAGCACGCGGTCCAAGAGGACCTTCCAGTTCGACTGCGCCTCCAGCGTGACGGACAGGCCCTCGTCGTCGAAGAAACCCTTCTCCTTGGCGATGGCCAGTGGGGCCATATCGGTCAGCTTGATGAAGCCAAGGGTCAGCGTGTCCTTTTCGACACCGGCGGTTTTGGCATGGGCGGGCAGCGCCAGAAAGGCTGCGGAAAGCATCAGGTGGCGGATCAGGGGCATGGGATCTGTCCTTGAAGGCTGAAGGAGGAAGCCGGAGGGGAAAATGCGAAAAGGCCGCAGACAGCTTTGGACACGCATGTGTCGAAAGCGGTCAGGCGGCCTTGCCTGGTCTCAGCGAAGCGGGAGACGAACGGAACGCCATTGCCCCGTCTTGAGGTCAGGTTCCATGCGCCGGGCGCGGGGGTCAAGCGGGATGCGCGGCTGCGGCCGGCTGCATCCGCAGAATTTCGCCGCGCCGCAGAATTCTGCCCGGTTTTTGATCAGTGCGCAGGGGCGGGGTCGAAAACCGCGCCATCGAAGAAACGGTTCCGCGCCAAGATCAGCGTGCCATGCACCGCCGGGACCGATTCTTCTGCCTCCAGCGCGCCCTCGGCCTTGTCCGAGGCGCGGGGCAGCGGCACCCCCGCGGGGCCAAGGAACCGCCGGTAAAGGTCGCTGCGGAAGGTGGCGCGGGCGGCCTTTGTCGTGGGGGCAGGGTCCAGCCCGTGCGCCGCTGCCAGTTCCGTCCCGATCCAGCCCGCCTGACTGCGCCACGGGAAATTCGCCAGCCCGCGGTGAAAGGCCAGCAGCGCGAGCACCTCCACCTCTGCCCCGCGGGCGGCGGGCAGGACATGGCCCCGCAATGCAGGTTCGATATGGTCCGAGGCAGTGTCCAGATTGCGGGGCAGGGCCAGAAGCTCGGCCAAAGTGGTGCGGTTGGCCGGGTCGCCCGCCCATTCGCCCGCGCGCCACAGCGCCCGCAAAAGGGCGGCGGCGCGGTCTGGCTGCGCCTCGGCCCAGCCAGACCGGGCGGCCAGCACCTTTTCGGGCGACTGGCTCCAGATCGCGGCGCCGGGCAGCACCAGCCGCGCGCCCGCCACCTGCACGGCGCGGGTGCCCCACGGTTCCCCCACGCAGAAACCGTCGATCTCGCCCGCCAGCAGCGCCTCGGCCATGCGGGGGGGCGGGACGGAATGGATGGTAAAGGCCAGATCCGGCGCCGTCCGGGTCAGCCAGTAGCGCAGCAACAGCGCATGCATCGAAAACGGAAAGGGCACGCCAAGCCGCAGCGGCACGCCGCCCCGCGGCAGCGCGGTGGCCAGCGCGGGGTCGCCAAAGGCAAAGCCGCCGGTCTGCCCGGCCAGCGCGGCGGACAGACCCACGACCTGCCCGTTCATCGACAGGACCATCAGCACATCCAGCCCGCCGGTGCCGCCCCCTAAGGCCAGCGCCCGCGCCACCGGCATGACCGAAAGCATATGCGCCGCCTCGACCGTGCCCAGATCCAGCATGTCGCGCAGCTGCGACCAGCTGGCCGCGCGGTGCAGGTCCAGCCTCAACCCCTCCTGCTCGGCAAAGCCCAGCTCCGCCGCCACGATCAGCGGCGCGGCATCCAGCAGCGGCACAAAGCCCAAGGACAGCGGCGCGCTCATTTCAGCAGATCCGCCGCAGTGACCAGCGCCTGCGCCAGTTCGGCCAGCTTCTTGCCCTGATCCATCGCGCTTTTGCGCAGCAGGGCATAGGCCTCTTCCTCGCTCAGCCCCTTGGCGCGCATCAGCACACCCTTGGCCCGGTCGATCAGCTTGCGCTCCTCCAGCGCGGCGCGTGTGGCGGCCAGCTCGCTGCGGATGCGCTGGAACACATGGAACCGCGCGATGGCGGCATCCAGAATCGGGCGGATGCGGTCGGCGCGCAGCCCGTCCACCACATAGGCCGACACGCCCGCCTCGATCGCGGCGCGGGTCAGGCCCTGATCGGCGCGGTCCACGAACATCGCCACCGGGCGTTCCAGCGGCCCCGCGGCCAGCGTCAGCTCCTCCATCGCGTCGCGTGACGGGTCGCCCGCATGGATCAGCACCAGATCGGGCCGCAGCTCGGCCACGCGGCGGGCCAGCCCGGTGCCCGAAGCGATGACATGGATCGAATGTTCGCCAAGCTCTTTCAGCGCGTCCACGATCATCATGGCGCGGTCGCGGTCCTGTTCGACGATGATGATGGTCAGCGCGGTCTTCATCTTGGGTTGCGGGATGTCTGGTCCCCGCCCGCGCCTGCGTCCAGCGTCAACCGCCGCCCCCGCGCGGAAAACACGCGGCGGGGCGTGCGGTTGCCCAAGATTTCATCAGCGGCTGGTCAGGGCCGGACCATCCGCATCATGCCACCGGTTCCGTGGCCGCTTATCGGGCAGGTCCGGTGGATGTCATGATGCCGCTACCAGCTCCGATAGCCTGCGGCCCAAAGAGGCCTGCGGATCACCCAGAGCCAGAACGATTGCCAGATGATCAAGCCCGGGCTCCTGTCGCAGCTCGCTGCCCGGCAACAGTGCCGCAAGCGCGGCCGCTTGCTGCTGGAACGGCGCGGTTTCTGCCTGCCCCCGTGTAATGATGCGTGGCAGGTCAGGCTGGTGCGTTGAGGTCATCGGCGACCAGTCCGCGGCCTCGGCCGGGGTCATCTTCGCCTCGTCCTTCAGGAAACTGCCGGGAATGCCCGACAGATCGTAAATGCCGCTGACCAGCAGCAACCCGCGCAGGGCCGGCAGGTCGGGCATCGGCTCATGCGGAGCATAAGCCGCCAGATAGCTGGCCAGATGCGCCCCGGCGGAATGGCCGCTGACGGTCAGGCGTCCCGGATCCGCGCCGAGCGAGGGAGCGATGCCGGTCAGATGGCGCGCCGCCGCCCGCACCTGCGCGACAATGGCGCCCAACCGGGTTTCCGGCATCAGATCATAGGTAAGGACCGCGCATATCCCCCCCGCCGCCAGCACCGGCGCGGCGACAAGGCGATGATCCTCCTTGCTGCCGGACCGCCAATAGCCGCCATGGATGAACAGGTGCAGCGGCGCCCCCTGTGCCGGCGTCTTCGGCAGCAGAATGTCCATCCGTTCCCGCAGTCCGGGCCCATAGGCAATGTCGGCTCGCAGATCCGTCCGCGCCGACACTTCACGCGAGCGGGCGGCGGTTTCAGCGATGATCGCATCGAAATCGGGAATGAAATCGCGGTTGCGATAAAGATCCTGTGCCACGCCGCCCTGCCTTTCAGAAATTCACCGCGAAATACTTCGGCTCCATGAATTCAAGGATGCCGGTGACCCCGCCTTCGCGCCCCAGCCCGCTTTGCTTGGCGCCGCCAAAGGGAGCGGCGGGATCGGACATCAATCCGCGATTGATAGCAACCATCCCGGTCTCGATCCCCTTGCCGATGCGCAGGGCGCGCGACAGGTCCTGCGAATAGACATAGGCGGCAAGGCCATATTCGGTGGTGTTGGCCAGCCGGATCGCCTCTTCCTCGGTGTCGAACCGGTAGACCGGCGCGACGGGGCCAAAGATTTCCTCATGCGCGATGCGGCTGTCGGGCGAGACATTTTCCAGCACGGTCGGCGGGTAGAAATAGCCCGTCCCCGGCAAGGGGGCGCCGCCGGTGACCACACGCGCGCCATCCGCCACGGCCTGCGTGACCAGTTGGTCGATCTTCTGCACCGCTCTGGTGGTGATCATCGGGCCGACCTGCGTGCCGGCATCCGCGCCCGCGCCGATCTTCAGCGCCGCCATGCGCTGTGCCAGACCGGCGACGAAGGCATCATGGATGCCCGATTGCACGTAAAACCGGTTGGCGGCGGTGCAGGCCTCTCCGGCATTGCGCATCTTGGCGATCATCGCCCCGTCCAGCGCCGCCTCCAGATCCGCATCATCGAAGACGAGGAAGGGCGCGTTGCCGCCCAGTTCCATCGAGCAGGAGACGACGGTCTTTGCCGCCTCGGCCAAAAGGCCGCGCCCGACCCCGGTGGACCCGGTGAAAGACAGTTTGCGCACCCGGGGATCGGCCAGCATCGCATTGGTCACCGGCCCGGGCTGCGTTGTGGTCAGCACGTTGACCACACCCGGAGGCACCCCGGCCTCGGCCCCCAGCCGTGCCATGGCATAGGCGGTCAGCGGCGTCTCGGAGGCCGGTTTCAGGATCACCGTGCAACCCGCCGCCAGCGCCGGGCCGATCTTTCGGGTGGCCATGGCTGCGGGGAAATTCCACGGCGTGATCAGCACGCAGATGCCGATCGGATCATGATCGACAAGGATGTGATGCGCCCCGGACGGCGCATGGCGGAATTCGCCGGGCACCCGCACCGCCTCTTCGGCATACCAGCGAAAGAATTCCGCCGCATAGGCCACCTCGCCCCGCGCATCGGGCAGCGCCTTGCCGTTTTCCAGCGCAATCAGTCGGGCCAGATCCTCGGCATGTTCGGTCATCAGGTTGAACCAGCGGTGCAGGATCTGCGATCTTTGTCGGGCGGGTGTCGCACGCCAGCCTGCCGCTGCCGCATCGGCCGCCTCAACCGCGCGCAGGGCATCGTCAATCGTGGCATCGGCGACTTCGGCCAGCATGGTGCCGGTCGAGGGGTTGATGACCGGAATGCCCGCGCCGGAAAGCCAGTGGCCGCCGATAAACAAGCCATGGGCATGAAGGGCCGGATCGGCATAGGGCAGATGAGGGGAATCAAGGGTCATGTCAGGTCCTTTCGGAAGGTGTCAGGTCATCAGCCCGGCGTCGCCGGCAAAGGCCGCGCGCAGAAGGCGGGTCATGTCGGGCAAAGGCAGCGGGCGCGGATTGTTGCGGATCAGCCGCTCGATCCCGCAGGCCAGGGTTGCAACCTCGTCAATGCGGTCTTCGGCAAGGCCGAGCGCGGCCAGAGTGGGGGGAATGCCGATCCGGGTGAAAAGCGCCGAAACAGCAGGGATGACCGCGTCCGGCCCATCGAGCCCCATCGCATCGGCCATCTGCATCAGCTCCGCACCAATAACGGGACGGTTCCATTCCATCACCCAGGGCATCAGACAGGCCACGCCCGCGCCATGTGCGGTATGGGTCAGCGCGCCGACCGGATACTGGATCGCATGGGCCGCGGCCGTTCCCGCCACGCCGAAGGCCAGGCCGGCGAAGGTCGCGCCCTGCATGACAAGCGCGCGCGCCTCAGCATCGCGGCCATCGCGGCAGGCCCGTTCCAGCCCCTGCCACAGCAAGGCAATCGCAATGAGCGCGAATTGATCCGAGACCTGATTCTTGCCGACGAAGACCCGCTCCTGCGTCAGACGCGACGTGGTCTCGGGGCGACTGGCGGTAAAGGCCTCGATGGCATGGGTCAGCGCATCCGCCCCCGCGATCGCGGTCAGCCCGGGCGGGCAGCTCAGCGTCAGATCCGGGTCGCAGATCGCCACCAACGGAATGAGATGCGGGCTGGAGATGCCCACTTTCAGGCTGCGCGCGCTGTCCGAAAGGACAGAGACCGGCGTGACCTCGGATCCGGTGCCCGATGTCGTCGGCACAGCGATCACCGGCAATACCGGACCGGGGACTTTCAGCTCGCCATAATAATCCTGCGGCTGCCCGCCATGGGACAGCAGAAGAGCCACGCATTTCGCCATGTCGAGGCAAGATCCGCCGCCAATCCCGATCAACAGATCGGGCGCAAGGCTGCGTGCCGCTGCGGTCGCGGCCGCCGCTGATTCCACCGGCACATCGGGCAAGGTTCCGGATTCGACGCGAACCTGCACGCCGGCGCCTTCCAGATCGGCAACCATTTCAAGAAACATCGCATCCGACGCCAGCCGGGCATCCGTGACCACCAGCGCGCGGCGCCCCAGACCCGCTGCCACCATGCCAAGCGCCCGACGCTGACCCGCGCCGAAGATAATCTCGCGCGGTGACCTGATCGTACCGAAATGGATCATTCATTCCTCTCCTCTTGCCGCGATCCTCCGGGCACATGGAGATCGCGCTGCCCCTCTCTTCGCGGGGCCAGTGCCCTGCCCGACCGAGCATATAGCCCAGTCTTTGCCAAAATCATATATCCAATCATATACGATATTGTATTTGACATCCGATATTATTTTTGCAACTCATCACGGGGCGCAAAGCCGACAACGGAGAACGGGCATGGGGATCGCAGCGGAACGGGAATCGGCAGCCGGCGCACCTGCGCGGCCGACCAGCATCGTTGAGGGTGTCTACGACAGGATCTACGAAAAGCTGATGTCGCTGGACATCCCGCCCGGCGCCCGAATCTCCATCGACGCGATGGCGCGCGATCTGAACGTCTCACAAACCCCGGTGCGGGAGGTGCTTGCCCGGCTTGAGCGCGAGGGGCTTGTGCACAAGGCCCATCTGATCGGCTACAGCGCCGCGCCGCAGCTTGGGCGCCGCCAGTTCGAAGATCTCTTCGCATTCCGCCTGTTGCTGGAACCCGAAGGTGCCCGCCTTGCCGTGCTGAACATGACCCCCGAGGCGCTGGAGCGGCTGGAGCAGGTCGCCGCCGACATGGGGCATGGTGCGCCGCCGGTCGACCGCACCAGCCGCTATTCCCGCTTTGCGCGTGCGGATGCGCATTTCCATGATGAGATCATGAAGCTGGCCGGGAACGAGGTGATCCGCCACGCACTGGCCGATCAGCACATCCATCTGCATCTCTTCCGGCTGATGTTCCACACCCGCGTCACGCAAGAGGCGCTTGAGGAGCACGAGGCCTTGTTGGCGGCCTTCCGTGCCGGCGACCCCGGCGCCGCCGCACAGGCGATGCATGATCATATCTCGCGGTCGCGCGACAGGCTGATGCTGGCGTTCGAATGACGATAGCCACCCCGTTTCCCATCCCGCCGGAACAGGCGAGCCTGCCGCCGCCCGCGTTGCGGGCCGTGGGGCTGGGCAAGACCTATGGCACGATCACCGTCCTGTCGGATGTCACGCTGGATATCCGCCCGGGCGAGGTGCATGCGATCATCGGCGAGAACGGGGCCGGAAAATCGACCCTGATGAAGCTGCTGTCGGGCTATGTCTACCCGACCGCCGGGCAGCTTTTTCTGGCGGACACGCCGGTGGATTTCAGCAGTGCTGTGGCGGCCGAAGCCGCGGGCGTGGTGCTGGTGCATCAGGAAATCCTGCTGGCGCCTGATCTGACCGTTGCGGAAAACCTGTTCCTCGGACGCGAACTGACACGCGGCCCGATGGTCGATGACCGCGCGATGAACCGCCGCACGGCCGAGGTTCTTGCGTCGATCGGGGCACATTGCCGGCCGGGCGATCCGGTCGGTTCCCTGCCGCTGGCGCAGCGCCAGCTGGTGCAGATCGCCCGTGCCCTGCTGGAACCCCGCCGGGTGGTCATCTTCGACGAACCCACCGCCGTTCTGGCGAATGACGAGGTGGCGGCCCTTCTGGATGTGGTGCGCGGGCTGCGGGCGCAGGGCGTCGCCGTCCTTTATATCTCGCACCGTCTGGATGAGGTGGAGGCGCTGGCCGACCGCATCACCGTGCTGCGCGATGGCCGGATGATCGGCACCTGGCCCGCGGCCGGGCTGACACAGCGCGCCATGGCGGAGCTGATGGTCGGGCGGGAACTGGACATGCTTTACCCGCCCAAGCGTCCGGCAACGGATACCGCCCCGATCCTTGAGATTGCGGGTCTGAGCGTGGATCACGGCGCGGTCGAGGCTAGCCTTACGCTGCAGTCCGGCGAGGTTCTGGGCATCGGCGGCATGATCGGATCGGGCCGGACCGAGCTGTTCGAGGGGCTGATGGGCCTGCGTCCGTCCCATGCGGACAGCGTGAAGCTTGGCGGCACGCCGGTCACGCAGCGCAGCGTCACCGGCTGGGCGGATGCGGGCTTGGTCTATCTCACCGAAGACCGCAAGGGAAAGGGCCTGCTGCTGGACGAACCGCTGGCCGCCAATCTGACGCTGCAGGCGCTGGACCGGGTGCATCCCGGCCTCTCGCTGCAAAAGGCGCGCGAGATGGCAGAGCTGGAAAGCGCGGTCGCGGAATATGACATACGCGTGCGCAGCCTGCATCTGCATGCGGGTCAGCTTTCGGGGGGCAACCAGCAAAAGCTGCTGTTGGCCAAGGTCATGCTGACCGGCCCGCAGGTCGTCATCATCGACGAACCCACCCGCGGCATCGACATCGGCAACAAGAGCCAGATCTACGACTTTATCGACCGTCTGGTTCGGGCGGGCAAGGCCGTGATCGTCGTGTCCTCGGAACTGCCCGAGCTGGTCGGCCTGTCGGACCGCGTTCTGGTCATGCGCGCGGGCCGCATCGTGGCGGAGCTGCGCGGCGCCGAGGTGACCGAGCAGAACGTCGTCTATGCGGCGACGAGTGGCAAGGCGGGTGGCCGGGGAGAGGCCGTCCGAATTCAGAAACACGGGGGAGGAGACCCGAATGACAAGCGCGACGACCAATCTGGTCCCTGAACCCGCCCGGCGCATCCGTTGGGCGGATATGGGGCCCTTCATCGCGCTGGCGCTGGTGGTGGTGATCGGCATGCTGCTCAATTCCAGCTTTCTGACCGGCACCAACCTCGCCAATGTTGTCACCCGTTCGGCGTTTATCGCCATCATCGCCGTGGGCGCGACTTTCGTCATCTCCTCGGGGTGTCTGGACCTTTCCGTCGGGTCCATGATGGCCTTTGTGACGGGGATCATGATCCTGACGATGAACCGGCTGGCACCCGACATGGGGGCCAATGCGATCATCGTCGGCGCCGTGGTCGGGCTGGTGGTCGGGGCGCTGTGCGGCCTTTTGAACGGGCTGATCGTGACGCTGGGCAAGATCGAGCCTTTCATCGTCACCCTTGGCACGATGGGCATCTTCCGGGCGCTGATCACCTGGATGTCGGATGGCGGGTCGATCCCGATTGCGCGTGAACTGCGCGATCCCTATCGGCCGGTCTATTTCGGCAATGTCCTGGGCATTCCGCTGCCCGTCGTCATCACGCTGGTTGTGGTTCTGGTGGGGGCCTTCGTCCTTTACCGCACGAAATTCGGGCGGCGCTGCACGGCGGCCGGGTCGAATGCCGATGTGGCCCGCTTCTCGGGCGTATCGGTGCCGCGCATCCGCACCATGGCCTATGTCATTCAGGGCCTGTGCGTTGCGATTGCCGCCATCTGCTACATTCCCCGGCTGGGCGCGGCCACGCCGACGACCGGCGCCCTGTGGGAATTGCAGGTGATCACCGCGGTGGTGATCGGCGGCACGCTTCTGCGCGGCGGCAAGGCCCGGATCTGGGGCACGGTGGCCGGCGCCCTGATCCTGGAGGTGATCGCTAACCTCATGGTGCTGTCGAACATGGTGTCCGAATACCTCGTCGCCGCGGTGCAGGGGGTGATCATCATCCTCGCCATGCTGGCGCACCGCTTCATCAAATAACCGTCCGGAGGAGGGACGGCGCTTTTCAAAAGGGAGGAATACCAATGAAAACCATCACCTCACGCGTGCTTGGTCTGATGTCGGCTGCCAGTCTGATGGCACTGACGGCAGGCGGGGCCATCGCGCAGGACAAGGTTACGATCGCCGTCTCTATCCCGGCGGCGACCCACGGCTGGACCGGCGGCGTGGTCTATCACGCCGAACAGGCGGAGAAGGAAATCGAGGCGGCCTTTCCGAACATCGACGTGATCGTGAAGACCTCGCCCTCGGCCACGGCGCAGGTCTCGGCGCTGGAGGATCTGTCGGCCAGCCAGAAACTGGACGCGCTGGTGATCCTGCCCTTCACCTCGGAAGAGCTGACCGGCCCGGTGGAACAGGTCAAGGCGAACGGCACCTTCATTGCGGTCGTGGACCGCGGCCTGACCGATCCGTCGATCCAGGACCTGTATGTGGCGGGCGACAACATCGCCGTCGGCGCCAACACGGCAAAATGGATGGCGGAAAAGCTGGGCAACGAGGGCAAGATCGTCGTCTTGCGCGGCATCCCCACCGTTATCGACGATGAGCGGATCCAGGGCTTCACCGATGTGATGAAGGGGACGAATATCGAAATCCTCGACATCCAGTATGCCAACTGGAATCAGGACGAAGCCTTCAAGCTGATGCAGGATTATCTGGCCAAATATCCGCATATCGACGCGGTCTGGGCCAATGACGACGACATGCTTCTGGGCGTTCTGGAAGCCATCAAGCAATCCGGCCGGACCGAGATCAAATATGCGCTTGGCGGCAACGGCATGAAGGATGTGGTCAAGATGGTCATGGATGAAAATCCGATGACCCCGGTGTCCACCCCCTATCCGCCGTCGATGATCAAATCGGCCATCTACATGGTGGCGGGCCAGTTCAATGGCCAGGCACCGATGCGCGGCAATTTCAAACTGGATGCCCCGCTGATCACGCCGCAGAACGCGGATCAGTTCTGGTATCCCGACAGCCCGTTCTGATGCTTTTGCCGGGGGCGGCCTGTCTGCCCCCGGCCCCACGACAGCCGAATTGAGGAGACCACCATGGCCGGCAAAAAAATCCTGATGCTCTGCGGTGAATTCACCGAGGAATATGAAATCTACGTCTTCCAGCAGGGGATGGAGGCCGTCGGCCACACCGTCCATGTCATTTGCCCCGACAAGAAAAAGGGCGAGATGATCCAGACCAGCCTGCATGATTTCGAAGGGCACCAGACCTATATCGAGCGTTTCGGCCATCTGGCCGAGATCAACAAGACCTTCTCGGAGGTGGTGCTGGACGAATATGACGCCGTTTATTGCGCCGGGGGCCGCGGGCCGGAATATATCCGCACCGACAAGCGCATTCAGGCGATGGTCCGCCACTTCCACGAAACCGGCAAGCCGATCTTCACCATCTGCCACGGGGTGCAGATTCTGGTGGCGGTGGACGGGGTGATCCGCGGCAAGAAAGTGGCCGCGCTTGGCGCCTGCGAACCCGAAGTTATTCTGGCCGGCGGCACCTATATCGACGTGAAACCGCATGAGGCCTATGTCGACGGCACCATGGTCTCGGCCAAGGGCTGGACCGGGCTGGCCGCCTTCATGCGCGAATGCCTGAAGGTGCTGGGAACCCAAATCACCCATAGCTGAAGATGGACCCATCCGTTCACGCGGGCAGGCTGCTGCCTGCGGGAACGGGTTCTGCACAAGCTGTCCGGCTGCCTTTGTACTGTTTCCAGAGCTGCGGCCTGCGCCCCTGATCGGTGCGGAGGCCGTTGACGTGCCGTGGTCGCCTCGTGATTCAGGTGATCATGGCAAAGAAAAACTCTTTGCCGGCTTTTCATGTGTTCGGCCGCCGCGCGCAGGGCTGGTTGGGCGGGGGACCCTGCTCTGCCTACTCCGGCTCCTGTCCGATCAGCTCTGCCTGAACCAGATCCCGGACCTGCTGAAGCTCTGACAAGGCGGACTGAAGCTCTGCAATGCGCAGTCTGAGGTCGGCCTCCCTCTCATCGGCGATTTGCAGCCAGACGCGGGATTGTTCGGCCTTGCCCCTGTCCTCGTAAAGGTTCAGCCAGCGCCGCAGGTCTTCCAGCCTCATCCCGAAGCGTTTGCCGCGAAGAATAAGCTTCAGGCGCGCAATATCGCGGCGCGCATAGAACCGCACGGTGCCGACGATCCGGGGCCGCAGCAATTCGATATACTCGTAATATCGCAGCGTCCTGACGGAAATGCCGAAATCCTGGCTGACTTCCCTTAGGGTGCGACCGGCCTGATTGCTCATTCAGAAATCCTCTTGCCGGTCGCAGGGCAGTGTCAGTCGTTCCCCGGGAAATCCAGCGTCAGCGGCAGGGCTGCTTTGGCTTCATCCGGCCAGCGTTGCGATACGGTTTTCATCTTGGTGTAGAAGCGTGCGGCATCGGGGCCGAACATATGCGCATCGCCGAATTTGGAGCGGCGCAGACCGCCGAAATTGTGATGGCCGACCGGCACCGGCACCGGCACGTTCACGCCCAGCATCCCGGCCTCCACCTCTGCACAGAAGCGTGCGGCCGCCCCGCCGGAGCGGGTGAAGATCACTGCGCCATTGCCGTATTCATGGGCGTTCACCAGATCAATGGCGCTGTCGAGCGAGGCTGCGCGCATGATGCCGCGCACCGGGCCGAAGATCTCGTCCCGCCAGAGCTGCATCTCCGGCGTGATGCGGTCGATCAGCGTGGCGCCGGTGAAAAAGCCGCCTTCTCCGCCTGCGACGGTCAGGCCGCGCCCGTCATGCACCATCTCGCCGCCTTCGGTAAGCGCCCTGTCGATGGCTGCCTCTACCGCATCGCGGGCCGCCCGGGTGACCAATGCGCCGAAATCCATGCCGGGCGTGTCATAGGCGCCGATCTGAAGCCCGGCGATCCGCTTCAGGATCAGCGGGCGCAGCCGCTCGGCCGTATCCTCTCCGACACAGACCAGCATCGAGACCGCCATGCAACGCTGCGATGCAGACCCATATCCAGCCGCAACAAAGGCTCTTGCCGCCGCCTCCAGATCGGCATCGGGCAGCACGACCATATGGTTCTTGCCGCCGGTATAGGCCGCAACGCGTTTGCCGTGATGCGTCCCGTGACGCCAGATATGTTCGCCCACCCGGGTGGAGCCCACGAAGCTGATCGCCGGAATGCCGGGATGTTCCAGAATGGCATCCACTGCCTCGGCATCGCCGTTGACACTGTTCCAGACGCCGGCAGGCAGTCCCGCCTCGGTCCAGAGTTCCGAAAGCCGGGCAGCGGCGCCGGGCACCCTTTCGGAAGGTTTCAGGATCACGGCATTGCCGGTGGCAATGGCCATGGATCCCATCATCAGCGGCACCATCACGGGGAAGTTGAAGGGCGCGATGCAGCCGACCACGCCCACTGGCTGGCGGAAGGAAAAGGTGTCGATGCCGCCGCCGACATTGCGGGAATATTCGCCCTTGGTGACCTGCGGGGCATTGGTGGCGAATTCCACCGCCTCAAGCCCGCGGCCGATTTCCCCCATGGCATCCGACAGGGTCTTGCCGCTTTCAAGGCCGACAAGGCGCGCCAGGTTCTCCGCCTCCCGCGCGACGATCTCGCGCATGCGGAAGATCACCTGCAACCGCCGCGCCTGCGAAGCTTCGCCCCAGTCGCGCCCAGCCCGGCGGGCAAGGGCTGCAACCTCATCGACCAGAGTGCGGCCGGCATAGGGGGTGCGATAGATTTCGGCCCCGGTCGAGGGGTTGAAGACCGGGCCGCTGCGCCCGGAATCTGCGGGGCGAAACCCGCCGCCGATGTAGTGGTTGCGCCCATAGCCATCAGGCATGTTGCCGTCCATCATCCGTTCTCCCTTTGCTGCCGGGAAAGCAATGGCTGGAACCGCACCCTGGGCCAAGCCCGCGAAATTCGAAGATCGTCGTGCAATTTTGCACGGGATGTGCTGTTATAATCCGATGTCTCTGGTTGCTGGATGGCATGATGGATTGGGAAAATATCAAGTATTTCCTTGCACTCGCACGCAGCGGCACGCTGACCGAAGCCGCGCGTCGGATGAATGTTCAGCATTCAACCATTTCACGACGCATTTCCCGGCTGGAGATTGATCAGGGCGAGCCGCTGTTCCTGCGCGCTCAGGATGGATATGGGCTGAGCAGTGCCGGGCGCAGGCTTCTGGCGCGGGCCGAGGCGGTGGAACGCGCGGTGCGCGCGATGGAGCCGCGGGCCCCTGCGGATGGGGTTTCCGGTACGGTCCGGGTCGGCGTGACCGAAGGTTATGGCAGCTATGTCATTCCATCGGCGCTGCGTGATCTGGCGACCGCACATCCGGATCTGGAGGTGGAACTGATCGTGGAGCCGCGGATCATCCATCTGCCGCGGAATGAGGCCGATATCCTGATCAATATCGACCGGCCAGAACGCGGCCCCTATCTGGTGCAGAAGCTGATGGATTACGATCTGGGGCTGTTCGCCTCGCCGGATTATCTGATGCGGGCGGGGCGTCCGGGCAGGGCAGCGGATCTGCCCGGGTATCGCTTTGTAAGCTATCTGCCCAATACCGGCCCGGCGCGGGGCGTCCCGGCGATTTCCACCGTCCCCGAGGCGCCCGAGGCGAAAACCCGGTCGTCCTCGCTGAATGTTCAGATTGCGCTGGCCAGTGCCGGAGTCGGTATCGCGCTGCTGCCGCTGTTCGCGGTTCAGCCCGAAGACGGGCTGGAGCGCCTTTTGCCCGAAGAGGTGATCGTGCGTCGCAGCTATTGGATTTCAGCCCCGAGCGAGGTGCGCCAGCTGGCCCGCGTGCGTTGCGTCTGGGATGCCATCGTGGCCGGCGCCCGCAGCCGCCGCGCGGCCGGGTGAACCTTACAGAATCCGGCAGGCGGTGTCGAAATCCAGGCGGGGCAGGCGGGGAAACTGGTTTGCAGAATTCCCATAGCCAAGATTGACCATGAAGTTCACCGTCCAGTTCCCCTCGGGGAAGAATTCGGCATCCACCTGCCGCGGAAAGAAGCCCGACATCGGCCCGCAGTCCAGACCGAGAGACCGTGCCGCAAGGATGAAATACCCGCCTTGCAGGCTGGAATTGCGCAGCGCTGTCTCCTCTGCCAGCGCGGGGTCGCTTGCCATCGGTGCGGCAACGCTTGGCCGATGGGGGAAAAGGAAGCCGAGCCGGTCGAAAAAGCGACGCTCCCACGCGATGATGGCTGTGACAGGGGCGGCGGCGGCCTTGGCACGGTTCCCCTCCCACAGGCAGGGGGCCAGCCGCGCCTTGGCCTTTGGTCCCGTCACGAACAGGAACCGGGCCGGACTGCAATTCGTGCTGGTCGGGCCAAGGCGTACCAGATCGTAAAGCTGGCGCAGCAGGTCTTCGGGCACGGGCCTGTTCTGCCATTCGAAGAAGCTGCGCCCATCGGTCAGGAGCTGTGAGAGCGGAGGTTCGGCTGCGTTGTTCTGCATGATTTTCCCTAGAACGCGAGGGTGACAAGCGAGGGGAAGGCCATCAGCACCACAATCAGCACCGCCATCGCCAGAACGAAGGGCAGGGATCCGATGAAGACATCGCCAAGTGTGCAGATGCTGCCAACGGTCGATTTCACCACGAAGACGCTGATCCCGAACGGGGGGGTCAGCAGACCCATCTCCACCGCGACGACCGTTACGATGCCGAACCAGATCACCACATCCGGCCCGATCACCGGCACCCCCAATGTCACGATCAGGGGCAAAGCGATGGGGACGGTTATCACGATGATCGAGGACGCATCGAGGAACATCCCCATCAGGACCACGATCAGCAGGAACAGGCCCAGCACACCCCAGAAGCCAAACCCCGAGGCGGTGGCGAAATCCACCATCTGCATCGGCAGGGTCGAGATCACCAGTGCCTTCGACAGCATGCTGGCCCCGATCACCAGCATCAGCACGGAAACAGAGATCAGCCCGGTTTCCTGCATGACCATCCACAGGGCGCTTCGGTTCAGCTTGCCGCGCAGGATGGTGATCCCCATCGCGGCCAGGGCGCCGACCGCGCCGGCCTGCGTTGGTGTGAACCAGCCCAGATAGACCCCGCCGATGATGACGGTGATCAGGACGCCGATCGGCAAAAGGCGGCGGGCCGAGCTGACAAGGGTTTCCGCCTCCAGATCGACGACGCTGGCAGGCTGGCCGACAAAGCCGGGCCAATACCGCGCCATCAGAAGGATCGTGGCACAGAACAGCAGCGCCAGAAACAGCCCGGGAATAATCGCTGCCAGAAACAGCTTGCCGACCGAGGCTTCGGCCACGAAGGCATAGATGATCAGCAACAGGCTGGGCGGCAGCAGCATGCCCAGCACCGAAGATCCTGCGACGGTGCCGGTCGCAAAGCGCGGCGTATAGCCATGCGCCACCATCTGCGGCACCGCCAGCTTTGAGAAGACGGCCGCCGAGGCGATGGAAATGCCGGTCACCGCCGCAAAGATCGCATTGGCGACCACCGTGGCGATGCCCAGACCGCCAAGCAGCTTGCGTGTCCACCAGGCGGCAACGCGATAGGCATCGCGGCCGATGCCCGAGATGTCGGTGAAAAGCCCCATCAGCACGAAGAGCGGAATAACCCCGAAGTCGAACTTGTTCACCGTGCCGGTGGTTGCCGTCTTCAGCGCCTTGAAGGCGATTGTGGGATTGTCGCGGATCAGCCAGATCCCGACAAGGCCGACCAGCATCATCACCGGCGCCACATGCATGCCCGCTGCCAGCAGCACGACCAACCCCAGTATGATGAGGCCGCCAAGGGCGAGGCGCCCCGGCTCCATCCACATGATCAGCGCCAGCGACAGGGCGAAAAGGCCCAGTGTGACGCTCAGGGCCAGCACCTCCTGTCGGCTGCGGCACCTCGCCAGCGCCAGCGTCACGCAACGCGCGAACTCTACGGCCGTCGCCACGGCACCGATCGCGGTAAGCAACCGGAATGGCCATGTGGGCATCGTGAAGACGCCGCGTGTCCCGATGTATTCGCCGTTGCCAAGCGCGGCGGTAAAATCGCCGAGCAATTCTGCCGCCAGCACGGCAAAGATTCCGCCGCCGATCAGCAGGAAGACCGCATCCATCATCCCGGCTATGCCGGGGCGGTTCGCCTTCAGGGGGGCGAACAGGAAATCCGCCCGGGTCAGCCGTCCGTGCCGCAGCACCGCTGCAAGCTGCAGGAAAACGATGGGAACGATGGAATTTTCTGTGAACTCGATCACGCCGTATAGCGGGCGGGCGAACAGCTTCAGCCCGATCACATCGGCGCAGATCAGCAGCATGATCGCAAAGATCCAGACGGTGCCAAGGGCAGCAAGCGCCGAAATCACATGACTGTAGAGGGATGAGATCGCGGTTCTGCGCGGGGCGTCAGCCGCTTCGCCGCTTATCGGATGGTGCATGACGGTGTCCTTCGCGCTGACGGCGCGGCGCGGTGTTTCGGAAAAGCACATGCGCGGCGGGTCCGGCCCGCCGCGCATGATGCATCACTCGGCAGTCCAGTTGCGCAGCGGATGGCCGCCCCCCTCGCGGATCGCCGCCATGAAGGCCGTGACCAGCTCGGCGCCATGCGGAAAATCGGCCGCCCATTGCCCGGCAAGATCGGGCAGCGTCTCGGCCCATTTCCGCCGCTCCTCCTCGGAGAATGCGGTCAGCGTCACCGCAGGATCGGCGCGATAGGCGTCGATGGATTTCTGATAGCGTTCCTCGACGATGCGGGCGTTTTCGGCGCTGTATTCCAGGCCCAGTTCGCGCAGCACCTGCTGCACATCCGCGGGCAGACTTTCCCATGTGTCCTTGTTCATGGCAAAGCCGCCGATCATGTTGCCACCTACGCCGACCAGCGTCACATAGGGCGCAACCTCGTGGATTTTCAGCGGCGCCGCGCCCGACACGATCGACAGGACGCCATCGGCCACCCCGGTTTCGATCTGGTTGTAGTAGGTGGTCAATGCGCCATCGACCGGCACGCCGCCAACCGCCGAGATCCACGGTCCCGAGGTGCCGGGCGCAAGGATCTTGCGACCCTTGAGGTCCTCGATGGAATTCACCGGAAAGTTGGTGAAAAGGTGGTAGGTGTCGGCCCCGGTGGCCCCCAGGAAAACGGTGTTATGCGCCTCCCATGCCTCTGTCAGGAAGGGCAGATCGGCATGCAGACGGTTGAAGGTGTCAATGATCAGCCGCGTATCATCTGACGTGAAGGGCGTGTAATAGGTGACGTTCTGATAGGGCAGCTTGCTTTCTTCCCAGAGCGTGCCGACCCATCCGGCATCGGTAATGCCTTCGCCCACGGCTTCCAGCGTGTCGCCAAAGCCGTAGAGCGAGCCCGCATAGGCCTCGGTCCAGTTGACGCGGTTCTCCGACCCCATCGCTTCCAGACGCTCGTTGGTCTTCGCCACGATCACGCTTTGCAGCGGCGCGACCCAAGGGATCGTGGTGGCATGGCTTGAGGCGATGGTCAGCTCATAGGTCTCGGCCTGCGCGCATGGGGCGGCAAGCACGGCCGCAAGGGCCGCGATACGGGTCTTCATGCTGTCTCCTCCCAGAGAATGTCAGGTTTTGCGGATCGGCGTGGGCTGGAAGGCAAGCATTTGCCAGGCGTGCCCCGCCGCGGTCCTTGTCCAGACGGATGTATAGCTGTTGTGCAGGCTGCGGGCCTCGCCTCCGACGATGGCCCGCGCCGTCATGATGCCGGTCACCGTCGCGCAACCCTCCCGCAAGAGGATGCGCTCGATCTGATGACCGATTTCAATATAGTCGAAGAATCCCGCGGAAAGCCGGTCGAGATAGCTTTGCTTGCTGTCACGGTCGCCGAAGGAATGGGTGTAGACGAGATCTTCGTCGAACATGGCGTCCAGTGCCGCGCGGTCGCGCCGCAGCATCGCATCATAGCGCGCGGCCTCCAGCCCGGCGATGGTCTCGCTCAGGTCGGGCATGTCTCGACCTCGACCATGCGGTTATGATGCTGAATCCAGTCCAGCGGCGGCAGGTGGCCCCATTGGTTGACCACCTTCCAGTTCGACAGGTTCTCGCCCGGTTCGACCACACGGGTAGGGGCGGCGTCATCAAGGATCACCTCCATCTCGGCAATGCATTCGATCAGGAAACCGGCGGAATCCCGGTAATAGAGGAACAGGTTGTCGCCCGCGCCATGCCGCCCCGGGCCCCAGACCAGCCGCCGGTCCTCGATCGCCAGATTGTCCCCAAGCGCACGGAAATCCTGAAAGGCGTTGAATTCCCAGCTGATGTGATGCACGCCGCTGGCACCCTTGACGGCGGCAATCGTGTGGTGCCGGCCATCGGCGGCGCGCATCCAGCTGATCTCATAGCCCGCGGTGCGTTCCGTCAGCAGCAGGCCGCAGGCCGCCGACATCTCTCGCGCCCAGAGTTCGGGGTTGCGGGCGGTGAAATTCAGATGGTCCAGGCATTTCGCATGCACGCCGGGGCCGTGGAAACGCACCGGCCGGTCCTGTGGCATCGGCGTATGCACCTCGATCACATGACCCTCGCTGGTGGCAAAGGTCACCGAATGGTCGATGCAGGCCAGCGAGGGCGTCTCGCTCAGCACCGTTAGGCCGGCGGCGCGGGCGCGGTCGCGCACCTCGCGCACGGCTCCGGCGCTGACCGCCTCCAGCCCGCAGGCCCGGAACAGATTCTCGGCCCCCTTGTGAATGATGAACTCGGCATGGCGCTGGTTGGAGGACATCAGGATCGCCCCTCCTTCCTCACCCACGACACGGGCTCCGACGATATTGGCGGTATCCTGGGCCAGACGCAGCGGATCCTGCGCCTGAACCGAGGCATAGCTCAACCTGTTGACGAGCGGTTTCATGATGTCCTCCCTCTTGTTCCTGCCGGTTATTCGGCGGCGGCGCGCAGCGGCGCCTGCGGTTCGTCGCGCACCGGATTCACCAGCGTGCCAATCCCCTCGATCGTGACCTCCACCACATCGCCGTCTTTCATGTAGAGCGGCGGTTTGCGCGCAAAGCCGACACCGGCAGGGGTGCCCGTGGCAATGATGTCGCCCGGCTCCAGCGTGGTGAAAGCACTGGCCTTGGCCACCAGTTCAGCCACCGGGAAGATCATCAGATCGGTGTTGACCGATTGCACGAGCTGACCGTTCAGCCGCACCTCCATATTCAGGCCCGCACCGCCGGGAGGCAGCGCGTCGGCCGTCACGAAATCGGGGCCGCAGGCGCCGGTGGCATCAAAGTTCTTGCCCGGCGTCCATTGTGCGCCAAGGAACTGGAAGTTGCGGATCGACGCATCATTGAACACCGAATAGCCGGCGACATAGTCCAGCGCCTCGTCCTGGCTGACATGGCGGGCGCGGCGGCCGATGACGACCAGAAGTTCGCCCTCGAAATCCAGCTCTTCGCTGACAAAGGGCCGCAAGATCGGCTGGCCCGCGCCGACCAGGCTGGTGGTGAAGCGCGGGAAAAAGGCCGGATAGGTGGGCAGGTCCTTGTAGGGGCTTTCCTTGGCGTGGTCGATGTAGTTCAGCCCCACGCAGATGATCTTGCCCGGCCGCGGAATCGGCGGCAGCGGCGTGACCGTGTCGATATCAATCTCGGGTGCGCCACTGGCAATCGCGGGATCGGCGGCCTTGCCGGCTGCGATCACCGAGATCAGCTGCGTTGCGCCAAGATCGCGCCAAACCGTGCCGTCCTGTACGGCAAGGCCGGCCTCGCCGTTGCGTGAATAGGATCTGTAGCGCATGACATCTTCCTTGATCTGTTGCCCGACAGCAGGCGACGCCCGGCGGCGAAATCAGATCGCCGCGGTTCGGGTGGCCGGTTCTTCAACTGTTGAGTGGGGTCCTCTTCCCTGAACGCACTATGCGGACGAATCTCTCGCAGTGCAAGTATTTTCCAAAACTATTGGATTTTCCAATTTATGCCATGTTGCGGAAACTTGTCGGCGGCGGGGAACGGCGCTAGATTGACCGCGACACAGCAAAGCGCAGCAAGGCCGGGCCGGATGCAGGAAATCGTTCAGTCGCAACCAGAGCCGGGCAAGACCCGGACAGCCGAGATCCTTGACGTCCTGCGCGACGAGATCCTTGAGGCACGGCTGGTGCCCGGCGAAAAGCTGCGCTTTGATGAGCTGAGGGAGACATACGACATCGGGATTTCCCCGCTGCGTGAAGCGCTTATGCATCTGGCCTCTGAGGGTCTGGTCACGACCGAGCAGCGCAAGGGCTATCGTGTCGCGCCGGTTTCCGGCACGGATCTGCGCGAGATTGCCTTTCTGCGGGGCGAGTTCGACGCCATGGCGATCCGCCACTCTATCGCCAATGGGGACGAGCTGTGGGAGGGGCGGGTGCTGGCGGCCTTCCACGCGATGCAGCGCCGCAAGAAGATCGGCCCGGATGGCGATGTCGACCGCGAATGGGAGCGGCACCACATCCGCTTTCATTCCGAACTGGTGTCGGAATGCCGGATGCCGAAGCTGCTGTCGTTCCGCACGATCCTTGATCTGCAGGCACAGCGCTATCGGCGGATCGCGGCGGCCCACTACCTGAATGCGCCGCGCGATGATGTGATCGAGCATATGGAGCTGCGTGACGCGGTGCTGAACCGTGATGCCGATCTGGCCGGACAGCTGGTGCGCGCGCATTATTCCCGGACGGTCGATATCATACTTGCCGGGGAAATCGCCGTGGATCCTGCGGATCCGGCCGATTGAAATTGTCTTCGGAGCCGATATCGCAGACCGGCTGAAACGGGCCCGGCCTCCGGGCCGGCACAGTTCAGCTGTGGCGTCTCTGCGCTGTCAGACCGGAATGTTCAGGCTGTTCTTCACCCGTTTCAGGGTAAAGCTGGTGTTGATCGACTGTACATTGGGCAGTTCGACCAGCGCGTTTTTCACCGTGGCCTCATAGTCTTTCACACTGGTCGCGATGACCTGCAACACATAGTCATATTCGCCGCTCAGCGAATAGCATTGCAAAATCTCGGGTACCGTCGCCACCGCCTCTTCAAAGGCGCGCAGGCTTTCGCGCTGGTGACGGGAGATCTTGACGAAACACATGACCAGGATATCGAAGCCTACCGCCTCGGGGTCGATGACGAAGCGGCGCGGGCTGACCGCGCCCTCTTCGCGCAGGCGTTGCAACCGGCGCCAGCAGGGAGAATGGCTCAGCCCCGTCACCTCGGCCAGTTCGCGCATGGTGATTTCGGGCGCGTCCTGAATGGCACGCAGGATGCGGCGGTCCGCCTCGTCGATCTCCATCATTCCTCCATAACAATACAATGCAGGTGCAGCATCGAAGGTTTGGCAACAGTGTTACGCCGATGCCTGTAATCACGATACATTGTACCAAATAAAAGGCCAAGAAGGTCAGCATTAGAGACCTTGTTTCCTGCCGTCCGCGCTATCTTTTTCAGGGGGGATACGCTGATGACCATTTCTTTGGACGACAAGTATCTGGCCGAGGGGGGCGCCGTCTATCTGACCGGCACGCAGGCGCTGGTGCGGCTGCCGATGACGCAGATGAAGCGCGACCGGGCGGCGGGCCTGAACACCGGCGCCTTCATTTCCGGCTATCGCGGTTCGCCTCTGGGCGGGTTCGACCAGCAGCTGGTCAAGGCGGAAAAGCTGCTCGACCGGCATGACATCCTGTTCCAGCCCGGCCTGAACGAGGATCTGGCGGCGACAGCGGTCTGGGGCAGCCAGCAGCTGCATCTGTCCCCCGGCGCCCGCAAGGACGGGCTTCTGGGCATGTGGTATGGCAAGGGGCCGGGGGTGGACCGCTCCGGCGATGTGCTGAAACATGCGAATGCCGCGGGTACGGCGGCGCATGGCGGGGTTCTGGCGCTGGCGGGGGATGACCATACCTGCAAATCCTCGTCGATTCCGCATCAGTCCGATCACGCCTTCATCTCGGCGCTGATGCCGATGCTGTACCCGTCTTCAGTGCATGAATTTCTGGAGATGGGCCTGCTGGGCATCGCGATGTCACGCTATTCCGGCTGCTGGGTCGGCTATAAGGTGATTTCCGAAACGGTGGAGACCACCAGCGTCATTGATCTGGCGCAGGAGGGCCGGCAATTTGTGCTGCCCACCGATTTCGAGATGCCGCCCGGTGGGCTGAACCTGCGCTGGCCCGATCCGCCGCTGGTGCAGGATGAACGCTTGCAGGAGCACAAGGGCTTTGCCGCGATCGCCTTTGCCCGCGCCAATGCCGTCGATCTGCTGACCATCCCGAACGACCGCGCCCGGCTGGGCATCGTCGCCTCCGGCAAGGCCTATGAGGATGTGCGTCAGGCGCTGACCGAACTTGGCATCGGCCCGGCGGAACAGGCGGCCATCGGGCTGCGGCTCTACAAGGTGCGGATGCCATGGCCGCTGGAGCCGGAGGGGATCCGCCGCTTTTCGCAGGGTCTGGAGGAGGTGCTGATCGTCGAGGAACGGCGCGAGATCATCGAGAACCAGATCAAGCAGCAGCTGTTCAACTGGCGGGCCGATGTGCGCCCGCGCATTGTTGGCAAGCATGATGAGGCCGACCGGCCCTTGCTGCATCTGTCGGCGGGGCTGACGGTCGGCGATATTGCCGAGGTGATCGCCGCGCGCATCCTGAAACTGTCGCTGCCGGAGGGGCTGGCCGCGCAGATTGCCGCCCGCGCGAAATCCCTGACCGAGGCCGAGGCGCGCGGGGCCAGCAGCGCCGCCCCGGTGATCCGCCTGCCGCATTACTGCGCGGGTTGTCCGCACAACACCTCGACCAAAGTGCCTGAAGGGTCGAAGGCGATGGCGGGGATCGGCTGTCACTTCATGGCGCAATGGATGGACCGCAACACCGACACCTTCACCCATATGGGGGCCGAAGGTGTGCCATGGTCGGCGATCAGCCGGTTCACCGATGAAAAGCACCGGTTCGTCAATCTGGGGGACGGCACCTATTTCCATTCCGGTCATCTGGCGGTGCGCCAGTCGGTCGCCGCCAAGGCGAACATCACCTACAAGATCCTTTATAACGATGCCGTCGCCATGACCGGCGGCCAGCCCATCGACGGCACGCTGACACCGCAGCAGATCACCCATCAGATGTATCACGAAGGGGTGGCTCGGGTCGTTCTGATGTCGGACCGGCCCGACCTTTATGCCGCCGCCGACCTCGCCCCCGGCACGGAAATCCATCACCGCGATGCCATCGACACCGTGATGAAAGAGCTGCGCGAGGTGCCGGGCGTGACCGTCATCGTCTATGAACAGACCTGCGCCGCCGAAAAACGCCGCCGCCGCAAGCGCGGGCTGATGCCCGATCCCGACATGCGGCTCTGGATCAATCCGGCGGTCTGCGAGGGCTGCGGCGATTGCTCGGTCCAGTCGAACTGCATCGCCATCGAGCCGGAAGAAACCGCGATGGGGCGCAAGCGCCGGATCAACCAGTCCAGCTGCAACAAGGATTACTCCTGCCTCAAGGGGTTCTGCCCGTCCTTCGTCACGCTGCGCGGGGCGAAGCTGCACAAACCTGCGGGCAAGGCCGCGAGTGAAACGCTGCTGCCCGATCCGGTGCTGCCGGTGTTCGACCGGCCATGGAACCTTGCCGTCACCGGCGTGGGTGGCACCGGCGTTCTGACCATCGGGGCGCTTCTGGGCATGGCCGCGCATATCGAGGGCAAGGTGCCGATGATCCTGGATATGGCGGGGCTTGCACAGAAAGGCGGCGCGGTGCTGAGCCATCTGCGCATCGCCGATCCCGCGCATCCGCCGACCGCGCCGCGCATCACGGCGGGCCGGGCTGATCTGCTGCTGGGGGCGGATGCGGTGGTCTCGGCCTCCAAGGATGCCGTTATTCTCTGTGATCCTGCGCGGACTGATGCCGTTCTGAACACCCATCTGACCCCAGTGTCGGATTTCGTGCGCCATCGTGATTTCGATTTCAAATCCGCCGCGGTGGAGCGGGTGGTCGAAAAGACCGTGCGCAGCCGCGCGCATTTCCGCAATTTCTCATCGCTCGCGGTGGCGCTGACCGGCAATGAGATCGGCGCGAATATCATGATGCTGGGCTATGCCTGGCAGCACGGGCTGATCCCGCTGCAGCTCCGCTCGATCCTTGCCGCGATCGAGATGAACGGTGTGGCGGTACAGGCCAATGTCGCAGCCTTCGACTGGGGCCGGCAACTGGCGCATGACCCGGTGGCGGTGGAGGCCTTGGCCAGCCCCGCGCCGACCGAGAAGCCGCAGGAGCGGATGGAGGTGGCAGAGCTGATCGCGCAGCGTGCGGCGCATCTGACCGCTTATCAGCATGAGGCCCTTGCCCGCCGCTATACCGAACGGCTGGGCCGGCTGCGCCGTCAGACCGAAGGGATGGGCGCCGAAGGCGAGGCATTGTTGCGCGCGGCGGCCCTCGGCTATGCCAAGGTTCTGGCCTATAAGGATGAATACGAAGTGGCGCGGCTTTACAGTGCGCCTGAGTTCCGGGCCGGTCTGGCGGCAGAGTTCGACGGCGATTACCGCCTCGCCTTCAATTTCGCGCCGCCCTTCCTGCCCGGCAAGGCGCTGGATGGCCGCCCCAAAAAGCGGGAATTTGGCCGCTGGATCCTGCCCGCCCTTGGCGTGCTGGCCCGCATGAAGCGCCTGCGCGGCACCTGGGCCGATCCCTTTGGCCGCAGCCATGACCGGCAGATGGAACGGGGTCTGATCCCCCGCTTTGAGGCGGATCTGGACCTTGTTCAACAGGCGGTGCGGCCCGAGAATATCGCGCAGATGCAGGCGCTGCTTGCCCTTTATCAGGATATCCGCGGCTATGGTCCGGTGAAGGAGGCCGCGTTCCATACGCAGATGAAACGGCGTGACGCATTGCGCGAGGCCCTGTCGGGCCCGGGCCCGCTGCGCTTTGCCGCCGAATAACAGACCTGAAGGGGGGGAGCCTTATGTTCAACGCATCCATGACTTTCGATCTGGGCGAGGAGGTGAACGCCCTGCGCGACATGGTTCACCGCTGGGCGCAGGACCGGGTGAAGCCGCTGGCCGCGACGGTGGACCGGGAAAACCTGTTTCCCGCGCCGCTCTGGCGGGAAATGGGCGATCTTGGCCTGTTGGGCATCACTGTGCCGGTGGAATTTGGCGGTGCCGGTCTGGGCTATCTTGCGCATGTCGTCGTGGTGGAAGAAATCGCCCGCGCCTCTGCGTCGGTCAGCCTGTCCTATGGCGCGCATTCCAATCTGTGCGTCAATCAGATCGCGCTGAACGGCAGTCCGGCGCAAAAGGCGAAATATCTGCCGGGTCTGGTCTCGGGCGCGCATGTCGGCGCCCTTGCGATGAGCGAGGTCGGCGCAGGTTCGGATGTGGTGTCTATGACGCTGCGGGCGGAAAAACGCGGCGACAGCTATATCCTCAACGGCAACAAGTTCTGGATCACCAATGGCGCAGAGGCGGACACGCTGGTGGTCTATGCCAAGACGGATCCGGCAGCCGGGTCCAAAGGCATCACGGCGTTCCTGATCGAGAAGACGATGAAAGGGTTCACCCAGTCGCCGCATTTCGACAAGCTGGGGATGCGCGGTTCCAACACGGCCGAGCTGATTTTCCAGAATGTCGAGGTACCCGCCGAAAATGTGCTGGGGGGAGAGGGGCGCGGCGTGCGCGTGCTGATGTCCGGCCTTGATTACGAACGGGTGGTGCTGTCGGGGATCGGCACCGGCATCATGGCCGCCTGTCTGGACGAGATCATGCCCTATCTTGCCAGCCGCAAACAGTTCGGCCAGCCGATTGGAAACTTCCAGCTGATGCAGGGCAAGATCGCCGATATCTATACCAAGCTGAATTCGGCCCGCGCCTATATCTACGAGGTGGCGCGTGCCTGCGATCAGGGTCGGGTCACACGCGCCGATGCGGCGGCCTGTGTGCTTTACGCCTCGGAGGAGGCGATGGTCGTGGCGCATCAGGCGGTGCAGGCGATGGGAGGGGCCGGCTTCATGAACGAAAGCCCGGTCAGCCGCATCTTCCGCGATGCCAAGCTGATGGAGATCGGCGCCGGCACCAGCGAAATCCGCCGGATGCTGATCGGCCGCGAGTTGATGGGGGCAATGTCCTGATGTCGGTGCTGACCTCTGCGCTTTCCCCCCGGTCTGAACGCTTTGCCGCCAACCGCGCCGCGCATGAGGCGGCGCTTGCAGACATCCGCGCCGCCGCGGCACAGGCCGCCGCCGGGGGCGGGACAGCCGCGCGGGAGCGGCATGTTGCGCGGGGCAAACTGCCGCCGCGGGACCGGGTGGCGTGCCTGCTGGACCCGGGATCGCCCTTTCTCGAAGTCGGGCAGTTCGCCGCACATGGGCTTTACGCCGATGCAAGTCCCTGCGCGGGTCTGATCACCGGGATCGGCCGTGTCGCGGGCCGCGAGGTGATGGTGGTCTGCAACGATGCCACGGTGAAGGGCGGCACCTATTTCCCGATGACGGTGAAGAAGCACCTGCGCGCGCAGGAGATTGCCGAACAGAACCGGCTGCCCTGCGTCTATCTGGTGGATTCTGGTGGCGCCAACCTGCCCAATCAGGATGAGGTTTTTCCCGACCGCGATCACTTTGGCCGCATCTTCTTCAATCAGGCCAATATGTCGGCCAAGGGCATCCCGCAGATCGCGGTGGTGATGGGGTCCTGCACCGCAGGCGGGGCCTATGTGCCGGCGATGTCGGATGTGACGATCATCGTCCGCAATCAGGGGACGATCTTCCTCGCCGGGCCGCCTCTGGTGCGCGCCGCCACCGGCGAGGTGGTCAGCGCCGAGGATCTGGGCGGCGGTGATGTCCACACCCGGCTGTCCGGTGTGGCCGACTATCTTGCCGATGACGATGCCCATGCCCTGGCCCTCGCCCGGCAGGCGGTGGCAAGCCTGAACCTGCCGCAGCGGCCCGCCCTTCTTGCGCGGCAGGCTGTGGAAGACCCGCTTTATGACCCCGAGGAAATCCTTGGTGTGGTGCCGGTCGATCTAAAGACCCCCTATGACATCCGCGAGGTCATTGCCCGCATCGTCGACGGCTCGCGCCTTGATGAGTTCAAGGCCCGCTACGGCACCACGCTGGTCTGCGGCTTTGCGCATGTGATGGGAATGCCGGTCGGCATCATCGCCAACAACGGTGTGCTCTTTGCCGAAAGCGCCCTCAAAGGTGCGCATTTTGTCGAGCTTTGCAGCCAGCGCGGCATCCCGTTGGTGTTCCTCCAGAACATCACCGGCTTCATGGTCGGCCGCGCCTATGAAACGGCGGGCATCGCGAAAGACGGGGCAAAGCTGGTCACCGCAGTCGCCACCACCAAAGTCCCGAAGATCACCTTTCTGGTCGGCGGCTCTTTCGGGGCAGGCAATTACGGCATGTGCGGCCGTGCCTATTCCCCCCGTTTCCTCTGGACCTGGCCGAACAGCCGCATCTCGGTCATGGGCGGCGAACAGGCGGCGGGTGTCCTTGCCACCGTCCGGCGCGACGCCATCGAGCGCAGCGGCAAAAGCTGGAGCGCGGAGGAAGAGGCCGCTTTCAAGGCCCCGACCATCGCCATGTTTCAGGAACAGTCGCACCCGCTTTATGCCTCGGCCCGGCTCTGGGACGACGGCATCATCGACCCGCGCAAAACCCGCGAGGTGCTGGCCCTCAGCCTGGCGGCCAGCCTGAACGCCCCGATTGAAGAGACCCGCTTCGGCGTCTTCCGCATGTGATGGCCTGCCTGCTTTCCTCTTTGCCCAAATATCCCGCGGGGGTCCGGGGGCGCGAAGCCCCCGGCGGTGCCGCAAACACAGATGCCGCAAGCACAGATGCCGCAAGCACAAGGGAACCCAAATGTTCCGGAAAATCCTGATCGCCAATCGCGGTGAAATCGCCTGCCGCGTGATCGCCACCGCCCGCCGGATGGGCATCGCCACCGTCGCGGTCTTCTCCGACGCCGACAGAAACGCGCGCCATGTGGCGATGGCGGACGAGGCGGTGCATATCGGCGGCGCCACCGTTGCCGAAAGCTATCTGCAGGGCAGCCGCATCATCGCGGCCGCGCAGGCGACCGGGGCAGAGGCGATCCATCCGGGTTACGGTTTCCTCAGCGAAAACCCCGGCTTTGTCGAGGCTGTCGCGGCGGCGGGCTTGGCGTTCATCGGGCCGACCGCGGATGCGATCCGCGCCATGGGTCTGAAAGATGCCGCCAAGGCGCTGATGGAAGGCGCGGGGGTGCCGGTGGTGCCCGGTTATTACGGTGCTGAACAGGGCATGGATTTTCTGGCCGCCCGGGCGGCCGAGATCGGTTGGCCGGTGCTGATCAAGGCGCGGGCAGGCGGTGGTGGCAAGGGGATGCGGCTGGTCGAACGGGCGGAGGATTTTGCCGAGGCCCTGGCCTCGGCGCAGCGCGAGGCGCAGGCCGCTTTCGGCGATCCGGCCTGCCTGATCGAGAAATATGTCACCCGGCCCCGCCATATCGAAATTCAGGTGTTTGGCGATGCCCATGGCAATGTCATTCATCTGTTCGAGCGGGACTGTTCCCTGCAACGCCGCCATCAGAAGGTGATCGAAGAGGCCCCGGCCCCCGGAATGACCCCCGAGATGCGTGCGGCCATGGGCGCGGCCGCGGTCGAGGCGGCGCGGGCCATCGGCTATCGCGGCGCGGGCACGGTCGAATTCATCGTCGACGGCTCCGGCCCGCTGCGCCCCGACGGGTTCTGGTTCATGGAGATGAACACAAGACTGCAGGTCGAACATCCGGTGTCAGAGGCGATCACCGGCCTTGATTTCGTCGAACTGCAACTGCGCGTCGCCGCCGGAGAGCCGCTGCCGGTGGCGCAGGAGGATCTGCGCATCGACGGCTGGGCCTTCGAGGCGCGGCTTTATGCCGAGGATGCCGAGAACGGCTTTTTGCCCGCGACCGGGCGGCTGGACCTTCTGGCCTTTCCGCCCGCGGCCGAGTTCTCCCGCGCGGCGCTGCGCATCGACAGCGGTGTGCGGCAGGGCGACGAGATCAGCCCTTTCTACGATCCGATGATTGCCAAGGTGATCGTACATGGCCCGACCCGCGCCATCGCGCTCAGCCGTTTGTCCGCCGCCCTTGGCCAGTGCCGGGTGCAGGGCTCGATCACCAATCTGGGGTTCCTGTCGGCGCTTGCGGGGCATGACGGCTTTCGCCGGGGCGAGGTCGATACCGGCCTGATCGCGCGGGATTTGACCGCGCTGCTGACCAGACCTGCGGTTGGCCCGCATGTCGCGGCCGCGGCGGTGCTGTCCGCCCTGGGGTTTCTGGCGGCTCCGGTGCCCGACGATCCGTGGCGCGGGCTTGCCGGGTGGCGGCACTGGCCGGTCGACAGCCTGCCTCTGACCCTGACCCATGGCACGCAGGAAACCCGCTGGCGCGTGACACCGCAGGCGGCGGGGCGGTTCCTGATCGCCGGCGGTGCGGCAGAGCTTGAGGTGACAGTCGCCGCCCGCGACGGCGAGACGATTGTGCTGGAACTCGCCGGGCATCGCAAACGGCTGGAGGTCATCACCACCTCACGCCGCATCACCATCTGCGACGACAGCGGATGCCACAGCTTTGACCTGTCCGATCCGGAGCGCGCCGAAGACGCGGGAGAGGGCGGCGATGGCATCACCGCGCCGATGCCGGGCCTTGTCACCCGGCTGGCGGCGAAAGCCGGGCAGCAGGTCCGCAAGGGCGAGGCCCTGATCGTGCTTGAAGCGATGAAGATGGAACATACCCTGACCGCGCCGCGCGATGGGGTGGTGGCAGAAGTGCTGGCGGCGCAGGGTGATCAGGTGGCCCATGGCGCGCTCTTGCTGATGCTGGAGGCTGCCGATGACTGATCATGTCACCCTGTTCGAGATGGCACCGCGCGATGGCCTGCAGAACGAGGCGCGGCAGATCGCCACCGCCGACAAGATCCGGCTGGTCGATGCCCTGTCGGCCTGCGGGTTTGCCAAGATCGAAGCCACCAGTTTCGTCAGCCCCAAATGGGTGCCGCAGATGGCCGATGCCGCCGAGGTGATGGCGGGCATCACCCGCGCACCCGGTGTCTCCTATGCTGTGCTGACGCCCAACCTGCAGGGGTTTCAGGCTGCCGTCGCGGCTCAGGCGGATGAGGTGGCAATCTTCGCCTCCGCCTCCGAAGGTTTCAGCCGCCGGAACATCAACTGCTCCATCGCGGAAAGCCTGATCCGCTTTTCCGCGGTGACAGAGGCCGCGCGGGCGGCGGGTCTGCCGGTTCGCGCCTATGTCTCCTGCGTCTGTGACTGTCCCTATGACGGGAAGGTCGCGCCGGATGCGGTGGCCGATGTCGCGGTCCGGCTCTTGGATCTGGGCTGCTACGCGGTCTCGCTGGGCGATACCATCGGCAGCGGCACGCCCGGGACGGTGGGCGCCATGCTGGATGCGGTGCTGGCGCGTGTTCCGGCCGACCGGCTGGCCGGACATTTCCACGATACCAATGGCCGGGCCATCGACAATATCCGCGCCTCCCTGTCGCGTGGCCTGCGGGTGTTCGATGCCTCGGCAGGGGGGCTTGGCGGCTGTCCCTTTGCGCCGGGGGCCAAGGGCAATGTCGCGACCGAAACCGTGGTCGCGCTGGCCATTGCCGAAGGGTTCGAGACCGGGATTGACCCCGACCGCCTGCGCCATGCGGCGGAATTTGCCCGTAGCCTGAGGGGGATGGCATGACCTGGCAGACGCTTGATGTGAGGATGGATCCGCGCGGGATTGCCCATGTCGCGCTTGATCTGGCGGAAAAGCGCAATGCGCTTTCGGCGCAGATGATCGCGGATCTGACCGATATGGCCGGAACGCTGGGGCAGGGCGGGCAGGCGCGTGCCATCATCCTGTCGGGCCGGGGGAAAATGTTCTGTGCCGGGGGCGATCTGGGCTGGATGCAGGCGCAGATTGCGGCTGACCGCCCCACCCGCATGCGCGAGGCGCGCAAGCTTGCCATGATGCTGAACGCGCTGAATGAGATGCCGGTGCCGCTGATCGGGCAGATCCATGGCGCGGCCTTTGGCGGGGGCGTCGGCATGGCCTGCGTCTGCGATACCGTGATCGCGGCAGAGCCTGCGCAATTCGGGCTGACCGAAACCCGGCTGGGCCTGATCCCGGCCACCATCGGCCCCTATGTGCTGGCCCGGATGGGCGAGGGGCGGGCGCGGCAGGTGTTCATGTCCGGGCGTATCTTTTCCGCCGCCGAGGCAGAGCGTCTGGGCATCGTATCGCGCGTGGTGCCGGAGGCGGCGCTTGAGGCCGAGGCCGAGGCCGAGGCGGCGGCATATCTGTCTGCCGCACCCGGCGCCGTGGGCCGTGCCAAGGCGCTGGCCCGCGCGCTTGGCCCCCGGATCGACGCCGAGGTGATCGAGGATACCATCCGCCGCCTTGCCGATGCATGGGAAACCCCGGAACTGGCCAAGGGCATTGCGGCCTTCATGGAAAAGCGCAAACCCGACTGGTCCGGCTGAACCGTGCCGCAGGCTATCTGAAATACAGATGTCTTGCCTCTGGCAAAACGTCTTTTGGCGGCGGCCCCGGCCCCGCTAGACAGGACCGGTGCCAACACAGGCGGGTGTCCATGCCCGAGACAAAGATCGCAGAACCGGCGGGCGCAAACCACGGGGCCGCAGGGCGCAGGCCGCCGTCGATCTGGCTGCCGGTCATGCTGGCCTGCACCGGCACGCTGCCCATGCATATGTTCGTGCCGGTGCTGCCGTTCGCGGCCACCGAACTGGGGGTGGATGCGGCACAGATCCAGCTGTCGATCGGGGTCTATGTCTTCACCTTGGGGATCGGGCAATTGCTTTATGGCCCGGTGTCCGATGCGCTTGGGCGGCGTCCGGTGGTGATCGCGGGGGTGCTGATCTTTGTGGCGGGGTCGCTGGTCTGTGCCATGGCGCAAAGCCTTGGCGTGTTGCTGGCGGGGCGGGTGCTGCAGGCGGCAGGCGGGGCGGCCGGGCTGACCATGGCGCGGGCGGTGGTGCGCGATGTGGCGGGCGGGGCCGGGTCGCAAAGGGATATCTCGCTGTTGAATCTGATCATGCTGATCGGCCCTGCCGTCAGTCCGGTGCTGGGGTCGTGGCTGGCGGTCGGTGCCAGTTGGCGGGTGATCTTTCTGACGCTTGGCCTGTTTGCGCTGCTGGCTCTGGGTCTGGTTCTGGTGCGCATGGCCGAAACGGTGCCGCTGCGCCAGCCCTTGGGGCTGGGCCGGGTGCTGGGCGAGATGGGCGGGCTTGCCACCCATCGCCGCTTTGCCTGCACGGCAACGGGGGGTGCACTCGCCTCGACGCAGACATATGCCTATTTTGCCGCCGCGCCCTATATCCTGATCGATCAGCTTCGGGTGCAGCCGGCCCATGTCGGCTGGTTTGTCGGCGGCATTCTGCTGGGGGCGGTCACGGGCACCGTCGCCTCGCGCTGGCGGATCGGGCGGATGTCGCAGAACGGTTTCATGCTGACGGCGGCGCTGCTTGCAGTGGGTGTGTCGGCATTGTTTCTGATGACCGCGCTTTGGGGCGGGCTGACGCCGGGGCTGTTGTTCCTGCTGACGCTGATCCTGATGTTCTCCGGCGGCGCCATCAGCCCGACCGCGCTGGCGGCCTCGCTGGATACCGTGCCGGATCGGGCGGGCGCAGCCGCGGGGTTCTTCGGATCCGCGCAGATGGCACTTGGCGGTGTCTGCACGCTGCTTGTGGGCCTTTCGCCCGATCAGGCGGTCAGTTGCGGGGCCACGCTGCTGGCCGCATCGGTGCTGAGCCTCGGGCTGTTGTGGGTCGGGCGGGTGCGCTGAGGTCCCCGCCCCCTGGCTCAATGCGTGCCCGGATAGGCGCCGCCGTCGCAAAGGATATTCTGGCCGTTGATATAGGCCGCCTGCCTGCTGCAGAGAAAGGCAAAGACCGCGCCGAATTCTTCCGGCGTGCCCAGACGACCTGCGGGAATACCATCCTGCCGCCGCTCCACCAAATCGGGCATCGCCAGACCCTTGCCCTCGGCCTCGTTCGCGATGGTGGCGATCAGCCGATCAGTGGCGAAGGCCCCCGGTAGCAGGTTGTTGATCGTCACCCCCTGCCGCGCCAGTGGGCCACGCGCGATCCCCGCGACAAAGCCGGTCAGGCCGGAGCGCGCACCGTTCGACAGGCCCAGATTGGCAATCGGCGCCTTGACCGTGACCGAGGTGACATTGACGATCCGGCCAAAGCCGCGCCCGGCCATGCCATCGGCAAGATCCCGGATCAGCGCAATGGGCGACAGCATGTTTGCGCCAAGCGCGGCCAGCCAGTCTGCGTCCTGCCAGTCACGATAATCGCCGGGCGGGGGCCCGCCTGCGTTGTTGAGCAGGATGTCAAACGCCCGCCCCGGCCCGCCCGGTGCCGCAAGCGCTGCCGCGCGTCCCTCTGCCGTGGTGACATCTGCGGCGACAGCGATCACCTGCCCGGCGCCGGGAATGGCGCGCAATTGTGCCGCCGCCTGCTCCAGTGCCCCGGCCGTCCGGGCGACGATCACCTGATTGACCCCCTCTGCCGCCATCGCCTGTGCGCAGCCAAAGCCCAGCCCCTTGCTTGCGCCGCAGATCAGCGCCCATTTTCCTGTGATCCCCAGATCCATCCCGTTTCCTCCCTCTGGCGGTTGAGACGCCGATTTCTGCCGGCCTACACTTGGCCTTCGCTGCGCCGCACCGTCTGCTGCAGAAAGGTGGAAAAGGCCTGCGCCACCTCGCTCAGCTCTCCCTCACGCCGCCAGGCCAGCCCGATTTCCAGTGGCGGCACCGACTCTGCCAGCGGCAGGCGTTCGATCTTCAGCCCCTCCAGCGACCACGGGCGATAGACGGTATCGGCGACGATGGTGACGCCAAGGCCCAGCCCGATCCATTCGCGCAGCGCCTCCATCGAGGTAGTACGCAGACGTTGTTGCACTTATCGGTGATGCGGATTCACGTCGTGAATCCTGAGCGTTAGATTCGGTCCATGCCGAAGCCTTCCTCTGCCCGCTACCGCACGACGAACTGGCCCGCCTACAATGCGGCCC